>NZ_JAMYQW010000034.1:0-74064 GCF_040321085.1 Mesorhizobium sp. M0522
CATCAAAAACTTGACGCCGGCACCGCGGTGCTCAGGTCCTCATGGCCGCCGGATACACGTCTGCGGTCTTCACCGGATGGGTACGTGGTACCTGCTGATCACCTCGGTCCTCAATGTCGCGCAAGGCGCGATCGAACGCCACTACAGCCGCGGCGACCGCGGCGCGCGCGAGAAGACGGCGACCGCCACCCTGGAGGCCGCCAATGAGCGCGCATGACACGCCCCTGGTCCGGGCGCGCAACGTTCACAAGGCCTTCGGCCCGCTCGAGGTGCTGAAGGGCATTGATCTGGACGTCGCGCCTGGCGAGGTGGTGGTCATTCTCGGACCGTCCGGCTCCGGAAAGTCGACCTTCCTGCGATGCATCAATCATCTCGAGGCGATCGACCAGGGGTCGATTGAGGTGGACGGCGAGCAGATCGGTTACCGGCTGCACGACGGCCGCCTCGACAGGCTTCCCGACCGCGCGATCGCCGCGCAGCGGCGCAAGATCGGCATGGTGTTCCAGCAGTTCAATCTCTATCCGCACATGACGACCCTGCAGAACGTCATCGAGGCTCCGGTCGGCGTTCACCGGGAGAACCGCAAGGAGGCGATCGGCTACGCCCGCGAACTGCTGACCCGTGTCGGTCTTGCCGACAAGATCGACGCCTATCCGCGCCAGCTTTCAGGCGGCCAGCAGCAGCGCGTCGCCATCGCCCGTGCGCTCGCCATCCGCCCGAAATTGATGCTCTTCGACGAGCCGACGTCGGCGCTCGATCCGGAGCTGGTCGGCGAGGTGCTCGCCACCATGCGCGATCTCGCCAGGCAGGGCTTGACCATGATCGTGGTCACGCATGAGATCGGGTTCGCCCGCGAAGCGGCGGATCGGGTGGTGTTCATGGACGACGGTAATGTGATCGAGGCCGGGCCTCCGGACGAGGTTCTCGCTAAACCCAGGCACCCGCGTACGCGGGCTTTCTTAAGCCGTTTCATCTAAAAGCAAAGCCGGCGCGGCACCTGCTCGGCCGGCAAAGGACCTCCCATGCCAAAGACCTCCAACCAGTTCGCCGCCATTTCCGACTTCGCCGACAAGGCCGCCGAGCTTGCAGCGGCCCGCCAGCACCTGCACGCCCATCCCGAGCTTTCATTCCAGGAGCACGAAACGGCTGCATACGTTGCCGAACGGCTCGAAAGCTGGGGCTATGAGGTGACGCGCAATGTCGGCGGGCTCGGGGTCGTCGGCCGCCTGCGCCAGGGCAGCGGCCGCAGCATCGCCATCCGTGCCGACATGGACGCCCTGCCGATCACCGAAGCTACCAATCTCCCTTATGCCAGCCAGGCCAGCGGCAAGATGCACGCCTGCGGTCATGACGGCCACACCACGATACTGCTCGGCGCCGCCGAATACCTGGCGCGCACACGGCATTTCAACGGCACGGTGAACCTCATCTTCCAGCCGGCCGAGGAAGCCGGCAAGGGAAGCGGGGCGCAGGCGATGATCGCCGACGGCCTGTTCGAGCGCTTTCCCTGCGATGCGATATTCGGGCTGCACAACCACCCGGGCGCGCCGACGGGTTCGTTCCTGATGCGCGCCGGGCCGCTGATGGCGGCGAGCGATACCGTCACCATCAGGATCGCCGGGCGTGGCGGCCACGCCTCGCGTCCGCACCTGACGGTAGACCCGATCGTCGCTGCCGCCAACATCGTCATGACCCTGCAGACGGTTGTGTCGCGCAACGTCAACCCGATCGAGACGGCTGTCGTCACCGTCGGCACGATTCACGGAGGCACGGCCTCCAACGTCATCCCGGAACACGCCGAAATCACGCTGAGCGTCCGCTCCTTCTCGGCCGAGATCCGCGACACGCTCGAGCAGCGTATTCGCAATATCGCAGCACTTGTGGCGCAGGCGCATGGCGCAACGGTCGAGATCGATTATGAGCGCGGCTACCCGGTGGTGGTCAATTCCGAGCGCGAGACGTCCTTTGCGACAGACATCGCTGTCGAACTCGTCGGTCAGGACAAGGTGTCCGTCTGCCCGTTGATCCCCGGCAGCGAAGATTTTTCTTATTTCCTCGAACACAAACCCGGTTGCTTCCTGCGCCTCGGAAACGGCGAGGATTCAGCCATCCTGCACAGCTCGAAATATGATTTCAACGACGGCAATCTGACCGTCGGCGCAGCGCTCTGGGCTCGTTTGACCGAGAGATTCCTGGCCGCTTGATCCATACTTGCGGCTGGGATTGTCGATCGGCCGGTCGAGCATTATTGGGGCGACCGGCCGCGCGACGATGCTCAACGAATTCTCACGCATTCCCCCTCTTCGAATGCGATAAGAGCTTCGCTTTCAGACAAACAAAAAGTCACTCGTCGTCAGCGGGCTTGTAAAGTTTGCGAGAGTAACTTGATCGACTCCTGCGGTAATGATGGTGTCGGTTCCACTTTGCGCAATTGTGAGATCATCGAACGATTGCACGCCCTCCACGCCACTAAATACAATGGTGTCGCCTTGGGTCTGGCTGAAGTCGTAGATGGTGTTTTGGGTTCCGACCGTCATTGAACCATCGTCCTTGAATATGAATTGATCTCTGCCGCCCTGAGCCAGTTCGCTCAGTTGCCCGTCACCCCACATGTCGTTGATGACGGTGCAGCCGGGTGCCGCGCTCCCGGCGTACAGGGTATCGTTTCCGCCCAGAGCCGAACCGGACATTTGCAGGGCGTCGCCGCACAGGAAGTTGCGGACCTGGCCGCTTTCGCTGTTGTGGCCGCCGGTAAGAATGTCGTTGCCGCCCTGGGCGGAACCGGACATGAAAGGTGCGTCGCCATACAACTCGCTTTGAACATCATCAGGACCAGAGCTCTTATTGCCGCCGATCAGAGTATCGTTGCCGCCCAAAGCATTGCCGGCCATCGCACCAGCATCGCCATAGCCGAAATTATTGGTGCCTTGCAGCACGGCCACGTCATCGCCACCGCGAGCATGGCCGGACATGATGCCGGCCGCGTCACCATGGAAACTTATCCCGGACCCACCCACGCTCGTGAAGGTATCGTTGCCGCCCTGAGCAAAGTCGGACATATGTAGGCTCGCGTCGCCAAAGAAGCTTTTGGTCTGAACCGTGCCACCAAAGTCTGTGTAATGGTCGTCGCCACCCTGAGCATGGCCAGACATGCTGCGACCGGTGTCACCGTAGAAAATGTTGTCGGCGTTACTGGCGCCATTGAAATTGTCGTTGCCGCCCTTACTGTAGCCCGACATATCGCCGTTGGCGTCCCCGTAGAAAGCGTTGCTGGAGTCGCTCCTGGCCATGAAACTGTCGTCGCCACCTTGAGCATGGCCAGACATGTTGTTCCCGGCGTCGCCGAAGAAAATGTTGACGGCGACACTGGCGCCCTCGAAGGTGTCGTTGCCGCCCTTGCTGTGGTCCGACATATCGACGCCGGCGTCACCGTAGAAGTCGTTGAAAGAGTTAGGAAGGGCCGTGAAACTGTCATCTCCGCCCTGAGCATGGCCGATCATGTTGCCGCCGGCGTCACCGAAGAAAGTGTTGATGACCTGTGTGGAGCTGCCCTGGAAGGAGTCGTTGCCGCCCTTGCTGTGGTCCGACATATCCTCGCCCGCATCACCGTAAGCAGTGGTGATGGAGAAACTCGACCCCGTGAAGGTATCATCACCGCCTCGAGTAAAATTGAACATGCTGCCAACCGCGTCACCGTAAAGGGTGTAGGTTGAGGGTTCGTTTTCCGTGAAGGTATCGTTGCCGCCCCTCGAGAAATCGAGCAGGCTGCCGCCAGCATCACCGATTAAGATGTTTGTATTTAGATCGCCTGCGAGGGTGTCATTGGTGCCCCATTGACGATCTGCTAGATCACCGGGAGTAAAGGAAACGCGTTTAGACATTGTACGCTCTCCTGTTGAGCCTCCGACCCATCACAGCCTTACGCTGTGAGCCAAGAGCGAGCAATAATCACAAAGGGCTATATCAGTGGGTATAAGGGGGTCGGCAGCTCATCACCGCCGCGCCATTGGCGACGGCCAGCTAACCGAGTGTTGATTTTTGCCTATCCCAGCCTTGCCCGAGCCTTGGCCGTCCAGGCGTTGAACAGCCGGTCGGCGACGATGCCGATGAAGGCGATGGCCAGGCCGGCGACGATGCCGCGGCCGGAATCGGCCTTGGATAGGGCGATGAACACCTCCTGGCCGAGATCGCGCGTGCCGACCATGGCGCAGATGATGATCATCGCCAGTGCCATCAGGATGGTCTGGTTGACGCCGAGCATGATCTCGGGCAACGCCAGCGGCAGCTGCACGCGAAAGAAGGTCTGGCGCCTGGTGCAGCCCGAAACCTTCGCCGCCTCGATCAGCGCCGACGGCACCTGCCGGATGCCGTGATTGGTGTAGCGGATCGCCGGCACCACGGCGAACGCGACGGTGGCGATCATCGCGGTGACGTCGCCGACCCTGAACAGCATCACCACCGGAATGATGAAGCAGAACGACGGCAGCACCTGCAGCGTGTCGATGACCGGCGTGACGGTCTTTTCGAAGCGGTCGCTGCGCGATGCCATCAGCCCGATCGGGATGCCGATCAGGCAGGCGATAAAGGCCGAGATTCCGCACAAATAGACCGTCGCCATGGTCTTTTCCCAAAGTCCGGTGACGGCGCAGAACGCTGTCAAAGCCGCGACCAGGGCGGCGAGGCGCAAGCCGCCGAGCTGGTAGCCGGCAAGGCCGAGGAGACACACCGCGCCCAGCCACGGAAAGCCCTCGCAGAAGGCGCGCACCGGGTTGAGCACATTGAGGATAAGCACCACGCGGAACGCTTCGATCGTGTCGAAGAAGTTGATGGTGATCCAGTTCACCGCCGCCTTCCACAAAGGCGCGGTGGTCAAGGTGATCGCTTTCGGCACCGCGGCGAACGCTGGCACGAACAGGCCGAGCAGCGTGGTGGCGGCGAGAATGGCGACGGCCAGCGTCAGATTGGGATAGCGTCGCCAGAAACTGGTGCTGGCCTGATGGCGGACATTGCCCTTGGCGTGATTGTGCGCGATCGCCTGGCTCAGCCGGTCGAGTGCAATTGCCAGCGCGACAATGGCGAGGCCAGCTTCCATGGCCTCGCCGACCTTGAGCGCGCGCAACGCCAAAAGCACGTCATAGCCGAGCCCACCGGCGCCGATCATCGAGGCGATGATCACCATATTGAGCGCCAGCATGATGACCTGGTTGACGCCGACCATCAATGTCGGCCGCGCCGACGGCAACAGCACCCGCCACAGCTTCTGCCGTGCCGTGCAGCCGGCCATCTGGCTGAAATCGTCGATCTCCGACGGCACCCGCGACAGGCCGAGCATCGTCGCCCGCACCATTGGCGGCGTCGCGAAAATTGCCGTCGCGATCATTGCCGAGACCGGGCTGTTGCCGAACAGAAGCAGCATCGGGATCAGATAGGCGAAGGTCGGGATCGTCTGCATCAGATCGAGGGCAGGGGAGATCAACAACCTCTCCGCCCAAGGCTTGCGCCATGCCCAGATGCCGGCGAACAGCCCAGTAACAATGCAAAACGGCACGGCGATCGAGATCAAGCCCAGCGTCAGCATGGCGCTGGTCCACTGCCCGAACAGCGCGATGTAGAGAAAACAGCCGCCGACCAGCGCACCCAGCTTCCAGCCGCCGACGGCGCGCCCGGCAAGATAGGCGGTAGCGCAGACGCCGACCCAGGACAGGCGCGGCAAGACGATCATATCCGCGCCATGGCCGATCTTGAAATTCTTGGCCAGAAGAGCGAGCGCGAAATCGAGCGGCACGCCGAGCACCGCGGTGATCGAGCGGGTCAGCCAGGAGAAGTTCGACTTCACCCAGTTCATCAGCGCACCGACCCAGTCTGCGACAGGAACGATCGCGCCGGCCGGGTAATTGACCGCCCAGGGCAGGCTTTCCTGCAGCAGGAAGACGATAAGCACGGCGGCGAGCGCGCAGGCCCAGATCGCCAGCCAGGTTTGAACCGGCCGGGGCCTCGCTGCGCTGGCGCTTGCCGTGACCGTCATGCGCCGGCCCCACGACGCTCGATGCCGGCGAGAAGATCGATCACCGCCTGCGGCGTGACTAAGCCGATCGGCTTGCCGGTGCCGTTGACCACCGCGAAGGGCTTGCCGGCAGAGACGATATCAGCCGAAAAACTTGATATCTTGGCATCCGGCGCGACCGTGCCGCCGTACTCGGCACCGTCGCAGGCGCGCATCAGGCTGCGCGCCGATATCACCTTGGCGCGATCGACATCGCGGGTGAATTCGGCGACATAGTCGGTCGCCGGATTGACCACCAGCTCTTCCGGCGTGCCGATCTGGATGACCTCGCCGTCCTTCATGATGGCGATCCGGTCGGCCAGCCGGATGGCCTCGTCGAAATCATGGGTAATGAAGACGATGGTCTTGTGCAGCATGGTCTGCAGCCGCATCAGCTCGTCCTGCATCTCACGGCGGATCAGCGGATCGAGGGCCGAGAACGGCTCGTCGAGGAACCAGATTTCCGGCTTTGTGGCGAGGCTGCGGGCGATGCCGACACGCTGTTGCTGGCCGCCGGAAAGCTCGCGCGGATAGAAATGCTCGCGGCCGCGCAAGCCGACCAGCTCGATGACTTCACCGGCCCGCTTCTCGCGCGTCGGCCGGTCCTGCCCCTGGATGCCCAAGGGAAAGGCGATGTTCTCCAGTACGTTGAGATGCGGCAGCAAGGCAAAATTCTGGAACACCATGCCCATGCGATGGCGTCGCAGCTCGATCAGCGCGGCATCGGAAATCTTGAGCAGGTCCTTGCCTTCAAACTCGACCTTGCCGTGGGTCGGCTCGATCAGCCGCGACATGCAGCGCACCAGCGTCGACTTGCCTGACCCCGAAAGTCCCATGATGATGAAGATCTCGCCCTGGCGGATTTCGAGATCGACGGCGCGCACCGCGCCAACCAGTCCGGCAGCGGCGATGTCCGCCAGGCTGGCCTTGCCGTCGCGCCGACGGATGAAATTGGCCGCGTCCGCCCCGAACAGCTTCCAGACATTGCGACAGGCAAGCTTTATCGGGCGGGCATCGTTGCCCGCTTTCGCCGCCTGTTCAATCGTATCGGTCATGCGATCGTCCTTCTGGAACACGGGATCGAGACCCGGCCACGGATGGCCGGGTCGTCGGATTTCCAGTCAGACGGTCACTCGGCCCAGGCTTTCCAGTCGGCTTCGTGGGCGGCGATCCAGGCGGCGGCGACGTCTTCCGGCGTCTTGCCTTCGAGATCGATCTCGCCGCTCATCTTGTTGAGCTCGTCGGTGTCGACCGTGTAGTTTTTCGCGACCTTGTAGGCGACAGGCCATTTGTCCTTCATGCCGGCCCAAGAATATTTCCAGATCTCGCCATGCGGCTTGCCGCAGTCGTATTTCGCGTCGGGGTTCACACCCCATTTCGGGTCGGTGTAGCACTCTGTCGTATAGTCGGGGAATTCGACCCATTCGCCCTTGTATTTGGCCGGCGCCCAATGCGGCGAATAGATCCACAGCATGATCGGCGCCTTGCGCTGATAGGCCGAGTCCAGTTCGGCGAACATCGCCGCATCGGTGCCGGCATGGATGACGGTGAAGGGCAGTTTCAGCGCCTCGACGCGTTCGTCGTCAAAACCTTCCCATGTCACCGGGCCGCCGAGATAGCGCCCCTTCGGCGCGGTTTCGGCCGTCGAAAAGGCCTCGGCACATTTCGGGTCTTTCAGCGCTTCCCAGTTCGGCAGGCCGGGGCATTTCTCTTTCATATATTCGGGAAACCACCATTCTTCCTTGGCCTTGGGTCCGAGCTTGCCGAGGCGTTCGGTCTGGCCCGTCGCGTCCGAGGCCTTCATCGCCTCGCCGGCCGTCGTGTCCCAGAATTCCAAGCCGACATCGATGTCGCCATTGGTCAGGCCGGTGGTCAGGCTGGAGAGATAGTCGGCGGTCGGATACTCGACGGTATAGCCGAGCTTTTCGAGGATGCCGCCGAGGATCTTGGCGTTCAGATTGACGCTGGTCCAATCGAACAGTGCGATCTTGATCGGGTCGTTGGATTCCGGCGCTGCCGCATAGGCCGAAGATGTCAGTGCGGCTGCGGCAAGTGTTAAGGCTCCCATTGAGAAATTCGAAATCATGCTCCGAAGTGACATGCTTGTTCTCCTGTCAAGCTCTGGTGGACGTTGTCGTTAGTTCCCTTCTTGCGTCTTTTTGATTGTGTTGGAAAAGCTGGTCGTTGCGCAAGGCCGTAGGCGCCACAATGCTGCCGAAGCGGATGCCGGCGCAAAAACGGGGGTGGTGCCCAAATTGGTGAAGATGTGACGGGACCGGCCGCGTCATGACTGCCGAAGGATTGCTGCCGAAGCAGTCATCCACGGATCGATCGCCGGTCTTGAGGGGCAAACCATCAAAGTCCCATGATCTCGGCTCTTGGCTCGGCAACTCGACCAGAGCCACTTTCATGGGATGAAATTATATATACCAACGTTCACGTCGCGCAACGATTAACGCCGGTGCCAATTTCACGGCCCGTCTTTTGGATGGACCCGTAGATGAGTTTGAAAAAAGCCAAGATTGCCGGTCATCCCGTGTGCGAGCCGCAAGGACAGGGTACCGATACAATGCAGCAGACCAAAATGCCTTACGTCTTCGCCAACCGCGGGATCGCCGCCGGCTTGTGACCTTTCAACACCAGATCATATCCGAGGCTTTCATGACCTCTTCCTTGAACAGACTGCGAATTGCCGTGCTCTTTGGCGGACGTTCCGCCGAACATGACGTTTCGGTGCTTTCAGCAACCAATGTCATGCGTGCGCTGCTGTCCGCCAAATACGATGCCCTCCCAATCTTCGTCACGAGCGAAGGACAGTGGCTGCTGAGCAGCTTCCAGGATGGTACGCTCGCAAAACCTGCGGCCGGCATGGAAGTTTGCCTGGTTCCGGGCGGGCGCGGACGGATGATGGCGATCCCGGCCGACGGCACGCCCTATGATCTGCCGAAGATCGACATCCTGTTTCCTGTCCTGCACGGCCCTCATGGCGAAGACGGCTCGGTACAGGGGGTGGCCGAGGTGGCTCGGGTGCCGCTCGCCGGCTGCGGCATCCTGGGTTCGGCAACCGCGCTGGACAAGGACATCGCCAAACGGCTCCTGGAAGCGGCGGGGCTGCCAATCGCGCGCTCAGTGACGATCCATGAAGGTGCGGCGCCCGCCCTCGCTGCACTGGAAAGCGAACTCGGCCTGCCGTTCTTCATCAAACCGGCGCGTCAGGGATCGTCTGTCGGCGTCGGAAAAGTCCATGCCAGCCAGGAATTCGATGGAGCGCTTGCTGAAGCCTTCCGGCACGATTGCAAGCTGTTGGCCGAGGAATTCATTCGTGGGCGCGAGATCGAATATAGCGTGTTGGAGGACCCGGCAGGCGACCTGTTCGTCTCGCGGCCAGGCGAGATCGTGCCGGCCGAAAGCCACGATTTCTACAGCTACGATGCCAAATACATCGACGAGAACGGCGCGGCACTTAAAGTGCCGGCCGAACTGCGGCCGGAGGTCGAGGCAGCCATGCGGGACGTGGCCGCAAGGGCTTTCAGAGCCGTCGGCTGTGACGGGATGGCGCGCGTCGACTTTTTCCTGACACCGGACATGCAATTCTTGGTCAATGAAATCAACACCATCCCCGGCTTCACCGATATCAGCATGTATTCCAAGGCAATGGCGGCGAGCGGCGTCAGCTATTCCGAAATCATCGACCGGCTCGTGGAGCATGGATTGGCACGGGCCGGCCGACCAGGCTGAACGCAGCGAAGCGGCTTTCATATCCGGTGGATGGTACGTCGGCCCGCGCCGCTCACGACATGATCAGGCCGCCATCGACATTGATGGTCTGGCCGGTGATGTAGGCCGCATCTTCGCTGGCGAGAAAGCTGACCAGGCCGGAGACATCCTCGCCGCTGCCGGCGCGGCCCATCGGGATGTTCTTCACCCATTCGGCCATCAGCTCGCCGGGCTTGTAGTCGCCCATCAACTTGCCCCATGCGGCGTCGTTATAGGCCCACATATCGGTGTCGATGATGCCGGGGCAGATCGCGTTGACGGTGATCTTCTCCTTGGCCACTTCCTTGGCCAGGCTCTGGGTGACGCCGACGACGCCGAATTTCGAGGCCGCATAATGCGGCGTGTAGATAAAGCCCTGCCGCGCCTGGCCGGATGCGGTGTTGATCAGCCGGCCGCCATCGCCATGCTTGCGGATGCGCGCGATCGCCTCCTGGCAGCACAGGAACACGCCCTTGGTGTTGACCGCCATCACCTTGTCCCATTCGGCCTCGGTCATCGCCTCGATCCTGGCGATGGTGATGACACCGGCATTCTGCACGGAGATGTCGATGCGGCCGAATTGTTGCTCGGCCAGGTCATAAAGGGCGACGACCTCGTCCTTTTTGGTCACGTCCATGCGCAGCGATGCGACCCTGGCGCCCGCAGCCTTGAGATCGGCGGCGACCTCGTCGACGCGCGCGTCGATGGCGCTGACGACGACCGCGGCACCTTCCGCCGCGAAGCGCCTGGCCATTGCCGCACCAATGCCGCCGCTGGCGCCGGTGATGACCGCCGTTTTTCCCTGGAATCGCATCTGCATTTTTTCTCCTACCAGCAGACGAAGCCGCCATCGACGATCAGGTCGATGCCGGTGACGAAACTCGAGGCGCGGCTGGCCAGGAACACGGTCGGGCCGACCATCTCCTCCGGCGCCGCCATGCGGCCCATCGGCGTGTCGCGCTCGAAGATTTTGACCTGGTCGGCGACCTCCGGCCGCTTGTTCATCGGCGTCAGCGTGTAGCCGGGGCTGACGACATTGACGCGCAGGCCGCGATCGGCCCATTCCATGGCGAGGCTCTTCGACATGTGGATCACCGCGGCCTTCGACGAATTGTAATGCGCCTGGGTCAGGCCGCGATTGACGATCGAGCCCGACATCGACGCGATGTTGATGATCGAGCCATTGCGCCGCGTCAGCATGGCGCGGGCCTCGGCCTGGCAGGACAGGAACACGCCGCTGACATTGACGTCATAGAGCTTCTGCCATTTCTCCAGCGACAGCATCTCTGCCGGTTCAGCTCCGGCGACGCCGGCATTATTGACGGCGATGGTCAACGCGCCGAGTTCCATCTCCGTACGCTCGATCGCGGCCGCGAGATCGGCCTCTGAAGTCACCGTGCCGTTCAGCACCAGCGCCTTGCGGCCGAGTGCCGTGATCCGGTGCGCGGTCTCCTCCAGCCCGCCTTTCGAGGCGTGGCCGAAGCAGGCTATGTCGGCGCCGGCCTCGGCCAGCCCAATGGCGATTGCCTGCCCGATGCCGCTGCCGGCGCCTGTCACAAGTGCCACGTCACCATGAAGGTCGAATAATTTCATCGTCGGTCCCTCTGCTCCAACCGCCGTCCTCCGGAAATAAAGGGGCGCCAACTCTGTTGCTGGCGCCCCGCGCGGTCTGGTGCCCGGGAGGATACCACCTGCTGCGCTTTGTTTCGATGGGCTGTTCCTAGCTCGTGGCGAGTTCCATCACGGCGATATTGCTTGCTTCGCTGCGGTCGAGAATGCCGCGTTGCCGGCCGCGGCTCACCACCAGCACGCGATGCGACAGGCCGAGAACTTCCTCGAGGTCGGAGCTCACCACCACCACCGCCATGCCGGAGCGGGCAAGGTCGGCGATGACATCATAGATCGCGGCGCGTGCACCGACGTCGATGCCGCGCGTCGGCTCGTCCAGGATGAATACCTTGGGCGGGCGCGACACCCATTTGGCGATGATCACTTTCTGCTGGTTGCCGCCGGAAAGCTTGCTGACCGCCTGGTTCGGCCGGCCCTTGACGCCGAGCCGGCGAATGCCGGCCTCGGCGAATTTCTGCACCGCCTTCGGGAACACCCAGCCATTCGGCGCGACATGGTCGAAATTGCCGATCGCCAGGTTCTCGCCGATCGTCTGGTCGAGCACCACGCCCTGCGCCTTGCGGTCTTCCGGTACCAGGACGACGCCGGCCTTGATCGCCGCCGCCGGGCCATTGAGATGCACCGGCTTGCCGGCGACGCGCACCGATCCCGATGAGATCGGATCGGCACCGGCGATCGCCCGCACCAGCTCCGTGCGTCCGGCGCCGATCAGCCCGGCAATGCCGAGGATTTCGCCGGCCCGCACTGAAAAGCTGACATTTTGAAAGCTGCGTTCCGGCGAGGACAGGTTCTCGACCTCGAGCAGCGTGTCGTTGCCCGGCGCCGATACCGTAGGGAACATCCGCTCGACACTGCGGCCGACCATTTGCTCGACGACAGTGCGCACCGGAATATCGGCGCGCTCATGCCGGGCGACGATGCGCCCGTCGCGCATCACCACCACGCGGTCGGCGATTTGGGCGATCTCGTCCAGCCGGTGGCTGATATAGATGAAGGACATGCCTTCCGCCTTGAGCTTGCGGATTTGCTGGAACAGGAGCTCCGTTTCCTCGCCGCCAAGGGCTGCGGTTGGTTCGTCGAAGATCAGCAGCTCGGCATTGAGCGTCAGCGCCTTGGCGATCTCGACCTGTTGCTGGGCGGCGATACGCAGCGTACGCACCTTGCGCTCGGGCGAGACATCGAGGCCGAGGCGCTTCAACTGGGCCGATGCCCGCGCATTCATTGCCGCGCGGTCGATGCGGCCGCCACGCATCGGCAGGCGCCCGACATAGACGTTTTCGGCGACCGACAGATCGGGCAAGAGCTTCAGCTCCTGGTGGATCATGCCGATGCCGACGTCGATCGCCGCGGCAGGATTGGCGGGGGAATAAGCGTTCCCCCGCCAGGTGATGGTGCCGGCATCGGGTTTCGTCGACCCGGCGATGATGTTCGAGACAGTCGACTTGCCGGCGCCGTTTTCGCCAAGCAGCGCCACGACCTCGCCCGGCCGCACCTCGAAGCTCGCATCGGCCAGGACCTGCACCGGCCCGTAGCTTTTGCAGAGGCCGCTGACGACGAGCCCGTTATGGGGGCTGTGCGTGTGGCGAGGATCGGTGGACATCGTTGCGCTCGTCGATTGCCGGACTGGTCTCAATCAGGGATGCTTGGCGATGAACTGCTCGACATTGTCCTTGGTGGTCAGCGTCGCATCCTGCAGCTGTTCGGCGGGAATGGTCTCGCCGGCCACCAGCTTGATTGCTGCATCGACGGCGAGCCGGCCCATGCCCTGGGTCTGCTGCGTCGCGGTCACGTCGAAGACGCCGTCCTTCAGTGCCTTGAGCGCCGCCACGTCGCCGTCGAAGCCGGCAACCCAGACCTTGTGGCCGGGATTGGCGACCTTGACGGCCTGCGCCGCACCGAGCGCCAGCGCGTCGGCCTGGCCGATGACGATCGACACGTCGGGGTGCGACTGCAACAGATCCTGCGTCAGCTTGAAGCCTTCGTCCTGGTGCCAGCCTTCGCTCCACAATTCGCCGACAACCTTGATGTCGGGATAGCCTTTCAGCGCTTCGCCGCAGCCCTTCGAGCGGTCGACCTCGGGCGTCGTGCCCTTCTGGCCGTGGATGATGATCAACTCGCCCTTGCCGCCGGCCTGCTTGGCGATGTAGTCGCAAACCGCCTTGGCCGATGCCACGCTGTTGGTTGCGATGAAGGTGTCGCCGGGCGCGCCGTCGGCGTTGCGGTCGACATTGATGACTGGGATGCCGGCAGCCTTGGCGGTCTTGGTCGGCACGGTGGCGGCGGTGGCGCCGGCTGGAATATAGATCAGCGCGTCGATGTTTTGCGTGATCAGGTCCTGTACCTGGCTGACCTGGGTCGCCGAATCGCCCTTGGCATCGACGGTAACGACCTCTATGCCCTTTTCCTTGCCGTAGGCTTCGACGGACTGCTTGATCTGATTGAAGAAGTCGGCCTGCAGATTGGCGACGGCGAGGCCGAGCTTTTTGGCCTCCTTGGCCGAGGCCATGTCGGACAGGCCAAGCAGCGGGATGACGGCCGCGGCGGCAAGCAGCAATGAACGTTTGGTCAGCATGTTTATTCCTCCGTTGATGTTCAATCTGTCCTGCCCGCGCATCGCGGCGCCCCTTGGCCGAACAACTCCCAGTTTCGGATCACCGATCCGTTTTCGCCCGAATATCGGGGCGAATCTCATTGAGCCCAATTCTTCATTGTGCCCCATTCTTCATTGTGCTCGGCGCCGCCACGTGTCGGTGGCCACCGCCAGCGCGATCACCACGCCGATAACCACTTGCTGGATGAAGGGCGAGACACCGAGCAGGTTCAGCCCGTTGCGCAGCACGCCGATGATGAGGACGCCGATGGCTGTGCCGCCGATCGAACCGACGCCGCCCGACAGGCTGGCGCCGCCGATCACCACCGCCGCGATGGTGTCGAGTTCGTAGCCAAGGCCGGAGCTCGGCTGGACGGAATCGAGCCGGGCGGCAAGCACGATGCCGGCGAGACCGGCCAGCACGGCGCAGATCGCATAGACCCAGTTGGTCAGCGACTTGACTGGTATGCCGGACAGCCGGGCGACTTCGGCGCTGCCGCCGATCGCGTACAGGCTACGGCCGGTAGCGCGATAATTCAGGAAGATCGCGAAAATGACGGCAAGCACGATCATCAGCCCGACGGTGACCGAGAGGAATCCGAAATGGCGGATTATCGACAGGCTGGTGAACCAGTCGGGAAAGCCGACGATCTGCGAGCCGTCGGTGATCATGTTGGCGAGGCCGCGCGCCACCGACATCATCGCCAACGTGGCGATGAAGGGCGGCAGCTTGGTGACCGTCACCAGCAGGCCCGAAACCAGCCCGCAAAGGCCGGCGACGACGAGGGCTGCGGCGATGCCGGCCGGCAGGCCGAGATTGAGATAGTCCGGATGGGCGACGAAGCCCATCACCATGGAAGCCAGCGCCAGTACCGAGCCGACGGACAGGTCGATGCCGCCGATCAGGATGACCAGCGTCATGCCGATCGCCATGATGCCGAGCACGGTGACCTGGTCGAGAACGTTGAGGATGTTGCGGACAGTCAGGAAGGTGTCGGTGGTTAGCGAGAGCGCCACGCACAGCAGAACCAGCCCGATCAGCGGGCCCATGGTTCCGGCAAAGACAGCCGAAAACCTTGCGCCCGCCGTAGCCTGCGCGCCAGAGCCTGCCTTCAACTCGCCTGCCTTCAAATTGCTTGCGTCGTTGCTCACAGCCACTTTGTCTCCTCCACAGCAATCCGGCGCTGCATCACCGGGCCACTTTGTTCACCAGGCCCCTCCCTGTGAACAATTTATCTTTAACATGCAATTTTGTTCAGCTAAACTGTTCGTCGGAAAATTGTCAAGACCTGCCCGCTTCATTCGAGCACGGTTTGCGCTGTTCGCCGGTTTGCCTTACGCAATGTCTCGGAAATCTTGGGCATTTCGAAGTCGCCGGATTGGAATATCATGAGCAGAGCCGGCGACTGCGGCAAGGCAAACAGATGACGATCATAGAGAACGAAAGAGCCTCGCGCTTCCCCGACGCCGAACTCAAGGCCCGCGCCGCCTGGCACTATTATGTCGAGGGTCTTACGCAGGAGCGGATTTCCGAAATTCTCGGCGTCGGCCGCATCAAGGTGCATCGCATTCTCTCGGCCGCCCGCGAAGAGGGTGTCGTCCAGTTCCGCATCCGCGACAGCGTTGTCGAATGCGTGATCCTGGAGGAAAGCCTCAAGCAGCGCTTCGGGCTCAGCCAGGCTGTTGTGGTACCGTCGGCGGCCGACCGAAGCAACGCGCCGCTGATGATCGGCCACGCCGCCGCCGCCTACCTGGCCGACCATGTGAACGCCGGCGATGTCATCGCGCTGGGCTGGGGGCGGACGCTGAAATTCGCCATCAATGAATTGCCACGGCGGCCGATCGCCAGGACAACGGTGGTTTCGATGCTTGGCGGCCTCACCCATGCACAGCCGCTCAACCCGACCGAAAGCGCCTGGGATTTCGCCGAGAAGATCGGTGCGGAGTGTTTCCTGCTGCCGGTGCCGGTCTATGCCGACAGGCCGGAGCAGCGCGATGCTTTCATGAGCCAGCGCAGCGTTCAGGATGTTGTTTTCCGCGCGCGCCGGGCAAACATCGCCGTGCTCAGCGTCGGCTCGTTTTCCAGCGACAGCCCGATCGCCAATTACGGCTTCATCAAGCCAAGTGAACTCGAGGAACTGCAGGCGGCCGGTGCCGTCGGCGATATTCTGTGTCATTTCATCGACGCCGAGGGCCGCCCGGTCGACCACGAGGTCAACCGCCGCGTCTGTGCCTATCCGCTGCAGGATCTGTCGGATATTCCTAGCATAATCCTGGTTTCGGGAGGGCAGGAAAAGATTGCCATCATGCGGGCGGCGCTGGCCAACACCAAGGTATCGGTTCTGATCACCGACGAGGATGCGGCCAAGGGGCTGCTCAACCGCTAGATTTCGTCGAGAGCGCCGAGGCGGGTGTGGATGTCGCGCGTCGCCTGATAAAGGTCGCGGTAGATTTCCTTGCGGCTGCGATAGGCGGCGACAAGCCCGTCGACCGGATCGACATGCCTGGTGGGAGCGGCAGCCATTACCTCTGCTGCGGCTTCCGGCGAGGCAAACCAGCCGACAGCCGCTGCCGCCAGCATGGCAGCGCCGAGTGCGGCGGCTTCGTTGACCGGCGAAACCGAGAGCGGCCGCTCGAGCACGCTTGCCATGATCTGCATTAGCAGCGCGCAATTGGTGCCGCCGCCGGCGGCAATCATCGCCGCCGGTCCGCCGGCCTGGGCTTCCATGGCCTCGGTGGCGACGGCCTGCTCGAAGGCGATGCCTTCCAGGACAGCGCGGAAGAGATGCTCCGGCCGGTGATCGAGCGACAGGCCGACAATGGCGCCGCGCGCCGCACCGTCCCAATACGGGCTCATGACGCCGGCCCAATAGGGCATGATGAGCAGGCCCTCGCTGCCCGCGGCAACATCCAGCGCCACTTTCTCCAGCGCTGCCGCCGAGGGCGAACCGGTGGTTCGCACGATCCAGTCGACCAGCTGCATGCCCGATCGCAGCACGGTCTCCAGCATGAATCCGGAGCCGGTCGGCGAGACCAGCGTGCGAAAGGCGTCCGAGGTTTTCACCTTGCCGGAATAGCAGCCGCTGACCACGCCGGAGCCGAGCGAGAGATAGCTCTTGCCCTCGCCGTAGACGCCCATGCCGAGGCCCATCGCCTGGCCGTCCCCAGCGCCGGCAACGACCGGCGTGCCGGCCCTCAGGCCGGTCAGCTGCGCTATGCTTGCGGAAAGACTGCCGCAGACCACGCCCGGCGCGACCAGCTCGGGCAATTGCTCCATTTGCAGTCCGGCGGCCGCAACGAGGCGGGGATGCCAGGTACCTTTCTCGACGTCGAGCAGCCCGAGCGGATCCGCACTTGCGGTGCTGGTGACCAATCGCCCGGTCAGCCGCTGGACGAAGAAACCGTGCACGTCGACCAGTGCCGCTGCCTGGCGAAGCACTTGCGGCTGGTGCTCGGCAAGCCAGGCAATGGCGTAGAGCGCCGGCGTCGGGTCCGGGGGCTTGCCGCTCCAGTCGCGGATCGCCTCGCGGCCGAGTTCGGCCGAAAGCCTGATAACCTGCGGCCGGGCGCGTTCGTCGAGCCACAGGATCGCCGGCATGAGTGCTTTGCCGGCGCTGTCCACCAGCGTGAAGGTCTCTCGCTGGTGAGCGATGCAGATCGCCGCCACCCGCGTAGCGCCGACCGCCTCGGTGACCTGCTTCAATGCGCCAAGCAGCGCCGTCCACCACTGTTCGGCGTCCTGCTCGAAATGGCCGGGCTTCGGATTTGAAAGCGGGTACGGCTCGCGCGCCTGGAACAGCTCCTCGCCGTCGCGCGCGAAGGCAATCGCCTTCACGGCCGTGGTCGAGGCGTCGATCCCGATTACGACATCGTCCATCAGGCGGAGATCCAGCGGGGTCAGGCTGCGTTTGTAACGAACCGTCCGTCCGACTGGTCGAGACGGCGGCGGATCTGGGTTATCACCATCGAATCGTCGGGTACACAATTTTCATAGGTCAGGAAGTCGCCGGTCTTGAGCGGCTTGACCACCTTGGCGCGTTCGGCAAGGCCGAGCGGCAGGGCGCCGCGGGCGCGCGCATCCCCCCAGGTCATGGCGAAGCCGCGATAGTCGTTCTCGCCGATCATGCCGAGCGACTGGCCAACGCCAAGATCGCTCTTGGCGACCGCCACCGCCTCGGCCACAGGATGGTCGAGCGGCTCCATGTCGGCCCGCTTGTAGACCACGGCGCGCGCCGCCGACAGCGGCACTTCCAGGCTGGTCAGATGATAGGGCCGGAAGATCGTGAAATAGGGGCCCTTGCCGACCTTGAGGTCGATCATGCGCTCCAGCACACGCGGATGCCGGGTCTCGATGATGCAGAACACGCCGGGCGCCACTCCCTTGCCGATCGAGTAATCGACCACGCCCTTGCGATGCAGCACGCCGCCATCCTCGCGCGGGCAAAGCACGCTGGCCAACTCCTCCAGCGTCGCGGTCGGGCCGTGCATGCCCGGCACGTCGGGCACCAGGCCGGTCGCATTGGCGATCGCCACCATCTCGATCGCCGTCTTCGAGCCGTCGACGAATTCGACCAGCATGCGCGCATTCATGTTGCGCTCGGCCGCCTCCTTCTCGTAGTCGGCCGGCATGGCGTCGATCTTCAGCGGATTGTTCTTGCCCTTGCCGGCGGCGATGATGTTGAAGCCGAGGCTTTTGGCAAAGCCGATGATCTCCAGCGTGCAGGCGGGCTCGTCGCCGGCGGCACCGGTATAGACGACGCCGGCCTTGCGTGCCTCCTCCTTGAGGAAGCGGCCGATGGTGATGTCGGCCTCGACATTGAGCATGACGATATGCTTGCCGTTCTTCATCACTTCGAGCGCAAACAGCGTGCCGATATTGGGATTACCCGTTGCGTCGATGATGACGTCGATCCGGCCGGCCGCCGCCAGCGCATGCAAATCTTCGGTCACCGCGATCTTGCCGGCCTCGATGGCGCGGTCGATCGCGGCCGCATTGCCGGCATGGACGATGTCGGAACGGTCATGGCCAGCGAGCAGCGCCGCGTCGATCGCTGCCTGCGGCCTGACTTCGGAAATGGCGCCGATCCGCATGCCCGGCATCAGCGCGACCTGGACGACGATGTCGGTGCCCATCTGTCCGGCGCCGGCAAGCCCGATGGTGATCGGCCCCTGCTGTTCAGCGCGCTGCAGAAGTTCCGCTGCAAATTGCGGATGGGACATGTCGCTTCCTCCAGTTCCTGACGCGCCGCAGCGTCCAAATCAACGGTTTGAACATTTCTATTTGCAAATGAAAAATATTTCAACCGGCAATTGGGCATTGTCGCTCTGCAATCGGCCGAAGACGATTGGAGGAGCGGTCATCCACACGGCCGTGCCTCCGCAGTCAGAAGGACGCGGCATATTCAGGTTGATTGGGTGCAGCCTTGTTGTAGCTCAGCTGCCGATTTCGAAGAAGGGCGCACCAAGCAGGCCGGGAACGACATCGATGCCGAGGCCCGGCCCATCCGGAATGCCCATACGGCTTCCCGAAACCGGCGGCATGTTGGATGCGGTGCGCACCGTCACCCATTCGTGGAAGGCGATGGCGTGCAGCCGGCGCTCCTCCGGCGTCGACAGCGACAGATGCGCCATGGCCGATGTGTCGATCTCGGCGCCGCCAGTGTCTTCGACCGTGATCATGAAGCCGAGGTCGACGGCAAGGTCGCGGATCTGGCGCGTTTTGGTGACGCCGCCGAGGCGCGAGATCTTCAGCGTCAGCCCGTCGGCCGCGCCCTTGCGGTGGATGTCGAGCATATCGTCCAACGAGGCGACGGATTCGTCGAGCACCATCGGCTTGTCGAGCGAGCGGCGCACCGACAGGCATTCGTCGATCGTCGTGCAGGGCTGCTCGAACGTGTAGTCGATGGTGCGCGTCGCATCCACGAACTGGCGCGCCTCGTAAGGGGTCCAGCCGGCATTGGCGTCGCAGAAGATGACGGTGCCCTTCGGCACCGCGGCGGCAACGGCTGTGACGCGTTCGATGTCGTCATGGACGTTGCCGCCGACCTTGACCTGCAGCCGTTGAAATCCTTTCCCGACGATGTGCTTGGCAAGTGCGGCCATCGCGTCGACCGTGCCGTGGGTGACGACCTTGTAGAGTTCCGCCGTCTCGCTCTCGCGGCCGCCAAGCAACGTGACCAGCGGCACGTCGGCGGCGCGCGCCGCGAGATCCGAGCATGCCATGTCGAGCGCCGACTTGATGTAGGGATGGCCCTTGAACACCGTGTCCATCAACCTGTTGATACTGGCAAGCCCGCGTGGGTCATGGCCAATGAGATGCGGCGCGATCTCGACGACGCCGGCGCGAGTACCCGCAGCGAAGGCAGGCGAATAGAAATTACCAAGCGGCGCCATCTCGCCCCAGCCGGTGAGCCCGCTATCGGCCGTGACGGCGACGATCACCGCGTCGAACGCATCGGCGACACGCCCCTTGGACATGCGGTAGGGCCCGTCCACGAAGGGCTGCACGACATGGTAGGCCTTGATGGTTTTGATCTGCACGTTTTCTGTCCGTTGTCTGTGTTCCGGGATGTCCGTCAAATTTGTCGGGCTCAGCCGCCTTTAGGTCGGCCGGCACGATCGGCGCCGGCGCCCTTTGAGCCGCGCTGTTCCAGCCCGCGCGCATAGGCGAGCAGTTCTTCGAAATCCAGGTCGATATGGTCCTTGGCGTGGCGCTGTGCGGCGCGCATGTCGCTGCCCTTGAGCAGCCGTACATAGGTCTCGTGAGCATCTACGGCAGGCACCGGCTCGTTGCGCGCCCGCTGGTGCAGCGCGAAATACATCTGCAGCCGGCTGGTCAGCCGCTGCCAGGTTTCCAGCAGCACCGAATTGTCGGCCCATTCGTGGATCAGGCCATGCAGTTGCAGCGCTGTTTCGATCTGCCGCGTCGTGTCCAGGCCGCGCGTCGCCTGCTTCACCGCCGCATGGCGCCGGTCAAGCTCGTCGAAGAAGCGCTGGTCGCGAAGCGGCCAGGTCCGCTCGATGGCGAACTCGTCGAGCACCTTGTTGAGCGAATAGGCGTCGTCGATGTCCTTGGCGGTGACGTTGATGACGAAGGTTCCGGCGTAGGGGATGCTGGTCAGGATGCCTTCCTGCACCAGCTCGCGCATTGCCTCGCGCAGCGGCGCGCGGCTCACCCGCATCTGCTCGGAAATCCTGAGTTCGTTGAGCTTCTGTCCCGGTTCCAGCCGGCCGGTCAGGATCGCCCGCCGGAGCAGCCCCACGATCTCGGCCCTGCGTGTCGTATCCGCGATCGGACTGAAATCCAGCTTTGCCATTCGGCTGCTCCAGGGAACCGAAAGCAAGACAAGCAGATTGTCGACAATCTTACAAGAGCTGGATTCTCGATCCTGGAGACATTGGCGCCCTTCCGGCCTCGGCCAGCCTGACCATGCAAGCCGACCAGGTCCCGGCCGCTGAGCGTCAGCTGGCTTCTCGCAGCGGGAAACAACCTGGTGCGTAGCCTTCGCAATGTCCATTGACGACTGGGAAGGTTTGTGTCACTAGCAGTGACATGAATTCACAAACGATGACTCAGAAATACGAGAGCCCGCTGCGGGCAGAGCAGGCGCAGGCCACGCGCGAGCGCATCCTCGCGTCCATTCGAACGATTCTGGAGCAAAATCCGTACAGCCTCCTTGGCTTCGATGAGGTTGCCGAGGTTTCGGGCGTAAACCGACGGACCATCTTCCGCCATTTCCCGACGAAGGAAGCGCTTTTGGAAGCCTTTTGGGCCAGCACCAATGCCTCTCTGGGAGTGCGGTTCTGGCCTGAGCGGGAGCAGGATCTGATCGATCTTCCTCCCGACCTTTTCGCCTCGTTGGACGCAATCGAAGGCGTAGTCAGAGCCTCGCATGCGAGCGCTACCGGGCGCGAGATGCGCCTGCAAGCCAATGGTGAGCGGCAACGTGCCTTTCAGAGCAGCCTTTCGCAAGTCGCAAACGGAATGGACCCGAAGGCGGCGCGCCAGCTTGAGGCCGTGATCCAGCTCCTGTTCAGCGCCACTGCCTGGCAGACGATGAAAGACTACTGGGGTCTTACCGGCCGTGAGGCCGGAGAGGCAGCCGCCTGGGCAATTCGCGCCTTGCTCAATGCGGCAAAATCGCAGCAAGGCGCTGTTCGTAAGGAAAAAGCAAGTGACTTGGCATAAGACCAAAGCGACGGTCCATCCGGCCGATTCGGTTCAAGGCTTCTGGGTAATGGGCGATCAGGTCGCTGTCCGGGCAAAGCTCGCTGGGACGGCACTCAACGTGATCGACGTCACGGTACCTCCTGGAAGCGGCACGCCGCCCCACACGCATCCTTCCGCGGAAATTTTCCGCATTCTCGAGGGCACCCTCACGATATGGACAATGATCGATGGGGTCGCGCAAGAATATGAGGTGGAACCCGGTGATGTCGTCACCATTCCGGGCAACGCGCCCCATGGCTATCGCAATGCTGGTCCCGTGCCGGTTATTTTCATGGCGATCGTCGACGACGAGATGATCGCATTCTTCGAAGAGGCTGCATCCAAGGACGCGCCCTCCGGCCCGCCGACCGCTGGCATGATTAACCGCGTGATCGAGCTTACCGGACGCCACGGGATCCGGATCCTGCAGGCGGCCTGACCGGCGAAACCGTTGCGCCAGGATTTGACCTGGAAGACGGTGCCTTATGCCGCCTAAATCCAGCAGTCCATCCATCCAGGTCGAAGCGGGCGTTCGCGCGAGTGATACGTGTAGCCGCGACAAGCCGTCGGCTGGATGGATGTCTCGTTTGCTGATCCACAAACTGCCTTCACAGTTGGAGAGCGCCTCTATGCTGCCATCGTCGCCAGAGCCGCCGTTCGCACTACGGCTTGAATCGGCCGTGTCGAAAACATCAGCAAAAACGGCGCCCTTGGCGTGGGAGCCGAGGGCGCCGCGGGACCGGAACCTGATGGGGGTTATCAGGTGGCCGGTTTCTCGGGCAGCGGCGAGATCGGCATTCCCGGGCCGATCTTCTGCAGATTGCCGGTAATCACCCGGTCGCCTTCGGCCACACCGCTCAAGATGGCGACCTGATCGCCATTGGTCGGTCCGAGCGAAACGATACGCTGGTCGACCGTGTTGTCCTTGCCGACGACATAGAGGTATTTGCCGAGCTGGCCTGAGCCGAGTGCCGTCTGCGGTACCATCAGCGCATCGGGCTGCTCTTTGACGTGCAGCCGGACGCGGACATATTGGCCGGGCAGCAGCGTGAACTTGCCGTTGCCGACCGTCGCCCGTGCCGTGATCGTGCCGGTCGATCGATCGATCGTGTTGTCCATGAAGGTAAGATCGCCCTTCTGGCGCGGTTCCGTTTCACCGGGAAGCAGGACGTCGACACTGATCGGTCCCGCGGCCCGGGCTTCCTCGATCTGTGTCAGGTCCGTTTCGCTCGGATTGAAGATGACGTAGATCGGATCGAGCTGCACCAGCGAATTGAGCACCGTGCCGGCGACGCTGACCAGCGTTCCAACAGATGCTTGGCTGCGTCCGATGCGTCCCGCGAACGGGGCACGGATTTCGGTGTAGCTCAAATTGAGCTCGGCGGTCCGCAAGGCGGCCTGGTTCACGGCGAGCGAGGCCTGAGCCTCACGCAAGGTGCTGGTGCGCTGGTCGAACACGTCCTTGGCGAGATAGCCGCTCTTGGCGAGTTCGCTGCCGCGCCCGAGATTGGAGCGCGCATAGTCGAGCGTCGCCGTGTCGCGCTGGATAAGCGCCTTCGCCTGCTCGAGGGCAGCCTGGAAATCCTCAGGGGCGATCTTGTAGAGAAGGTCGCCCTTCGCAACGTCGCTGCCGTCGGTAGCGACCTGCTCCTGCAGATAACCCGGCACGCGCGCCTGCAGCGTGATGCTGCGGATCGGCTCCACCCGGGCGGCGTAGTCGAGATAGATCGGGATCGTCTTCTTGACGACGCTCACCACCGGCACCGGCATGACAAAAGCTTCCGGCTTGGGTGTCGCCGCCCCGGCTGTGCCGGCGTTGAGGCTGAGGCTGCCCATGTCGAGCAGGTGAACGCTCGCCACCGAAATCGCCCCAAGGGCGACGGCCGTTCCCAGCGCGATTTTCCATTTACGCATGATCAATTCTCCAGTCCTATTCGGCCGCTTCGGCCAATGGCTCGAAGGCGGGTTCGGCAGTTGGTTGTTCGGTCGCTTCGGAAACCGGTTCGCTCTCGCTGCGGCGCTCGCGCAGCTGCTCGATCACCGCATAGAAGACCGGCACGAACACCAGCGACAGGATCGTCGCCGCGACCATGCCGCCAAAGACGGTGGTGCCGATCGACTGCCGGCTTGCGGCACCCGCACCCGTGGCGAACATCAGCGGCAGCACGCCGAGGATGAAGGCGAAGGCGGTCATCAGGATCGGCCGCAGCCGCAGCCGCGCGGCTTCCATCGCGGCGTCGACGATGCTGAGGCCTTCTTCGCGCCGGCGCCGGGCAAACTCGACGATCAGAATCGCGTTCTTGGCCGCCAGTCCGATCAGCATGACGAAGCCTATCTGCGAATAGACGTCGATCTGCATGCCGCGCAGCCACAGCACGACGAATGCACCGAACAGTGCGAGCGGCACCGCCAGCAGCACCATGAACGGCATCGCCCAGCTCTCATATTGCGCGGCGAGGATCAGGAAGACGAAGACGATCGCGAGACCAAAGACGACGGATGCGATCGATCCCGCCTTGAGCTCCTGATAGGTGATGCCGGTCCATTCGTAGCCGAAGTCTCTCGGCAACGCCGTGGCAGCGGCGCGTTCCATCGCCGCCACCGCCTGGCCGGACGAAAAGCCGGGGGCGGCGCCGCCATTGATCAGGGCCGACGCATTGTTGTTGTAGTGCGGCACGGTCTCGGGGCCGACGACGGGCACAAGCTTGCCCAGCGTGCTCAGCGGCACCATGCCACCCGACGCATTGCGGACATAGAGCCGCGATATGTCGGCCGGACCGGCGCGAGAGTCCTTGTCGGCCTGTATCGTCACCCGGAAGGTGCGGCCGAACAGGTTGAAATCGTTCACATAGAGCGAGCCGAGATAGATCTGCAGCGTATTGAACACGTCCGGCAGGTTGAGCCCGAGCAGCTTCGCCTTGGCGCGATCGAGATCGTAGTTGAACTGCGGCGTCGAGGTCGAGAACGACGAGAACAATTGCTGTGGGTTGAGCTCGGGCTGCTTGCGCGCCTCGGCAATCACGGCTTGCGTCGCATCGTTGAGCGCCACGCTGCCGCGGCCGGTCAGGTCCTCGACCTGGAACTCGAAGCCCCCGGTGGTGCCAATGCCTGGGATCGACGGCGGGTCGAAGCTCAGCGCAAAAGCCTCTGGAATTTGCAGCAGCTTGTTGCGCACGTCGGCGACGAGCTTAGACGCGCTCTGATCGGGGCCGCGTTCGTCCCATGGCTTCAGGATAGCGAATTCGACCGCCGAATTCGACTGCGCGGCACTGGTCAGGAAGTTCAAGCCGCTGATCGAGCCGACGATGTCGACGCCGGGCGTGTTCTGCAGGATGTCGCGTGCCTTTTGCGCCACCGCGTCGGTGCGTTCCAGCGAGGCCCCGTCGGGGAGCTGGATGACGACGAAGAAATAGCCCTGGTCCTCGACCGGAAGGAAGGTCGAGGGCAGGCGCTGCCAGACGAAATAGGTCGCGACAAGTCCGGCCGCGAACACGCCGAGCATGATCCAGCGCAGGCGGATGAGAATACGGACCCCATTCGCATAGGCATGCGCCAGCCGTTCGAAGCCCATGTTGAACCAGCGGAACAGCACGAACTGCGTTTCCGGCCGGTGGCGCAGGAAGGCGGCGCTGAGCGACGGGGTAAGCGTCAGCGAGACGAAGGCCGAGATGCCGAAGGAGATCGCCACCGTCAGGGCGAACTGGTTGT
This sequence comes from Mesorhizobium sp. M0522, assembly GCF_040321085.1. Lineage (NCBI taxonomy): Bacteria > Pseudomonadati > Pseudomonadota > Alphaproteobacteria > Hyphomicrobiales > Phyllobacteriaceae > Mesorhizobium > Mesorhizobium sp. M0522. The sequence continues at coordinate 25,936 of NZ_JAMYQW010000034.1, forward strand.
AGAGCCGGCCGGACACGCCCGGAATGAAGGCGACCGGCACGAACACCGCCATCAGCACGGCGGTCGTCGCGATGATCGGGCCGGTGACCTCCGCCATCGCGGTGCGCGTGGCAGCCAGAGGTTTGAGACCGGCCTCAAGTTGGCGTTCGACATTCTCGACGACGACGATGGCGTCGTCGACGACGAGGCCAATCGCCAGCACCATGCCGAGCAGGCTGAGCATGTTCAGTGAGAAGCCAAGCATATGCATGACGGCCAGCGTCGCCACCAGCGACACCGGAATTGCGATCGTCGGGATGATCGTGGTGCGCCAGCTTTGCAGGAAGATGAACACCACGGCGACGACCAGGACCAGCGCTTCGCCGAGCGTGATCAGCACGTCGTGCATTGAGGCCGAAACGAAACGTGTCGTATCGTAATGCATGGCGTAGCTGACGCCCTTCGGGAAACGGGCCGACAGCTCCTGCATCTTGTCCTTGACGCGCTGCTGCAGATCGAGCGCGTTGGAGCCCGGCATCTGGTAGACCGCGAGCACCACCGTCGGGTCCTTGCCGAAGAAGGCCGACGACGAATATTGCAGCGCGCCGAGCTCGATGCGCGCAACGTCGCGCAGCCTGACCAGCGAGCCGTTGGCGGTATTGGCCCGCACGACGATGTCGCCGAACTCCTTGGGATCGCTCAGCCTGCCGACGGCGTTGACCTGCATCTCGAAGGCGGTGCCGGCCGGAGCCGGCGACTGCCCGATCTTGCCGGCCGCCACCTGGACGTTCTGCTCGGCGACGGCGTTCTGCACGTCGACGGCAGTAATGCCGAGATTGGCTAGCTTGTCGGGGTCGAGCCAGATGCGCATCGAATAGCGCCGCTCACCGAAGATCTGCACGTCGCCGACGCCGGGCAGGCGCTTCAGCGGATCGACCACCTGCAAGTAGGCGAGGTTGCTCAGCGCGACCGGGTTGACGGAACCGTCTGGCGAGGTGAGGTCGACGATCAGGACGAAGTTCGGGTTCTGCTTCTTGATCGTCACGCCGCCCTGATTGACGATGGCCGGCAACGAGGAAGCCGCCTGCGAAACGCGGTTCTGGACGTCGACGGCCGCCGTGCTCAGATCGTAGCCGACGTCGAAGGTGATTGTGATCGTCGAGGAGCCGTCATTGGAGCTCGACGACGACATATAGGTCATCCCCTGGACGCCGTTGATCTGCTGTTCGAGCGGCGTCGTCACCGTGTCGGCGACGACCTGCGCGCTGGCGCCCGGGTAATGGGCGCTGACCACGACCTGGGGCGGCGTGATGTCGGGAAACTGCGAGACGGGCAGGAGGAAATAACAGATCGCTCCGGCGAGCACCATGATGATGGCGATCGCCGACGCAAAGATCGGACGATGAATGAAGAAGTTTACCATGAGATGCAAGCCTCGCCCGATGCTCTGGCCCGGCCAAACGCCCTGGCTACCCTGGACAGCCGCCGGCTGCGTGTTGAGCCGGAATCTTCGAGAAAGCCGAAATCTTCAAGGCGGCGCGGCGCATTGCGGCGCTCGGCCTGTTCGTCCGCCACCGCACGCAGCATCGCCTCGAAAGACCGCGGGTCGACGCGGTCGGCCTTCATCAGCATGCGGATCATCGGATCCCTTACGACTTCATCGATCGTCAGATCATTGCGCTGCGACATCGAAGCGGCTCCTGGTTTTTGGTGATCCGCGGCAAGCCGCGGATCTGGTGTTTTCTTGCTCGCCGGCCGAGGCCGTGAGGTGCGGTTCGTCCCCTTGCCGATCGGGGCGGGGCTGATGGCTGGCACTTGCGAGTTTGACATGATGCAATGCGGGTGTTACAGGTAAGTAACATCTCTAACGTTACAGACCGGTAACACCCTAGTCAAGAGGTGCACCGAGGGAATTTCGGGAAACGCAATCACGGAGGTTTTGATGACAGACGTTGTTGTGGAGCGTGTTCGCCCCCGGGACAGGATCCTGGAGACGGCACGGGACATGTTTCACAAGCATGGCATTCGCGGCGTCGGCATCGACGCCATCACCGAGGCCGCCGGCACAAACAAGATGACGCTCTACCGGCATTTCGAGTCCAAGGACGACCTGATCATCGAATGTCTGCGGGCGACTGCCTGCAGCGCCAACGCGATGTGGGAGAAGTTCGAGGCCGAGAATCCGGGCGACAAGCTGGCGCAGCTGCATGCCTGGGTCCGGATGGCGGCCGATTGCCTGATGTCGGATCGCCGCGGTTGCGACATGGCCAACGCCGCCATCGAGCTGAGCGAGGCCGATCATCCGGCAAGGCAAGTGATCAAGGAGCTCAAGGAAGCGCAGCGCGAGCGGCTGGTCTCGCTGTGTCGCGATGCCGGCATCGGCCAGGCCGAGCTTCTTGCGGACACGCTGTCGCTGTTGCTCGAGGGCGCCCGCGTCAGCCTGCAAAGCGTCGGCGCCGAGGGCCCGAGCGCGCAGTTCGTCCGCATGGCGGAAGGCCTGATCACGTCTTTCAGGGCCAGATAGTCTCGCAAGCGGCGAAACGATACGTGGCGTTTCGATTGCGGGCCGCGTCGCCGGGTGATGTCTCGTCCCATCGCGATGTGCCATCTCGCGTCTCCTGTGCCGATCCTCCGCACCATGGCCGGCGCGGCGTTGATCGCTGGTCGTGAGGCAGGATAGGGCCGCCGGCGAACCGGTGAGAGTGACAAGTGTGACAGGATTCTGCCCGACAAGCCGCGGCGGTCGCAGCGAAGCTCATCGATCCGCGGATCAGCAAACGTGTCCGGTGCTGTCCCGACCGCAAGCATTGGCCGCTATCCTGGAGCTGGAACAAAAAAAGCCCGCTGCCGGGAGGAGGTGGCAGCGGGCTCGATATCGAATACGGCACGGGAGGAGGTGTACCGCACTCAGCGTCGGCATCGCATCTGGGAGGAGTAGATGGCCGACACCTGCAAAACTATCGATTGCCCAATGATTCGGCAACCACAAAAGTTGCATAGGTGATGTGCAGATTTGCGGTATCAACCGAATTTTAACGATCGAGGCCCGAGCGACCATCGCCTCGCGCGACATCACTGCACCGGGACATTTTCCTTGAAGATCAGGCGCGGCTCGATGAATTTCCGCGTCAGATAGGGCGCCGACGAGGCGATCGAGCCGAGCAGGCGAATGACCGACTGTTCGGCGATCAGCCGCGCATTCTGGTCGATGACGACGTCGAGCAGATCGTCGACGAGATAGCCGCGCGTCTCGCGCGTCAGATCATGGCAGATGAACACCGGCTTCGTCTGCGGCCTGACTTCGAGCAATGCTTTTGCCACGCCCGAGCGCCCGGCGCCGATACAATAGATGCCGAGCAGCTCCGGCGCGTTGTGCAGCGCCTTCATGGTCGCGGTATAACTGACCTCCGGCTCATCGTTGATCTCCACGGCGCTAGTGACGGTTAGGTTGGGGAACTCCTCGCCGAGCACGGAGCGAAAGCCCATCTCGCGTTCCTCATGGCCGCGGTAGGAGCGTGAACCGACGACCATCGCCAGATGGCCCTGGCGGCCGCCGAGGAACCGTCCCATCAGCAGCGCCGCCGTACGGCCGGCCACCCGGTTGTCAATGCCGACATAGGCCGAGCGGGGCGCGCCCGGAACATCGGACACAAGTGTGACCAGGCGGATGCCGGCCTCGACGATCTCGCGCAAGATGTTGCGCGTTCTCGGGTGATCGACGGCAATGACGCCGACACCGTTCGCCTTGAGCGAGAGGTTTTCGACGGCCGCCTGCAAGGCACTCGGCGAGATGCCGGCGAGCTTGTGGATGCGGCAGGAGGCGACCAGCGGCAGGCGCGCCGCATAATCCTCGATGTGCCTGGCCAGATCGGCCATGAAGGCATTGCTGCCTATCGGCAGGAAGAATTCGAGATGCGCCGGCCGCGAGGGCAACGCTACCTGGTCGACCACCGGCAGATAGCCGAGCTGCTTGGCCGCCTCCATCACGCGCTGCCGGTTGGCGGCACTGGCTCCCGCCCGGTTGTTGAGCACACGGTCGACCGTCGCGGTCGACAGGCCGCAGCTCCTGGCAATATCCGAAACGGTGGCTTTCATGTCGCAACCATGTGGCGATGCGATCCAGTGCCTCGACGATCAGGCCGACCCCCGGCTGCTCAGCCGGGCCGTTGCGTGCCCTCGACCAGCGCGTCATGGATCTCCTTGTCCGACATGCCGGTGATGACGCGTTCGACTTCGGCGACGCTGGTCTTCTTCGGGTCGACATCGTCGGCGACCACCTTGCCGCGGCGCATGACGACGATGCGGTCGACCACCTGGAAGACATGATGGATGTTGTGGGCGATGAAGATGCAGGAATGGCCGGAATCGCGGGCACTGCGCACGAAGCTCAGCACGCCTTGCGTTTCGGCGACGCCGAGATTGTTGGTCGGCTCGTCGAGGATGATGAGATCGCTGTCGAAATGCATGGCGCGCGCAATCGCCACCGCCTGCCGCTCGCCGCCGGAGAGCGAGCCGATCGGCGTCGTCGGCGGGATGTTCTTCGAGATGCCGACCTGCTTGAGCAGGTCGCGGGCAACCACGTTCATCGCCTCCTGGTCCATGCGGTTGAGGAAACGCGGCGGCTTGATCGGCTCGCGTCCGAGGAACAGGTTGCGGGCGATCGACAGCTGCGTCACCAGCGCGGAGTCCTGGTAGATCGTCTCGATGCCATGGGCGATGGCGTCGCTGGTGCTGCGCAGATTCACCTTCTTGCCGCGGATGAAGATGTCGCCGCTGGTCAGCGGGACCGCGCCCGACAGCACCTTGATCAGCGTCGACTTGCCGGCGCCGTTGTCGCCGAGCAGTCCAACGATCTCCCTTTCGTTGACATGGAAATTGGCATCAACCAGCGCCTGCACGCGGCCATAGGACTTGCGGATATTTTCCATGCGGACAAGCGGTTCGGCCATGGTTCAAGTCCCTGCCTGATGCCGGCGTTCCAGCCATGAATGGAGCGCCATCATGCCGAGGATGATGGCGCCGATGAAAATATTATAGGCAAGGCCGGGCACACCGATCAGCACGATGCCGTTGCGCATCACGCGCAGGATCAGGATACCGAGCACCGTGCCGATGATTGTGCCGCGCCCGCCGGTCAGCGCCGTGCCGCCGATCACCACCATGGCGATGACTTCGAGCTCGTAGCCGGTGCCGCTGTTGGGGTTGGCCGCAGAGGTGCGTAGCGAGGAGATGACGCCGGCAAGCGAGGCCAGGATCGACGACAGGATGAACAGGCCGATCTTGACGCCGCTGACATTGACGCCGCGCGCCCTTGCAGCACTCGGGTTGCCGCCGGCCGCCTGGATCCAGTTGCCTGTCCGGCTCTGCGTCAGAACGTAGCCGAGCACGATTGCGGCGGCGATGAACCAGAACAGCGACATGTAGATACGGAACGGCCCGATGAAGAAATCGCCGACCAGCGCTTCCGCCAGCCAGCTGCCCTCGGCGCTCCAGGTCCGCTGCGGAAACCCGTTGGTGACGAACAAAGCGGTGCCGCGCACCACCAGCAGCATGCCCAGCGTCACCAGGAAGGACGGGATCTTGAGTTGCGTCACGAAGCAGCCATTGACCAGTCCAATGAATGCAGCGACCACCAGCGAGATGACGAAGGCGGCTTCGAGCGAGGCGACGCCGCTGTTGAACAACGTCCACATCAGGACCGGCGAGAAACCGAACACCGAGCCGACCGAGAGGTCGAATTCGCCTGATGTCATCAACAGCGTCATCGCCAGCGCGATCAGCCCGAGCTCGACCGTGAAGGCCAGCGTGTTCGAGATGTTCTGCGGCGACAGGAAGTCGTGGTTGATGCCCCAGAACACGGCGATCTCGACGACGAGCAGCACAAACGGCCCGAACTCGGGCCGCGCGATCGAGCGTTGGATAAGAGAACGATTTTCCACCTTGGACCCGCGATAGGATTGGATTTGGCCGCGACCGCAACCGGCTTCGGCGGAATGATGAGACGGTCACGGCCGCCGAAGCGGCCGTGGCCAACTCGATCGCGGATTTATTTGCCGGACAGGATCTTGTCGTAGACCGCCGCGGTGTCCTTCTCGTAGAGCGCGCCGGTGATCACGTCGAAGCCAGGCGGGATACCGCTCGCCGCCATGTTGGCGAGCGAGAGCGCGACGTAGCTGGTCGCCTGCGGATCCTGCCATTGGCCGGCATTGACGTAGCCGTTCAGCACTTCCTGGGTGGTGTCGAGCGAGTTGCCCCAGCCGACGACCGGGATTTCGCCCGGCTTGACGCCGACCTGGTCGAACACCCGCTTGATCGAGCCGGTGACAAGGTCGCCGAGACCGATGACCGCCTTGACCTTGGCCCGGTTGGCGGTGAGGTAATCGACCATGCGGTTGATCACTTCGGCCTGGTCGAGCGTCGCTTCGGTGATTTCATAGGTGATGCCGAGCGGCTCGAAGACGCTCTTGATGCCTTCCTCTTCCTGGACGCCATAGGTGGCGCCGGGAATTTCGACCGGCATCCAGACGAAGTCGCCCTTCTTCACCAGGCCCTTGTCGACCAAATACTGCGCCCAATGCTTGCCGAAGGTGACGTTGTCGCCGCCGACATAGGCGTTGAAATCCGCCTTCGGGTCGGGCGTGTTGAAGTTGATGATCGGGATGTTCGCCGCCCGCGCTTCCTTGACGATCTCGACAAGGCTGCCCGGATCGGGGCTGGTCGTGGTGATGCCGTCGGCCTTGGCGGCGATTGCGGCGCGGACGGCTTCCTGTTGCGACGCCACGTCGCCATTGTGGAACGACGTGTTGACGGTGTTGCCGGTGTCCGTCGCCCATTGCTTGGCGCCGGCAAGGAAGTAGGTCCAGACCGGATCGGCCGGGCCGCCATGCGAAATCCAGTAGAACGTCTTGGCCTGTGCCGCGGCCGGAATGGCCAGCGCCACCACCAAGCCAAGTACAAGCAGTCTTAGCCTCGTCAGCATTTGATTTCCTCCCATTTGAACCGAACTCCTCCTCCGACGACGATCGCGGCCAAAGCCGTGCGCGGCCAACAACCGTGGTCGCATTTGCCAGCGTCGACCTGGGCGCATTAGAGCATTCCCTTTTTCGACCGATGGCAAGCCTCCATCGCCAATGGACGTTGGCGCAAGGCACCACGCCATCAGCAATCCCATCAGATTGCATCAGTTTGGCTGATATTTTCCAGGCGGCCGACGATCGGCCTTGTGACCGTCATGCAATCCCGCGCGGCGGCGCGCCGAGCACGTATTGCTCTAGGTCGATAAGCGTCCCGGTCATCAGCCCGGAGGCGTCGCTGAGCAGGAACAGCGTTAGCTGGGCGACTTCGTCCATGGTCAGCAATCGACCAAGCGGCAGGCCGGCGGCGGCAATCTTTGCCCAGTTTTCGCCCTTGCCCAGCGTGCGCGCCTGCATCTCTTGTTCGGCCGGCGTCGCTACCCAGCCCATGTTGATGCCGTTGACGCGGATGCGATCGGAAAGATGTGCGTTGGCAATGTTTCTGGTCAGCGTCGAAAGCGCGCCCTTGGTTGCGGAATAGATGGCAAGGTCCGGCGCACCGCAATGCGCATTCACCGACAGTATGTTGACGATGGCGCCCGCCGCCCGCCGTGTCTTCATGTCGGCTACGGCCCCCTGCATGAGGAAAAACGGCGCGCGCGCATTGACGGAAAACAACCTGTCCCAGTCGTCGATTGTGCCAGTTTCCAGAGAGGCCCGGTCGGTGAGGGCCGCGGCGTTCACCAGACAATCGATGCGGCCGAGTCTTTTGATCGCTTCCGCCATGACAGCTGCAGGCGCGGCCGGATCTCCAAGGTCGGCCTGGATGAAGACGACGGGCCGGCTTGGTCGTGAAAGCTCTTCGGCGATGCGTCTGCCACGCTCGGCATTGCGGCCGACAATGGCGATCCCTTCGACGCCATCGGCTGAGGCCAGCCGGACGATGGTCTCGCCAAGTCCTTGCGTTCCGCCGGTAACGACAAGGGTCTTGCCCTCAAGAGCGACGATCAATGGACTCTCCCGAATGCCGACGAGCAGGTAATTTCCAATCAGAGAATTCTAGAATCTATCGGATGTAGGGTGGGGGACTAGATGAGGTCGGCCCTGGCAAGGTCGCGCATCAGGTGGCTGGCACCGTAAGTCCAGTGCGGACAGTCGGGCGACAACCGCACCCGGTTGACCAAGGCGCCGAACTTCTCTGACGATATGGTGACGATGTCGCCGACCTTGTGGGTAAAGCCCTTGCCTGTTTCGCCGCGATCCTTCGACGGCACGAACATCGTGCCGAGATAGAGCGCCAGCCCGTCCGGGTATTGGTGATGTGGCCCCATGGCGGCGGCGACCAACTCTTCCGGCGAGCGGCTGATCTCGGCCATCGAACTGGCGCCCTCCAGCGAGAACCCATCCTCGCCTTCGACCTTCAGGCGTACGATCGCCTGCTTCACGTCGCCAATGGAAAATGTCTCGTCGAACAGCCGGATAAAGGGGCCAAGTGCTGCCGAGGCGTTGTTGTCCTTGGCTTTGCCGAGCAGCAGCGCCGAGCGCCCCTCGACGTCGCGCAGATTGACGTCGTTGCCGATCGTCGCCCCGACAATCCTGCCGCTGCTGGCGGCAATCATGGCGATCTCCGGCTCCGGATTGTTCCATGTCGAAACCGGATGCAGGCCGACGTCGGCGCCGAAGCCGACCGAGGCCATCGGCTGGCATTTGGTGAAGATCTCGGCATCGGGGCCGATGCCGACTTCCAGATATTGCGACCAGGCGCCGCGCGCAATCAGCTTGGCCTTGATCTCCATCGCTTCCGGCGAGCCGGGCTTGAGCTTCGACAGATCGTGGCCGATCAGCCCGGCAATGTCGGCGCGAATGGCGTCGGCCTTTTCCGCCGAACCGCGCGCCTGCTCCTCAATAACGCGCTCGAGCAAGCTGACGACAAAGGTGACGCCAGATGCCTTGATCGCCTGCAGGTCGACGGGGGACAGCAGATACGGTTTCCCCGGATCGCGCGCTGTCTCGAAACTGTTGGCGGCAATGGCATCGAGCGGGCCGATCGGCCGCCCCTTGGCCGAGCGGACGTGCCCCGCCGGATCCGGCAATTCGCAAACGTCGCGTACGGTCGGTGCGACATTTGATGTGATGTCGAAGACCGTGCCGTCACGCACCGTGACCACCAGCGGAAGGGAAGCATCGCTCGCCCGGGCGCGGCCCACGAAGAGGCCTTCGGCGGGCAAATGTGTGGCGTTCGTCATGGCTTACATTTCCTGTTGTCTTGTCCTTCGGCCGCGGCACTTTCAACAAATTCCCGCCAAAGGTCTATCCCGCTTGCAGGGCGAGCTTTGTCAATTCTTTCAAGCGGTCTTCGCATCGCTGGACCTTGATCGAGCCTGACGTGCGCCAACGGCGACGGAAAACGCTCTTTCAAAATAATGAAACCGTCGCTAGGGTTTTCACCTACTGAAATCTTCAGGTGACGCTTGGTCTTACGGTTTTCCGATCCAATCTGGCAGAAGCCGCGGACAGCCACCGCGTTCCAGTCGCTTTTTCCAGCCGGCCAATGCGTCGATGTCGTTATCGTCGGCGGCGGCATTCTGGGTCTGTCAGCGGCCTTGCACGCTGCCCGGCTCGGCCTTGCCGTCCAGGTGCTGGAGGCCGGCGAAATTGGCAATGGCGCATCCGGCCTGAACGGCGGTCAGGTCATTCCCGGCCTGAAATACGATCCGGACTGGCTGCTGGAGCATTTTGGTCTCGAACGCGGCGAAGCGCTCGTCAACTTTGCCGCCTCGACCGCTGACACCGTCTTCGAATTGATCCGCGACGAAAGACTGGCGGTGCCGTTCGTCCGCAATGGCTGGATCCAGGCCGCGCATACCGAGACCGCGCTGAAAGCGGCGGCGAACCGGGATCGGCAGTGGCGCGCCCGCGGCGCCGATGTCCGGCTGCTGAGCGGGACGGAGATCGCGACGATGACCGGCGCGCAAGGCTATCTCGGCGGCTGGCTCGATCGCCGCGCCGGTGTCATCGATCCGCTCGCCTACACGTTGGAACTGGCGCGCGTCGCTGCAGCGGCGGGCGTAAAGATCGCCGAGCGCCAGAACGTGATGCAGATCAGCAAGAATGCTGGCATTTGGCACGTTTCGACGGAAAGCGGCGCCGAACTCAAGGCCAAGGCGGTCGTTCTGGCGACCAACGCCTATACCGGCGGCCTGCTCCCCGGCCTCGCCAAGACGATCGTTCCGCTGCATTCCTTCCAGATCGCGACAGCGCCGCTATCGTCCAATCTCGCGGCGGCGATCCTGCCGGACGGGCAGGCGGTTTCGGATTCGCGCCGCATCCTCGTCTATTACCGCAAGAGTGCCGACGGCCGGCTGGTGCTTGGTGGGCGCGGCCGCATGGCCTTGCCGAACGGCCCGGCCGACTGGGCGCATCTGGAGCGCGCGCTGCTGCGGCTTTATCCGGCGCTGTCAGACATTGCCATTGAAAAGCGGTGGTTCGGCCGGGTGGCAATGACGCCGGACCATCTCCCGCATATCCACGAGCCAGAGAAGGGTCTGCTGGCGGTCGTCGGTTGCCAGGGCCGCGGCATCGGCCTGATGACCGCGCTTGGCGAGCGCATCGCCTCCTACCTGTCGAGCGGCGACACCAGGCAATTGCCGTTCCCGGTCTCGCCGATCCGGCCGATTCCGTTTCATGCGTTTCGGCAGGTCGGCGTCGCCGCGACGATCGCCTGGTACCGGATGCTGGACGCGTTCGAACGCTGACGTTCATGCCCAAGCATGAAACAGCTTGACAATTTCACAAATATGAAAAAAGCTTAATCGATTTCAAATTTCGATGGACAGCCGATGTCGACCATCGTCGTAACGCAGTCGCTGCCGGAAACCCGGTCTTCGCCGGCCTTCCGCTTCGCCATGCTGCTGCCCGGCGGGCTGGTCACCTTCTTGCTGATCCTTTTCGCCCTCGGCCTCGTGCTTTTCCTCGCCTTCCGCGGCAATGACGGCTCGTTGCTGGGGGCTGGTTTCACCCTTGCGAATTTCGTCACTGTGGCCACCGATCCGCTGTACTGGACGGTGACGCTGCGCTCGCTGAGCATCGCCGGCCTGGTGACGCTGGCAACCGTCGTCACGGCCTATCCTGTCGCCTACTATCTGGCCTTTCATGGCGGGCGGCGGCGTGGGCTGCTGCTGTTCCTGCTGACCCTGCCGTTCTGGACCAGCTATCTGCTGCGCGTCTTCGCCTGGAAGATCGTGCTTGCCTATAATGGCGTGCTCAACTCGGCGTTGATCGAAAGCGGCATCTGGTCGGAGCCGACATTGGCCTTCCTTAATACGCCGGCAGCGGTCGTCGTCACGCTCGCCCACGCTTATGCGCCGTTCGCTATCCTGCCCATCTATGTGGCGCTGGACACCATCCCGAAATCGCTGCTCGAAGCCGCTTCCGATCTCGGCGCAAAACCATTCACCAGCTTCCGCCGCATCGTGCTGCCCAATTCGATGCCGGGCGTGCTGGCGGCCGCTCTCGTCGTCTTCGTGCCGACCGTCGGCGATTATGTGACGCCGGCGCTGGTCGGCGGCCCTGCCAGTACAATGATCGGCACACTGATCCAGGCCGAGTTCGGCAAGGCCAATGACTGGCCGTTCGGCGCCGCACTCGCCGTCGCCGTCATGCTGGTCATTCTCGCCGTGGTGCTGGTGGTGCGCTTCGCCGACCGGCGATACGGCAGCCGCACATGAACACCGCGCGCCTGGACGCAAAGCAAGGCGGCGGCTGGCTCGGAGCCTACGTCCTTGCCTATCTGGTGTTCCTGTATCTGCCGATATTGCTGATCCCGCTGTTTTCATTCAACAATTCGATCCAGGCGGCATTTCCGCTGCAAGGCTTCACGCTTGAGTGGTACGGCACACTTTACGGCAATTCGGCGCTGTCCGGTGCGCTTGCCACCAGCCTCGTCATCGGCGCCATTGCCGCCACCGGCGCAACACTCTGCGGCATCACCGTGTCCTATATGGACCTCTACGGCCGCTCGCCGCTGGCCGCCACGATCAGTGCCATTGCGCGGCTGCCGATCCTGATCCCCGGCGTCATCGTCGGCATCTCGCTGTTGATCCTGGTCAATCTCGCCGGTTTCGGGCCGTCGCGCATTGCCATTGTGCTCGGCCATGTATTGGTGGCGCTGCCGACGACGGTGGTGGTCATGCGCAGCCGCTTCGCCGCCATCCCGAAGACCATCCGCGAGGCAGCGCTCGACCTCGGCGCCTCGGACTGGACGACCTTCAGACGGGTGATGCTGCCGCTCAGCCTGCCCGCCATTATTTCGGCGTTCATGCTGGCCTTCCTGACCTCGTTCGACGAGTTCATCGTCGCCTTCTTCCTTGCCGGCACCGAGCCGACGCTGCCGCTTTATATCTGGAGCCAACTGCGCTTCCCGAAATCGCTGCCGACCGTCATGGCGCTCGGCACGGCGATCCTGGCCGTGTCGTTCGTTATCGCCGCACTCGCCGAAATCCTGCGCCATCGCGGGCTTGCCGCCACCCGGCGGCCAGCGCCCGCCAGCCTGTCAAAACCAGAAGAAACCGAAAGAGGAGAACTGCAATGGCATTCGACTTGAAATCGATAACGGCAAAGACAGCGAAAACCGGACTGGCCGCCTTCGCGCTGGCGCTTGCGTCGACTGTCGCCTTTGCCGGCGACAAGCTGCAATATTTCACCTGGTCGGGTTACGAGCTGCCCGACTTCAACAAGAGCTTCCTCGCCGCGCACCCTGATGGCGTCGAAGCCGCGACGTTCGGCGACGACGATGACGCCTTCACCAAGGTCAAGGCCGGCTTCCGCCCCGATGTCGCGCACCCTTGCTATGACAAGGTGGCGCGCTGGAACAAGGAAGGCCTGCTGCAGCCGATCGACACCAAGCGCATCAAGAACTGGGATTCGATCTTCCCGGTCTTCAAGAACCTGCCCGACCTGCAGGCCGGCGACGGCAAGGTCTGGATGGTGCCGTGGGACTGGGGCAATACCTCGATCCTCTACCGCACCGATCTGGTGAAGAACCCCGAAGCCAGCTGGAACCTGCTCTGGGACAAGCAATATGCCGGGCGCATGGCGACCATCGATGCCGTCCACGACACACCGGTGGTGGCGGCCCTTCTGGCCGGCGTCAATCCATTCGACATGACACCGGAACAGATGGACAAGGTGGCGGAAAAACTGCGCGAGCAGCGCCCGCTGCTCTCGAACTACACCACCGACATGACCTCGGTCGAACAGGCACTGGCGAGCGGCCAGCTGGTCGCGGCCATGACCTGGAACGCCTCGGCCACCTCGCTGAAGAAGCAGGGCGTGCCTGTAGAGTTCATGAAGCCGAAGGAAGGCATGCTGACCTGGGCTTGCGGTTTCGTCATGCTCAAGGACGCCAAGAACGTCGATCTTGCTTATGACTTCATCAACAGCCGGCTGGAAACGGATTCCGGAAAGTATCTGATCCAGGCCTACGGCTATGGCAGCTCGACCAGCTCGGCTTTCGCCGCCGTGCCAAAGGAGGAGTTGGAGAAACTGCAGCTGCCTTCCGATCCCGAGGTGATGCTGAAGACCACGATCTTCACCGGGCCGATGAAACAGAATGACGAACTCGCCAAGATGTTCGAGAAGGTCAAGGCAGGCGGCTGAGTTCGCTCTTCCTTCTCCCCTTGTGGGAGAAGGTGGATTGGCGCGCAGCGCCAAGACGGTTGAGGGGTGTTGGAAGGAATGAGGCGTTGGTGTTTTCTGGAACACCCCTCATCCGACCGAGCTTCGCTCGGCCACCTTCTCCCACAAGGGGGAGAAGGGAAGACCACGCGGCGCCGGCCAAAAATACTGTAACAAGGACGAACGAATGGACATGCTGGACGAAGCGGCTGAGAAGCCGAAGGACGACGCCGACGTCAGGGTCGGCCGGCGCGTGCGGGCGCTCAGGCTGGAGCGCAATCTCTCGCTGGCCGAACTAGCCGCCAAAGCCGGTGTCTCGATAGGTGCGCTAAGCCAGATCGAGCGCGGCATGTCGTCATTGCGGGTCCGCGTGATCTGGCCGCTTGCCGCCGCCCTCGATATAGAGCCGTCGGCGCTGATCGCCGACGGCAATGATGTCGGCAACGATCTTTATTGTGTGCGCGCCAACAGCCGGCGGCAGATCCCGGTCAAGTCGGAAGGCATCGCCAAGGCGCTGCTGTCGCCGCCGGCCGCCACGCTGACCGGCATGCTGGTGACCGTGGAAGCGGGTGGCGGCACCGCCGAAGCCTACGCTCATGCCGGCCATGAATTCGGCTTCGTCCTGTCCGGCGAGGTCGAGCTGGTGGTCGATTCGACCAGATACGGGCTGAAGGCCGGCGACAGCTTCGCCTTCAAGAGCACGTTGCTGCATGCCTTCCGCAATCCGGGCAGCGAGCGCTGCCAGATCCTGTGGGTCAACACCACCAAACCGTCCGAGGTTCGCGATGGCGCCTGATCCGCTCGTCCGGCTGGACAAGGTCTCCAAGATTTTCCCCGGCGGCATCATCGGGCTCGACGCCGTCGATCTCGATATTTCGCGCGGCGAGTTCCTGACCCTGCTCGGACCGTCCGGCTGCGGCAAGACCACCAGCCTGCGGGTCATCGCCGGCTTCGAGAGCCCGTCGAACGGCAGGGTCCTGCTCGAAGGCCGCGACATCACAGCGCTCAGGCCCTTCGGCCGTCCCGTCAATACCGTGTTCCAGGACTACGCGCTGTTCCCACACATGAACGTTGCCGAAAATGTCGGCTTCGGCCTGTCGCTGCGCAAGCTCTCCGGTGCCGAACAGGCAAGGCGCGTCGGCGCAGCGCTCGACATGGTCGGCCTTGCTGAAAAGCTCGGCGCCCGCGTGTCGGAATTGTCGGGTGGCCAGCGCCAGCGCGTCGCGCTTGCCCGCGCCATCGTCTGCGAACCGCGTGTGCTGCTGCTCGACGAGCCGCTGTCGGCGCTCGATGCGCATCTGCGCGAACAGATGCAGGTCGAACTGAAGCGACTGCAGTCGCGGCTTGGCACCACTTTCGTCATGGTCACGCACGACCAGACCGAGGCGCTGTCGATCTCAGACCGCATTGTCGTCATGAACAAGGGCCGCATAGAGCAGATTGCGCCGCCGGCGACCCTTTACGATCGACCCGCCACCAAATTCGTCGCCAGCTTCATCGGCACCATGAACCTTCTGCAGTCGCGCTTTGTCGGCCGTGACGGCGAGCGCTTGCGGTTCATCGCCGGCGCTCTGCCGCTGGAAGCGATTTCGGATAAAGGCGAGCTGCCTGGCGAGGGCACGGTGCGCACCATTGGCGTGCGTCCGGAGGACCTTTTGGCCACGACCGAGGCGGCGGCCGGTACTGCACCGGTGCGGGTGAACAGCATCGTCTTTCACGGCCGCACCTTGCGCCTTCATGCAGAGTTGGGGCAGGGGACACAGGTGGTGATCGACGCGCCGCGCCGGACAGAGGGTTTTCAATTCAGCGTCGGCGACGTGGCGCATATCAGCCTGCGCCGTGGTGCCAACTGCCCTATGCTGCCTAGCTAGTCTCACTCATTTCCAGAAAACCGGAGCACGGCCCATGAGCAATCATCTCAATTTTTTCATCGGCGGCAAATGGGTCGGCCCCGTGGTTCCGGCAACGCTGGATGTGATCGATCCGTCCACTGAAGAGGCCTACACCAAAATCTCGGTCGGCTCGAAAGCCGATGTCGACAAGGCCGTGGCTGCAGCCAAGGCGGCATTCCCGGCCTTTTCGCAAACGACCAAGGCCGAGCGCCTGAAGCTGCTGAAGCGTATCCTCGAAGTCTACAATGAGCGCTACGAGGACATCGCCCAGGCGGTCAGCCAGGAAATGGGCGCGCCGATCAGGTGGGCGCGCGAGGCGCAGGCCTGGGCGGGCAGGGCGCATATGGAAGCCACTATCAAGGCGCTGGAGGATTACGAATTCAGCGAGAAGCGCGGCACCACCATGGTGGTCAAGGAGCCGATCGGCGTCTGCGCGCTGATTACACCGTGGAACTGGCCGCTCAACCAGATAGTCTGCAAGGTGGCGCCGGCCATCGCCGCCGGCTGCACCGTCATTTTAAAGCCTTCCGAAATCGCGCCGATCAGCGGCATCATCTTTTCCGAGGTGATGGACGCCGCCGGCACGCCGAAGGGCGTCTACAATATGGTGAATGGCACTGGTCCGGATGTCGGCCAGGTCATGGCTGGCCATCCCGACGTAGACATGGTCTCGTTCACCGGGTCGACCCGGGCCGGCATCATCGTCGCCAACACGGCGGCCGAGACCGTCAAGCGCGTCGCGCAGGAGCTCGGCGGCAAATCGGCCAACATCGTGCTGCCCGACGCAGACTTCGAGACGGCGGTGCGCAAGGGTGTCAACGCCTGCTTCGGCAATAGCGGCCAGTCCTGCGATGCGCCGACCCGCATGCTGGTGCCGGCCGCCCGTCACGACGAGGCGCTGACGATCGCCAGGAAGGCCGCCGAAGCGCACAAGGTCGGCGACCCGCGCTCGGAGGAGACCAAGCTCGGGCCGGTGGTCAGCAACATCCAGTTCGACAAGATCCAGCGGTTGATCGAGGCAGGTATCGCCGAGGGTGCGACGCTGGTCACCGGCGGCCCCGGCCGGCCGGAGCACCTCAACCGTGGCTACTATGTGCGGCCGACCGTTTTCGGCCACGTCACGCCCGGCATGACCATCGAGAAGGAGGAGATCTTCGGGCCGGTTCTGTCGGTCATCTCCTACGATGACGATGATGATGCGGTGAAGATCGCCAACGACACCGTCTATGGCCTGGCTGCCTATGTGCAGTCCGGGGATATCGACCACGCCCGCAAGATTGCCAGCCGCCTGCGTGCCGGCCAGGTCTCGATCAACTATCCGGAATGGGACACGTTCGCGCCCTTCGGCGGCTACAAGCAGTCCGGCAACGGCCGCGAATACGCCGACTGGGCCATCCACGACTTCCTCGAGATCAAGGGCATCATCGGCTACGGCGCCTGAGCCTTCGACATCTGGCATTGCGCCAACCGTCGAAATTTGTTCCGAGCGTTGGTGCCTCGGCACCGGCGTTCGGCTGAACGGCCACAACGATTGCGTGGCCGCAATGTGAGTGCGAAGCAGGGTCGCCTCAGATCGTCTTGAGATAGCCGGCCAACTGATCCGCCACCGTGCCCCAGCCGTCGTAGAAGCCCATCTCCTCGTGGCTGTTGCGCGTGGCTTCGTCGCGGTGGATGGCGGTGGCGGTGTAGCGCGTCGTCTCGCCATGCGATTGCAGCGCTATGACGGCTGTGATGAATGGGTCGCCTGACGGCCGGTAGCCTGGCAGCAGCGCATCGGTCCACACCAGCCGCTCGTCCTGGACGATCTCGAGGTAGCAGCAACGCCTGTCGTTGACCTCCTTGCCGTCGGGCGACTGCATGCGGGTGCGGAACAGGCCGCCGGGCCGCAGGTCGATCTCGCAATCGGTGATGATCCACGGCTTCGGCGTGAACCATTGGCTGACATGCTCGGGTCTCGTCAGGGCCATCCACAGCAGTTTTCGCGGCGCCTCGATCGTCCGTTCGAGCACGAGGTCGAGCTTCGGATCGGGTTGGAACAACGGCACCATATTCATCTGTCTTTCTCCTTGAGTTTCAGCACGTAATCGTCGAACTGGTCGAGACGGCGCTCCCACAGCGCACGCTGCTCGGCCAGCCAGTTTTCCGCGAGCTTCAACGGCTCCGGCGCGAGCCGATAGGTCCTGACGCGGCCGGCCTTTTCCGAATGCACCAGCCCGCAGCCTTCCAGAACCCTGAGGTGCTCGATGAAGGATGGCAGGGCCATCTCGAACGGCTGGGCAAGCTCGCTGACCGAGGCGGGGCTTCGGTTCAGTCGCTCGACCACGCGTCGCCGGGTCGGATCGGCGAGCGCCCGGAAAATGCCGTCGATCGGCGGGGGGCTTTCGGTCTGCAGGCCCGTC
The DNA here is from genome assembly GCF_040321085.1 of Mesorhizobium sp. M0522. Classification (NCBI taxonomy): domain Bacteria; kingdom Pseudomonadati; phylum Pseudomonadota; class Alphaproteobacteria; order Hyphomicrobiales; family Phyllobacteriaceae; genus Mesorhizobium; species Mesorhizobium sp. M0522. The sequence continues at coordinate 43,894 of NZ_JAMYQW010000034.1, forward strand.
ATGGTCGTTTCCTTGCCTCAAATTAGCTCGGGAAATAGTTCGGAAGATTCCTTACTATTGGCAAGCGCGAAAATCGCGGAGCCCGGCGAGGCCGCTGGAAAACCGAGAGGCGCGGCTTTAGGGTGCCATCAGATTCGACTGGTCCGAGGACGCGTTTTGACGATCACCATGTACGGCATCACCAATTGCGATACGGTCAAGAAGGCGCGTTCCTGGCTGGCGAGTCACGATGTTGCCTATCGCTTTCACGACTACAGGGCAGACGGGCTTGACGCGGATCGGCTGAACGGCTGGTCAGGCAAGGTCGGCTGGGAAATCCTGCTCAACAAGGCGAGCACAACGTTCCGTGAACTGTCGGACGAGGACAGACTGGGCCTGGACGAGAAGAAGGCCAAGGCGCTGATGCTGGCCAAACCGACGATGATCAAGCGTCCGGTGCTGGAACTTGGCGATCGCATACTGGTTGGCTTCAAGCCGGACGTTTATCAGCAGGCGATGGGTGGTTGAACCCGGTGCAGCGGGACGGCGAGGTTTCGCGGCTTCGTTCCAGCTTGGGTTCCTCGCCCCCACGAAAGTGGGGGAGAGGTGGCTCGGCGAAGCCGAGACGGAGAGGGGGAGCACTCTACGAAAGCCCCCTCTCCGACCGCTTCGCGGCCACCTCTCCCCCGCTTCGCGGGGGCGAGGAACCCAGGTCTTGAGAGGTCGGAGGGAAGCACCCCTCTGGCCGTCGCTACGGCTTTCGCCAATCTCCAAAGTCACAGGACGCAGGCTCGCGCTTCAGTCCGTCCCACGCAAATAGCTCGCCAGCGCCACCGCATTATTGTGCGCCTCGTCATGGGCGCCGTAGAGCAGCGTCACCTTGCCCTCACGGAGCAAGGCGCGCAGTTCCGCCACCGCCTCGCCGTTCCGGTCGAGCTCATCGCGGTATCGCCGCTGGAACTCCGCCCAGCGCGCCGGCTCATGGCCGAACCATTTGCGCGACCCAGTGCTTGGCGCGATGTCCTTTAGCCATAGCGTCAGCGCCGCGTCCTCTTTGCGGACGCCGTGAGGCCATATGCGGTCGACGAGCACCCGCTGCCCGTCATCGGGCGCCGGCGGCTCATAGATGCGCTTTACCGCGAGCTCCATTGCCAACTCCGCACGGGCCAGCAGGCGCCGCTGCTTGCTGGCCTTCGTTTAGAGATCCCGGGCCTAAACCCACTCGCCCTTGCGCATCACCGGCACGCGGCTGCCGTCCTTATGGACGCCGTCTATGTCGATCTTGTCCGAGCCGATCATCCAGTCGATGTGGATGAAACTCTTGTTGCCGCCGCGCGCCGCGATCTCGTCCTGGCCGAGCGAGGCGCCGTCGACGAAGCACTTCGAGTAGCACTGGCCGAGCGCGATGTGGCAGGCGGCATTCTCGTCGAACAGCGTGTTGAAAAACAGCAGCCCGCTCTTGGCGATCGGCGAGGAATGCGGCACCAGCGCCACCTCGCCGAGACGGCGCGAGCCTTCGTCGGTATCGAGCACCTTTTGCAGCACATCCTCGCCCTTCGTGGCCTTGGCCTCGACAATGCGGCCCGCCTCGAAACGCACCGCAATGCCGTCGATCAGCGTGCCCTGGTAGGACAGCGGCTTGGTGCTGGTGACATGGCCTTCGACGCGCCTTGCATGCGGCGTGGTGAAAACCTCTTCGGTCGGGATGTTGGGGTTGCAAGTGATGCCGTTCTTGGCGGTCGAGGCGCCGCCCATCCACTCGTGCCCCTCGGCCAGCCCGACGGTCAGGTCGGTGCCGGGGCCGGTGAAATGCAGCGCGTGGAAATTGTGGCCGTTCAGCCATTCGGTGCGGCTCTTCAACGCCGCATTGTGCGCCGTCCAGTTGCCGATCGGGTCTTCGACATCCACCCGCGAGGCGGCAAAGATGGCGTCGGCAAGCTTGGCCACGGCGACGTCTTCGGCGTCGTCCGGGAATACCTGCTTGGCCCAGGCCTGATCGGGATAGGCGACGATGTTCCAGTTGATGTCGAAGCCGGTGATCTTCTCCAGCGCCGGCTGGTAGGCCATCGAATCGCCTTGTTGGCACGCGCTACCTTTGTCGGGTCCTGCGCCGAAAGCAGCGACGGGTCCTCGCCGCGCACGGCAAGTCTCGCCGCATTGTTGGCGAAGGCTTTCGCCATGCCTTCATAGAGCCACCCGGCGGCGCGGTCGAAGCCGGCATCGGCGCCGTAGCGGAAGCGCGCGAGCGTGATCTCGTCGTCGTTGAAGATCGGCGTCACAAGGCCCGCGCCTGCCTTGTAGGCGTGCTCGACGATCCGCCGCGTCAAAGGCAGCGCTGCAATAGACGAGGTCAGCACCAGATCCTGCCCCGGCTGCAATTGCAGCCCGACCTTGACGGCGACCTCCGCCAGCCTGTCGAGCTTCACCGGGTCGATGGTTGCGGAAACGCCGCGCGAATGTGTGGTCATGATCCTGCCTGCCGTGATTGGGGACTGTTTCTTACATAGACCGGCGCTACCGACCTTTCCACCGTGATGTGCTGGCAGGCTCAGCTGGCGCTCTCGAGCGACCTGAACTGCGCCATCGTCGCCTCGATCTCTTCGCGCACCCAGATCTTGAAATCCCTGACCTTACGGCTTTCGTTCTTGCTGGCCGAGGTCACCAGCCAATAGCCGAGCCCGCTCTGCGCCCGTACGCCAAACGGCGCGACAAGCCGGCCGTCGGCCAGTGCGTCGGCGGCCAGCAACTGCCAGCCAAGCATGACGCCGTGGCCGGCAATCGCCGATTCCAGGCACAGCATCGGATCGGTGAAGCGCGCGCCCTTCATGAAGGTGACCGGCTTCACCCCGGCCGCTTCGAACCAGCTCTCCCAGCTGATCATCGATCTTTCGTCGGTGATCGCACAGGTCAAAGCAAGGTCCTCGATCGATTTCAGCTTGCTGGCGATCACCGGTGCACAGACCGGAAACACCTCCTGCGCCAGCAGCAATTCGGCCTGCCCGCCCGGCCATTTGCCGTCGCCGAGCCGGATGGCGACGTTGATGTCCGAACGATCAAGATCGGCAAGCCGCACCGAGGCATCGATGCGCAGAAGCACGTTCGGATGGCGGGCGAAATGCCGCGACAGCCGCGGCAGCAGCCATTTCGAAGCGAAGGCCGGCGCCACCGAAACCACCAGCGTGCATTCCGAGCTTTCGTCGGCAAGCGCCACCGCCTGCGCGAGTTCGCGAAACCCTGCGCCGAGCCGCGCGGTAAAGACGGTGCCGAATTCCGTCGCCACCAGGCCAGCTGGCGTTCGTTCGAACAGCGCGCGGCCGAGTTGTTTTTCTGTTCGGTTGATCTGCTGGCTGACGGCGCTGACCGAGACGTTGAGCTCGCCGGCCGCCGCCGCAAGCGAGCCCAAGCGGGCGACGGCCTCGACGGCGCGCAAGCCGTTGAGATGGACACGGTTCAGCATAGCCATACAGTTTTTCTAAACTGGAGCGGCGGAAATCTCAATTGCCAGACGCTAACGAACGGCGGATTCTAAGTGGATTACGCAGAGTGAGGAGGCAAATCCGATGAAGATTTTATCATGGCTCGGCGCCTTTTCCCCGATCGGGATGCAGCCATACCGGCACGACAGCGAGGCCAGCAGCTGGGTGACCGATCCGCTGGCGCATCCGCTCCTCTATACCATGTCGGAGCGCGAACTCGCCGACATGCCGTTCAGGCTGACCGCGGGTCGTACTCACTACGAGACGGCCTCGACCTGCTGCGGCTGAGTTCCTGAACGAGGATCGTGCTTGGCACCTCAGGCGAGCCAGCCGCCGACGCGGCTGCGAACACTTCTGGCCCAATAAAAGGCGGATTGTCTCACCGGCAGGCGCACCTATGGTGCACCGCGATGAACATCGCTTCGCCTTTGCGCCTGGCAATCGCCGGCATGATCGCCCTGGCCGTCGCCATGGGCATCGGCCGCTTCGTCTATACGCCGATCCTGCCTGGCATGATGGAAGAGCTCGGCCTGTCGCCGGCCGATGCCGGCTGGATCGCATCGGCCAATTATCTCGGCTACCTCGTCGGCGCGCTTGCCGCCACCGGCGGCTGGGCGCAAGGCCGCGAGCGCCAGCTGATGCTGGCCGGCCTTGCCGCCACCGCGATCCTCGCCGGCCTGATGGGCCTGAGCGGCACGATGGCCGCGTTTCTCGTCATCCGCTTTCTTGCCGGCCTCGCCAGCGCCTTTGTCCTGGTCTTCATGACCAGCATCGTTTTCGGTCATCTCGCCGCGGCCGGGCGAAACGACCTGCAAGCACTGTATTTCGGCGGTGTCGGCCTCGGCATCGCGGCGTCCTCGGCGCTGTTGGCAGTCCTCGTCACCGAACATGCCGGCTGGGCGGCGGGCTGGCTGTGGTCCGCGGTGATTTCGGCCTGCGGCTTTGCCGCCGTCGCCTTGCTGGCCGGCGGCACCTCGGCCGCGAAGAGCGTTGCCGGGCCCGAGCCGGCGTTGCCAAAAAACCCTTCACTGGTGAAGATCATTGTCGCTTACGGCCTGTTTGGCTTCGGCTACATCGTCACGGCGACGTTCCTGGTCGCCATCGTCCGCCAGGGCGGCGGCGGCCGCGTCTTCGAAGCCGTGGTCTGGATGGTAACCGGACTTGCCGGTTTTCCCTCGGTCTGGCTGTGGCAGAAGCTTGCGGCCAGGATTGGGCTCTATGCCACCTATGCCCTGGGATGCCTGGTCGAGGTGGTCGGCGTCAGCGCCAGTGTCGTCATGGGCGGGCGCATCGGGCCGCTGCTCGGCGGCCTTCTTGTCGGCGGCACCTTCATCGCCATCACCGCGCTTGGACTGCAGACCGGCAGGCAGCTTGCTCCGCAAGCACCACGCCGGATGCTGGCGGTAATGACGGCCGCCTTCGGCCTCGGCCAGATCATCGGCCCGATCGTCGCCGGGATGCTTGCGCAGGCATCGGGTAACTTTTTCCTTGCCTCGATCGTGGCCGCCGCCGTCCTGCTCGCCTCCGGCGCGATCGCCTGGTCGGCTGCGCCAAAATCGCCATGATTATGGTCTTGCTCGGCACCGGGCGTCGGGTAGCGGGCATTTTCTTTCCCACTAATGTGTGACTTTATGCGCGCTGAACCCGCTGATTTGCGCATCGACCGAGGATTTTCCCACAGTGTTTGTATCGTTTTTTCCGCAGCCGAAGCTGTTTTTCACCTCGGCGGCCGTCTGGAGCCTTCTGCTCGTTGTTCTTTGGTTTTTCGGCGGCGAACACCTCGGCACGATGCTTGGCATGCCGCCAGTCGATCCGCAGGCAGCGCCTGTCATAAGCCCAGTGAGATTCCTGACGCCGTCATTCCTCTGGTTCTACGGATATTTCTTCGCTGGTATCGGCATATTTTACCTTTTTTGGGCGCTGTACGCCCCCCATCCCTGGCAGAATTGGTCGATCCTTGGTTCTGGTTTGGTTGTTTTTGTCACTAATTTCATCGTCCAGATAAGTGTGGCGCTGAACGATTGGCGTGGCATGTTCTACGACATGGTGCAGAGGGCCCTGACCACGCCCGGCTCCGTCACGCCTGCCGAGCTTTACTACGGAGTGTGGCAGTTCCTCTCTTTGGCGCTGGTCTATATGACCATCGCGGTTTTGAACGTCTTCTTCGTCAGGCACTATGTCTTCCGCTGGCGGACGGCCATGAACGACTATTTTACCGCCTATTGGCCGAGGCTACGTCATATCGAAGGGGCGTCGCAGCGCGTTCAGGACGACACGATGCGCTTCTCGAGCACAATGCAAGGGCTGGGAGTGAACTTCATCGATTCCGTTATGACCCTCATCGCATTCCTGCCCTTGCTGGCAGCTCTGTCTCGTCATGTCCCAACCCTTCCCATCGTCGGAGCGATTCCCTATCCACTGGTCATCGCCGCAATCGTGTGGTCGTTGTTCGGCACTGGGTTGTTGGCCGTGGTCGGGGTCAAGCTTCCTGGCCTGGAATTTCGGAATCAACGGGTTGAAGCCGCTCTGCGCAAGGAACTTGTCCTTGGTGAGGACGATATGGCAAGAGCGCAACCGCCAACCCTAGCTGAGCTGTTCGCGAATGTTCGGAAGAACTATTTCACCCTCTACGCTCATTATGTCTACTTCGACATGGTCCGGTATCTCTATCTCCAGGTAGACAATGTTTTCGCCACACTTATTCTTGTTCCGACTCTCGCTGTAGGCAAGATAAGCTTCGGCATTTTTCAGCAGGTCGTCTCCGCCTTTTCCCAAGTCGCCAGTTCGTTCCAGTATCTCGTCAATTCCTGGCCTACTATCGTCGAGTTGATTTCTATCTACAAACGTCTGCGCGCGTTCGAAGCGACCCTTGAAGGGGCACCGCTGCCGGTAATCGATCAGCACTATCTGGAACGGGAGCAAGCTGGCCTGCGCCCTGAGGATCAGCCAGCAAGCTAAGAAAATCGGGTGGCGAGCGCTTCCGCTCAGCCGCCCACCGCCGCCTGCCGTTCGCCTCGCCGCGAAAGATAATCGCGAAAACTGATGCACTCGACGTCCGCTTTGGTGCAGACCTCGCCGGCAAAGCGTTCCAGCGCTTTCCAGTAGGCGCCGTCGTTCATCAGCGTGAAGTGGAAGCCGAGCTCCAGCGGAATGCGCTTGCCCTGGTATTGCGCGTCGAAGGCGGCGCGAAAGGCATGATAGGTCCGCCCAGTGAACTCCTCCGCCATGCTCGGCCGCTCGAAGCCGCCGGAATGCCTGACATAGAGATTGTAGTCCATGGCGATCACACGCCTTGAGCTCGGCCCTTCCGGGATCTGCGGCAGCGAAAAGCGCGTGATGCCGTTGACGGTCGGCGGCTCGACCGGCCCACGCGAGACGCCGCTTGCGTCGAGCAGGAAACCGGCCGCGGGCAGCGCCTCGTAGAGCGCCTTGTTTGCCGACAGGTAGGGCGCGCGAAACCCGATCACCGATTTGCGGGCGAAATCGCGCCAGTCCTTCGGTTCAGGAGCAATGCCGTTGATCGAATAGGCGTTTTCGAGAACATGCTTGAACGAGCCGAACTCGCTCAGCCAGTCGGCTTTGCTCCAATCCTTGCCGTCGAAATGACCGCAGCCATGGCTGCCGATGTCGTGGCCTTCCGACGCCGCAAGGTTGATCTGCTCGAGCCGCTCGGCGACTTCCTGTTTGGAGGCAGCAAAGCCGATATTCGATTTGCCTTCTGTCTTGCCGGGCGGGGTGTATTCCTTGCGTGTCTCGGGCGACAACAGGAACACGCAGGAGACGAAATAGGTGAAATGCGCGCCTGTGCGCCGGGCCAGCGCCCGGCTGCGCTGCCACTGCGAAATGTCGCGGGCGCTGTCGAATGAGATGATGACGATCTGCTTCGGTTTTGCCGGCGGCGCCGGCGGGTCGGCAAAAGCCGCGCCGGTAGCAAGCGCGGCAATCGAAAACGCAACAACGCGGGACAAACGGGGCAAAGGCATCTGACCGGATCAAGGAATGTAGAAGCGACGCCTACCGGTGAAATATGGCACGGGTACGATCGACCTGTACGGCCGCCGTTGGCGGCGACTGCCTCGTGAATAGGCGATTTTCCTGCCGAACCCCTTCCATGCCGGCAAAATTTCGCTAAAACGCGGGCTCATCAACCGCCCCGGCCGGGGCATGAATGGTTTTGATCCATGTCGGACGACAGTTTTATCCGCGAAGTCAACGAAGAGATTCGTCGCGACCAGGCGCATGCGCTGTGGGATCGTTTCGGTCCCGCCTTGCTCGTGCTGGCCGTGCTGGTGGTGCTCGGCACTGCCGCTGTCGTCGGCTACCGCTATTGGGACGAAACTCGCGCCAACCGCTCGGGCGATGCTTTTTCGCAGGCGCTCAAGCTTGCCAATGACGGCAAGAACGACGAGGCGCTTGCCGCTCTGGAGGCGTTGGAGAAGGACGGCTACGGCGCCTATCCGCTGCTCGCCCGTATGCGCGCGGCAACCGTCAAGGCTGACAAGGGCGACGTCGACGCGGCCGTCAAGGATTTCGACGACGTCGCCGCCGACACCAAGATCCCCTCCGGCATTCGCGACATGGCTCGGCTCAGGGCAGCGCTGCTTCTGGTCGACCACGGCTCTTTCGCAGATGTCTCCAGCCGCGTCGAGGCGCTTACCGCCGACACCAACACGCTGCGCCATACGGCGCGCGAGGCGCTTGGCCTTGCCGCCTGGAAGGAAGGCAAGGCGGCGGATGCATTGAAGCTGTTCGACCAGATCGCCGCGGATGATGGCGCCCCGCGCAACACGCGCGAGCGGGCGACTTTGATGTCCGAGCTGATCCGTGGCTCGGGCGGCGTGTCGTGATAGTCCATGACCTTCAAAGTCGCCATCATCGGCCGGCCTAACGTCGGCAAATCGACCCTTTTCAATCGGCTGGTGGGAAGGAAGCTGGCGCTTGTCGACGATACGCCGGGCGTCACTCGCGATCGCCGCGTCCATGCCGCAAAGCTCTACGACCTGCATTTCGACGTCATCGACACCGCCGGCTTCGAGGATGCGGCTGCCTCGACGCTGCCCGGCCGCATGCGCGCCCAGACCGAGATCGCCATCCGCGAGGCCGACCTGATCTTTTTTACGATCGATGCCAAGTCCGGGCTGATGCCCGACGACAAGACGTTCGCCGAGATCGTGCGCAAGTCCGGCAAGCCGGTTGTCGTCGTCGCCAACAAGGCCGAGGCGCGCGGCGCCCAGGGCGGCATGCTGGAGGCCTGGGAGCTCGGCCTTGGCGAACCGATCCCGGTCTCGGCCGAACACGGCCAGGGCCTGCCCGATTTGCGCGACGCGGTGATCGCGGCACTTGGCGAGGCGCGCGCCTTCGGCGGGGACGAAGAGGCCGGCGAGAAGGAGATCGCGGCCAGCGAGGTGCTGATCGGCGAGGACATCACCGACCCGGACGCCGAGCCGGGCTATGACGACACCAAGCCGATGCGCATCGCCGTCGTCGGCCGCCCCAACGCCGGCAAGTCGACGCTGATCAACGCACTAATCGGCGAGGAGCGGCTGTTGACCGGCCCTGAGGCCGGCATCACTCGCGATTCCATCTCGGTCGACTGGGACTGGCATGGCCGCCGCTTAAAATTGTTCGACACCGCCGGCATGCGCCGCAAGGCCAGGATCCACGAAAAGCTCGAAGTGATGTCGGTGCAGGACGGCTTGCGCGCCATCCGCTTTGCCGAGATCGTCATCATCGTGCTCGACGCCACCATTCCCTTCGAGAAGCAGGACCTGCAGATCGCCGACCTGATCATCCGCGAGGGCCGTGCCGCGGTGATCGCCTTCAACAAATGGGATCTTGTCGACCATCCCCAGGAGTTGCTGGCCGAGCTGCGCGAAAAAACCGAGCGGCTGCTGCCGCAGGCGCGCGGCATGCAGGCGGTGCCGGTGTCGGCCGAGACCGGGCGTGGCCTCGACAAGCTGATGGATGCCGTCATCCGGACGCATCGAGTTTGGAACAGCCGTGTGTCGACCGGCAAGCTCAACCGCTGGCTGGAAGGCATTTTGGCGCATCATCCGCCGCCGGCCGTCGCCGGACGTCGGCTGAAGATCAAATATGTCACCCAGGCCAAGACGCGGCCGCCGGGCTTCGTCGTCTCCTGCTCACGGCCGGACGCGATGCCGCAATCCTATGTCCGCTATCTCTCGAACAGCCTGCGCGAGGCTTTCGACATGCCCGGCGTGCCGATCCGCATCGCCTTGCGCACCTCGGACAATCCTTTCGCCAGCAAGGCAAAGAAGCGCCGCTGAGCGCCACTGTCCCTTTACGCTACGTTGCGCAGAACGGGCGCCGGTTGCGTCTGCGGCAACGCTTCCAGCGCTGCCTGCAACAGGATGTCGCCAAGCCGCGCCGCTACCGGGTCGGGCTCGGCCTCCTTGCGATGCAGGAACAGCGCCATCTTGGGCAAGGCGGGCACCCCGGCGATCTCCGGCGTCATCGCCCTGACGGTGGCCGGCGTGAGTGGGGGCAGCCTCTGCACCTAATGGGCGGTGTAAGCTCCGTCCACCAGATGGTAGCTCCCAGTGATAAAGCTGGCCTGGTCGGACAACAGGAAGCATACAAGAGCCGCTACCTCTTCCGGTTTCCCGCGCCTGCCCATCGGCTGAAGACCTGCCATGCGCCGGCTGGCTAATGCCTCCATTTGCTCCGATAAAAGAGGCGTTTCGATCCAGCCGGGGCCGACGACATTGATCCGGATGCCCATCCTCGCATATTCAATCGCCGCAACCTTGGTTAATCCAACGACCCCGTGTTTCGCTGCCGTGTATGCGGACGCAGTTGGCAAGCCGACGGAACCGAGAACGGAGGACATGTTCACGATGGCGCCTCCGCCCCGATCCAGCATCGCGGCGATTTCGTACTTCATGCTGTAGAAAACGCCATTTAGATTGACGTTTATCAGTTTGTGCCAGTTGTCGAGCGGATAGTCTGCCGTTGCTTTTCGAATGCCGTCGATACCTGCATTGTTTACCGCCATATCCAGTCCGCCGCATTTCTGGACAGTGAACTCGATCAGCTTTTCCACGGCTGCGGCATCCGTGACATCTACCGCAAAGTCGTAGGCCCTGCCGCCTTGCGAGCTTATTTCGGCGGCTCTGCAGTGCGCTGCCTCGGCATCAAGGTCGGCGACAACAATCTCGGCTCCTTCTTGCGCGAGTTGCCGTGAAACAGCCGCACCTATTCCGGATCCTGCGCCGGTCACAATCGCGACTTTACCATGGAAGTCAGGCTTCATCGTCTCTGTCCTATGCCAATTTTGACATAACCGAACAGAGGCAGACGGTTATCGCAAGAAGTTTCGCTCCAATTCGCTTGTCAATCCTGTGAATTCATTTTGCCACCACAAAGCGAGACTTGGCCCGCAGGCCTTGGAATGGTAGAGACGAAGGCGGCGGTAGATGACCAGTTTCCTAGCAGGTAGAAATGGAAGAACACCACATTGCGCGCCGGGGGCTCGTGCTGGGTAGTCTGGCTCTGATGGTCTCCGGATGTACGTCGACGTTACAACAGGTGGCGGAGCCGATTTCATCCGCGTTCGGACCAAGGCGTGGCCTGAATCCTCGTTACCGACGGCAGCATGTGCGGTACGACGGAAACGAGCCGGCCGGAACGATCGTCGTCGATACTTCGCAACGTTTTCTCTATGCCGTCGAGACGGACGGGTGGGCGACGCGCTACGGCGTCGGCGTCGGCGAGCAGGGACTTTCGTTCAAGGGTACAGCGACCGTCGGCCGCAAGGCGGACTGGCCGTCGTGGACACCCACCGCCAGCATGATGAAGCGCAAGCCGCGCCTGGTGAAGTATGCAGGGGGGGTCCCTGGCGGACCAAACAACCCGCTTGGTGCGCGTGCCCTTTATCTCTATCGCGACGGGCGCGACACCCACTTCCGGATACATGGTACAAACGAGCCGTGGACGATAGGCACAGCAGTATCGAACGGGTGCATCCGTATGATCGATGACGACGTCATTGACCTCTACGACCGTACTCCTTTGGGCACGACGGTGGTGGTTGTTTGATGGTGGGCAGGCCTGATCTCCGTTGGATGGTGAACCTGCCAGCACGTCACCGCAAAGGTGCCGCCTGGAACCGGGTGCCAACTGTGTCATTTCTGCACTAGGCGTTGATGTAGATCGCGGGTAGCTTGGCGGGGCTGCATATTGTTTTTATTTGTGGCGATTCCATAGGCTGTTCCGCCCTCGGGGAAAGGATTGCTTGATGAACAGGATGTTGATTGTAATGGTTGCCACCCTCGCCGTTGCCAGCCTGAGCGGCTGCGCGAATGGCATGATCGGCAAAGGAAAGGGGAAGGCTCCTCCGCCGGAACCCGCTGCCGTAGAGGAGCCCGTGATTAAATAAGGACCGGCTTTCGGTTATTCGGGAAGGGCCGCCAGGCCCTTCCCAATCGATATGCAGGGGCCAGCCGGATTCGTAGCCTACGTGCGTTAGCGGGCATAGGTTGGCGCTAGGCCTGCGGTCCTCGGAGTTCTGGATAGATGACGCTAGTAAGTGGCCGTTCAACAATTGTGGCCCTGCTCGCACTTGTCGCAGCGTCATGTCAGTCGCAGGACAGCAAGCCCCAGCCGACTTTTGTGTCCAATGATAAGGCACTGAGAACCGCGGCGATGCCGGCGCGCGCGGCGGCGTCAACTCAAGCCCAGCGGTATTTCATCGAGTTCCGCTCCCGGTACGCCCTTACCTACGGCCATTCCTACGTGATTTTTGGACGATTGAACCAGGCCGGACGGATGGTCAACCCCGAAGTGGCGGGCCTCGCTCCGAAGTCCGGTGATCCCAATGTCTATGTTCTCGGCCATTTGGCGCCCGTGCCAGCCTCGACCGGGTGGACGGACGGCGACCTGGAAGATGCTTACCGGTCGGCAAGCTGGCGTGTATTACTTACCGAAGCCGAATATAGGAAAGTCGTCGCGAGCATACGAAGGCTGCAGGCCAGTTCTCCGCTTTGGCACGCGTCGCTCTACAACTGCAACGCATTCGTAGCGGACATCGCTAGATCCATGGGGTATAAGACCCCCGGTATCTGGCTCCGGCCGCAACAATTCATAACCAAGCTTCGGGAGATGAACGCGGGTTGAAATGCGATTGGCAAAACCCGCTTTCGCGCCCATTCGCCCGGTTAAGTGCGAAGGGAACGCGCTCTGAATGTCTACGGTCGACAACTCGGACGGTGACATCGTTGCGACGGCTTATCATCGTCCCAGATCGAGAAAAGGCTCCGGTGACGTGACGTGACCATTGCTGTAGCCTCAGTTGGCGAGATCATATGGGTGATCGGCATCGTTGCTTGGTACGTGATCCGGTATCCGTTCGAGCGCCGGGCAAGGCGCGTGCGAATTGTAGCTGGCGGCAGCTCAAGTTCCGACACCGTCGGGCTTGTATCGGCTCTCCTTGGCCTGGCAATCCTGCCTGGCTTCTATGTCGCTACCGGCATCCCCGGAGCGGCTGATCATCCGGCCAGCGTGTGGTCGGTGGCGCTCGGAACCATCATCTTCTGCTCAGCGCTGTGGATTTTTCGCTTATCCCACAAGGAACTTGGCCGTAACTGGTCGATTACGCTCGAGATTCGCGAACGGCATGAACTGGTCAGCGCCGGGCCATACGCCTTGGTCCGTCACCCTATGTACACCTCTTTCCTGCTTATGGGGCTCGGCCAGCTCTTTCTGCTGCCGAACTGGGTTGCGGGCATATCGGGTTTGATTGGTTTCGCAGTCCTTTTCCTGCTGAGAGTGGATAAGGAAGAGCGTATGATGCTGGAGAATTTAGGCTCGCAATACCGTGTCTATATGGAAAGGACCAAGCGGATATTCCCTTATCTTTATTAGAGGTCGTTTTATGCGAGGCCGAGCCCTCAAGCTTTCCGCGCCCCGGCGCCTTGTTGGCGATCTGATGAGGTTTTCGATCGGCGTGCCACGGGTCGCGGTGCAGCGTCAGATGAATCTCGGCCCACTCGTAAGGGCTAGAATGGCGCGGCAGACCAGGCCCTCGTGGACCGCTATCTTCCTGAAAGGGTATGCGCTTCTTGCCCTAGAGATGCCGGAGCTGCGGCGCGCCTATGTCAAGTTGCCTTGGCCGCAGCTTTACGAGTATCCGGCAAGCGTAGCCTCGATTGCCCACGAGCGCGAATATGATGGCGAGCCGGCCGTTCTGCTGAGCCGCATCAAATGCCCGGAGCGCTACTCCATCACGGAACTTGAGGGATCCATCCACGCGGCTCGATCACGGCCGATCCAGGAGGTCCCGGAGTTTCGGCGTGCCTTGCGGGTGGCAGGTGCGCCCGCGCCAGTCAGGTGGCTGCTTATGTGGCTAGGGTTGAACATCGCCCGGCAAAGGGCAAATTACTTCGGTACCTTCCAACTGTCCGTCTATTCTGGCCTCGGTGCGGAATCACTCAACCCGCTGACACCACTGACCACCCTTCTCAACTACGGTCCGATCGGCAAAGACGGATCGGTGAATGTCCGCATCCACTACGATCACCGGGTCATGGATGGAGCGAACGTCGCACGAGCACTGGAGAGATTCGAAAAGATTCTGAACGGCACTGTCGCCAATGAAGTGGTGCTGCTCGGTCAAGATGTTTCCGCTCCTGCAAGACAGAGGAACGCGACGTGATTTCGCACTGTGAATTCCGGCCAGCTATCGTCGTGATTGGCGGCTCGGGTGGAATTGGCCGGGCGATTGCGTGCGTCGCTGCAAGGGAGCGCGGTGCGGTTGTGCTGGTTGCCCGCTCGCCTGAGGGTTTGGCCGGCGCGGCGTCTGAGGTTAGGGAGGCGGGCGGCGAGGCATTCACGCTCGAGTTGGATCTCGTGGCAGGCGATGCGCCAACTCGCCTGGAGGGCTTTCTGTCCGCACACGGCCTGGTCTGTGATGTCCTGGTCAACAGCGCCGGCTATGGCCTGCGGGGCGCGACGACGGCGCTGCCTATTGATGGTCAACTCGGCATCATCGATCTCAATATACATTCCCTCACAGAACTGACCCTTCATTTTCTGCCGGGAATGGTGGCGCGCCGACGGGGCGGGGTGCTCAATCTCAGTTCCGTGGCCGGGTTCGTTCCCGGGCCTTATATGGCTCTGTACTTCGCTAGCAAAGCTTTCGTGCGCTTCTTCTCAGAGGCGCTTCACCAGGAATTGCGCCGAACCGGCGTGACGGTCACATGCGTTGCACCAGGCCCGGTGCCGACGGAGTTTCTCGCAAGGTCAGGCGCCAATCAGACGGTGCTCTTCAACATCTTGCCCAAGGTGGATCCGGAGTATGTAGCCGAACGGGCGTGGCGAGGGTTCAAATCGGGTCGTCGCCTAGTCGTACCGGGAATCTCGGCCAAGTTGGCTGCCCTTGCGGCAGCGCTCCTGCCTTCCGCAGCGCTGCTGCCCCTGGTTGGCCGTCTGCAACGCCGCGGCAATGATCAATGTCCTTGCGGTTCAGGTATAAAGTTCAAGAAATGCTGCGGTACCCGCCAGATTCAGCTACGCCGGGGCCCTCGGGGAATTATCCCCTGACCGGACCAGCGTGCACCGAAAAACCTCATTGAAGCGAGAGACCGCTCGCCGATGACGGGTGTTAAGCATGTTGGTAGCATAGAGGCGAGGCTTTCGACATGCCCGGCGTGCCGATCCGCATCGCCTTGCGCACGTCGGACCACCCGTTCGCCAGCAGGGCGAAGAAGCGCCGTTAGATCATCATTCGCGGAACCTTGCGAGACGTCGGCGGGACAGCGCCCCCTCTGCCCTGCCGGGCATCTCCCCCATTTGGGGGAGATTGGCCGTCCTCTCCGCTTTAGCCAATCTCCAGCGCCGAAAGACGGGTGGGACGGCGAAGCTGCTAGTCTAATCTCCCCCCTCGTGGGGGAGATGTCCGGCAGGACAGAGGGGGGCGCGAGGGATCGCGAGCGCTCGTCTGCGCTAAGCCGCTTTCCTCAGACCATCCGCGTCGCCACTTCCCGGCAACGCTTCCAGCGCCGCCTGCAGCAGGATGTCGCCAAGCCGCGCCGCTACCGGGTCGGGCTCGGCCTCCTTGCGATGCAGGAACAGCGCCATCTTGGGCAAAGCGGGCAGCCCGGCGATCTCCGGCGTCATCGCCCTGACGGTGGCCGGCAGGCCGATATCGGTGCGGATCGTCAGTCCGAGCCCGGCGGCGACGGCTGCCCAGATGCCGCCAAGGCTCGGGCTGGAGAAGGCCATCCGCCATGCCAGGCCGGCGCGGTCGAGCGTTTCGGTCGCCACGCTGCGCAGCAGGCACGGCGCTTCGAGCGCCACCAGCGGCAACGCCTCGCCATCGCGCAGGCTGGTCTCGATCTGTTTTGCCGGGCCGATCCAGCGCATCTGGACGTCGGCTACATGCCGGCTGTAGGGCAGCGTCGCGCCATTGTGCCAGGCAAGCGCGATATCGAGGCTGCCCGAAATGATCCGTTCGGCAAGCTCATGGCTGCGTGCGATCCTGGCCTCGATCTTGACCTTGGGATGGGCGCGGGTGAAGCGCCCGAGCACCTCCGGCAGCACCGCCTCGCCGAAATCCTCCTGTAGCCCAAGCCGCACCCAACCCTCCAGCTCGACATCGTGGATGGCGGAGGCGGCCTCGTCATTGAGCTCGATCAGCCGCCGCGCGTAGCCGAGCATGGTCTCGCCCGCGTCCGTCAGCACCAGACCACGCCCAGATTTACGGAAGATCGGCGTCGCCGCCTGCTCCTCCAGCTTCTTCAATTGCGCACTGATTGCCGAGGTCGAGCGGCCGAGCCGGTCGGCGGCCTTGGCGAAGCTGCCCAGCTCCATGCCGGTGACGAAGCTGCGCAGGACTTCGAGATCGAATGTCACGCGTCGCATGCCAATAATCCTGATATTCGGGACATTACGTCAAAAACTTCCTGATATTCAGTACGAAGCTATGGCGGTAGAGAGAGCGCGTCAAGACCGAATGCAGCCGACCCATGCAGGAGCTGAACCATGTCCGCTGTCGCCACACGAGCAGATTGCAAACCGCTTCGCCCGGCCGCCGTTGCCGCCCCGTCAGAAGCGGCGGCACTTCGACCCAATCATCGCTGGAAGGTGCTGGGCATCGGCGTCGCCGCCAATGCCTGCTTTTCCGCGACCTTCTCCGGCATTCCGGCGACGGCGGTGTGCCTGCGCTCGGGCTACCATCTCTCCAATGGCGAACTCGGCCTGGCGCTTGGCCTTCTCGGCCTGGGCGTGGCGCTGAGCGAATTGCCGTGGGGGCTGCTGACCGATCGCTGGGGCGACCGCCGCGTTCTGCTGACGGGGCTCGGCGCAACCGCGGTTTGGCTGCTTGTCATGGCCGCGCTGGTCGTGCCGTCACCGGCCCATATTCCCGGCATCGCGCTTCTCGCCGCTGCCCTGCTGGTCACCGGATTGCTCGGCGGCAGCGTCAACGGCTCCAGCGGCCGCGCCATCATGGCCTGGTTCGGCGAAGGCGAGCGCGGCTTTGCCATGAGCATCAGGCAGACGGCGGTGCCGCTTGGCGGCGGGCTTGGCGCGCTCGTGCTGCCATCGCTCGCTTCAGCCCATGGCTTCACGGCAGTCTTCGGACTTCTGGCGGCTGCATCCGCGGTCTCGACCTCGCTCGCCTGGCGCTGGCTGCATCAGCCGCCGGCGCATGACGATGCCAATTCGGGCAGCATGGCATTGTCGGCCGGCCCGGCGCCGCTGCGCAACCCGGCCGTCTGGCGCATCGCAACAGCCATCGGCCTGCTTTGCTTTCCGCAGGTGGCGGTGCTTACATTTGCTTCCGTGTTCCTGCATGATTTCGCCGGCATGGGAACAGCCGTGATCAGCGCCAGCCTGGCTGCCGTGCAGGTCGGCGCCATGGTCATGCGCGTCTGGAGCGGCCGCTACACCGACCGTCACGGCAACCGCCGGTCGTTCCTGCGTCTGTGCAGCATGCTGAGCGTGGCCGCCTTCACCGTGCTTGCGGCGCTCGTCTTGTTTTCGGCCCAATTCTTGTCAGGCCAAGCGCCGATGCTGTCGCCGGCGATGGTCGCGATGCTGGTCGTGGCCGGCATCTGCGTCTCCTCCTGGCATGGCGTCGCCTACACCGAGCTTGCGACGCTGGCCGGCGCGAGCCAGGCCGGAACGGCGCTCGGCCTTGCCAACAGCCTGGTCTTCATTGCCTTCTTCCTGGTGCCGATCGCCATTCCCGGACTTCTCGTGCTCTGCTCGTGGGCAGGCGTCTGGCTGGGTGCGGCTATTTGCGCGCTGATCGCCTGGCCGATCTTTCTTCCGTCAAGCGATGGCCGCAAAAGCGCCTGACTTCGACACGAGATGGGAAAACAACGTTCTAAGCTGTTAACGCCCCATCAAGGTTAATGCATCATTGTAGCTCTCCAGTGGGGTCCGTTGCGTTTCTGGAGAGTTCCGTGCATCGACGTGTTTTGACGCGGCTTGTCGCCGCCGCCGGTGAGAAAAAGCGTTCCTTCCTGTCTCCGTTTATTATTGGCCTTGGCATCTGGATCGGCTTTCCGACGGTCGCTGCCTATCAGGACATGACCAGCCTGGTCTCCGGCCTGGAGGCGCCGAGCGTCCGCTGGAACGCCTATGTCGAGAAATCCGTCGCCGGCTCCGTTCACGCCGCCGAAATGCCCTTCCTCGATTCCAGCAGCACCGGCTCGCTCTCCGGCTCCGGCGTCCAACTGCCCGGCATCGGCTCCGTCTCGTTTCGCGGCAAGGGCGGCATCGCCGGCACGACGCCGGACGAGAACCGCATCACGCGTGCCGACAAGAAGGGCCGCATCATCCAGGTCTCGCCCGTCTCGCCGCCGAAGAACTTCAACGCCGGCTCGATCTTCGAGCGCACCTCTTCGCTGCTCCGCCCAAGCATGGACAGCGGCCTGAGGATGGCTTTCGCCAAGCCCGAGATCAAAGGCAAGGAAATCCAGATCGCCGCCGCCTTCCACACGCGCATCGACAAGAAGCCGGATTCCGGCGTGCCGGCGATGCTTGCCGCGCTGGTCAACAATGATCATCCTGACGTGCTGGCGACCGCTTACGCCTCGTCGGTCCCCGATTACGCCAAGGCGTCGCCTTTCGAGGCCTTGCTGCAGGACGAGGACGCGAACGATGGCCGCTTCATTCCGCCGCTGAGCAAGGGCGATCATTCTTGGATGCAGACGCCGCTGCCGGCGAGCGTCTTTTCCAAACCGGAGCAGGCCTGTCTCGCCAACGGCATCTATTTCGAGGCGCGCGGCGAAGCCGTGCGTGGCCAGGCCGCCGTCGCCCAGGTCATCCTCAACCGCGTCCGCAACCCGGCCTATCCGAACTCGATCTGCGGCGTCGTCTACCAGAACGACAACTGGTTCAACCGCTGCCAGTTTTCCTTCGCCTGCGACGGCAGGAAGAAGCGCATCGACAACCCCGCTGCCTACCAGACCGCACAGGATGTCGCCATGGCCGTCACAGCCGGCAAGATCTTCATTCCGGAAGTCGGCTCGTCGACCCATTATTACGCCAACTACGTCCATCCGGGCTGGGCGCGGACGATGCAGAAAATGACCAGGATCGGCCTGCACATCTTCTACCGCACCTATGGCGGCGGCTGGAGCTGAGCGCTCGGGCAGCCCTTGCATCTTTCCCGCGAGAGCGGCCGATCGAAGACGCATCGCCGTAGGGATTCGGCCGCAGCCCGCCAGAGGCCGCGTCGGGCACGATGTCGCACCCGAGCAAGTAGCTGATTTATAACAAAAAAATACTTGAGCTTGAACGTCCGCCCGTGGCTTGACGGGCGCGGACCCTCTAACTATGTTGCCGGCGACTTTAAGAAGCGGACGGACGGCGACGGTCTGACCGGGCAGGAGGGGGTTGCGTGGCCGACAAGAATGGGCCAGACGGAACCGGCAAAACCGGCCGCGGCAAGCAGCATGAAGCCGACATCCGCGACGACGATCTTGAGCGCCGCCGGCGCGACCTTGAAGCATCGCTTGCGACAAGGCGGCCTGATCGGCTCGAGGGGAAAGACGACGCGAAAGCGGGCAGTGTGGCCGGGTACGGCCAGGCGCTCAAGCTGTCCAGCGAGTTCATCGCCGGGATAGTGGTCGGCGCGGCTCTCGGCTGGTTTATCGATCGCGTGGCGGGGACATCGCCATGGGGTCTGATAGTCGGGCTGCTGCTGGGTTTTGGCGCCGGCGTGCTCAATGTCCTGCGTTCAGCCGGGCTTGTGTCGGAATTCGGAACGGGCGACAAGCCGCGCGATCCGAAAGAATGAATTGAGGCGCCGCATGCCGGCGCATTGAACAGGATACTGAAGCCGTCTGCGGCTTTGATGGGGATTTAAAGTGGCTGCTGACAAGGTCGATCCGATCCACCAATTCCAGATCCATCCGATCATTCCGATTCACATCGGCGGCTACGACCTGTCTTTCACCAATTCGGCACTGTTCATGCTTGCGACGGTCGCTGTCGCATCGGCGTTTCTCTACCTCAGCACGTCGAGCCGCAGCCTGGTTCCGGGCCGCCTTCAGTCGGTCTCGGAAATGGCCTATGAATTTGTCGGCAATATGCTGAGGGACGCGGCGGGCACGCAAGGCATGAAGTTCTTCCCCTTTGTGTTCTCGCTGTTCATGTTCGTGCTTGTCGCCAACCTGCTTGGCCTGTTCCCGTATTTCTTCACCATCACCAGCCACATCATCGTCACTTTCGGCCTCGCTGCGCTGGTGATCGGAACGGTCGTTGTCTACGGCTTCACCAAGCACGGCCTTGGCTTCCTGAAGCTGTTCGTCCCGCACGGCGTGCCGGTTTACCTGCTGCCGTTGGTGGTGCTGATTGAGGTGATTTCCTTCGTCTCGCGTCCGGTCAGCCTCTCGGTTCGTCTGTTCGCCAACATGCTCGCCGGTCACATCACGCTGAAAGTGTTCTCGGGGTTTGTCGTCAGCCTGAGCGCGCTCGGCGCGGTCGGCGTGGCGGGTTCGGTTTTGCCGCTGGCGATGGCCGTGGCGCTGACGGCGCTGGAGCTGCTGGTCGCGTTCCTGCAGGCCTACGTCTTTGCCGTGCTGACCTGCATGTATCTCAACGACGCCCTGCATCCCAGGCACTGACAAGGTTTCCGGCATTGCCGCCGGATCGAATTTGCAACGGAATTTTAGATCCAAAGGAGTTGAATAAATGGACGCAGAAGCAGCAAAGTACATCGGCGCCGGCATCGCATGCCTCGGCATGGGCGGCGCGGGCATTGGCCTCGGCAACATTTTCGGCAGCTATCTGGCGGGCGCGCTGCGCAACCCGTCGGCCGCCGACGGCCAGTTCGGCCGTCTGATCTTCGGCTTCGCCGTGACCGAAGCGCTGGGTATTTTCTCGCTTCTCATCGCGCTTCTCGCCCTGTTCGGCTGAATGCTTGTTCGGCTGAACATTGGGAAGAATTGAACAGGCCGGCCGCGATCCTGCGGCGGGCCTGAATTTCGGGGATAGTCCATGTTCGTGACATCTGCCTTTGCGCAAGAGCCCGCGCCCGCCGTCGAAGGTGGCAGCGCTGGCACCGGTGTGCCTGCCGAGGCGCACGGCACGTTCCCGCCATTCAATCCGGCGACGTACCCCTCGCAGCTTCTATGGCTGGCAATCACCTTCGGGCTGTTTTATCTCTTCTTGAAACGGGTGGTGATGCCGCGCGTTGGTGGCATCATCGACGTGCGCAACGACCGCATTACCCAGGATCTCGACCATGCTGCCCGGCTGAAAAGCGAGGCCGATGCCGCCGTTGCCGCCTATGAGCAGGAATTGGCGGAAGCCAAGGGCAAGGCCAATGCGATCGGCCAGCAGGCCAACGATGCGGCCAAGGCGGAAGCCGAAGCTGCCCGCAAGACGATCGAAGCCGCCCTCGACCAGAAGCTTGGCGAGGCCGAGGCGCGTATTTCTTCCATCAAGGCCAATGCCATGAAGGAAGTCGGCACGATCGCCGAGGATACCGCTTCAGCCATCGTCGAGGCGCTTGTCGGCGGCAAGGCCAGCAAGGCCGAAATCGCGGCCGCGGTCAAATCCGTGGCCGGGTGAGGAGCGCATCATGGACGCCACATCTCTCGCGACGCTTTGGGCAACGGTTGCTCTCGTAATCTTCCTCGGCATCGCCATCTACATCAAGGTGCCGGGCATGATCGCCAAGGCGCTCGATGCGCGTGCCGACAAGATCAGCTCCGAGCTCGAGGAAGCGCGGCGGTTGCGCGAAGAGGCCCAGCAACTGCTCGGCCAATACCAGCGCAAGCGCAAGGAAGCCGAGCAGGAGGCCGCGGCCATCGTCGCCGCCGCCAAGCGTGAAGCCGACATGCTTGCCGCCGAGGCGCACAAGAAGACCGAGGACTATGTCGCCCGGCGCACCGCCTTGGCCGAGCAGAAGATCGGCCAGGCCGAGCGCGAAGCGATCGGCGAAGTGCGCACCAGCGCCGTCGATATCGCGGTCGAAGCCGCGCGCGCGCTGCTGGCCGGCAAGATCGACGCCAAGGCCGGCGCCGACCTGTTCAACGCCTCGCTGCAGGATTTGAAGTCGAAGCTGAACTGAGCGGAGCGTAATCTCCCCCCTCGAGGGGGAGATGGCCGGCAGGCCAGAGGGGGTCGCCGCGCGTGAAGCGCCAGCCTTCTCTTTCGTCCCGCATGGCGTCGCGCCAGGACGTACCGACCCCCTCTGTCGCCTTTGGCGACATCTCCCCCTCGAGGGGGAGATCACACCATGCCGAATCGCTCAATCCAAACCCGAAAAACCCTCTTCCTCCAGCACCTCGGTGCCGCCGAACCGGAACGGCGCGAAGGAGGCGCGGTGCAGCCGCGCCACTGGTCCATGCAGATCGATCGCCGTGCGATGGCGCACAGTGGCGTAGCCCATATGGAGTTCGAAGCCGTAACGCGCATGATGGCTGCCGCAGCCGCACATCATGCGGTCGCGCATCACCTTGGCGACGATCGAGGCTGCGGCGATCGACTGCGAGCGCTGGTCGCCCTTGATCAGTGCTTTGCCCTCGCAGGGCAGGCCGGGCGGCACGTCGCGGCCGTCGGCCAGTGCCAGCTTCGGCCGGATTGACAGGCCGGCCACGGCACGGCGCATCGCCTCCAGGCTGGCCTTGAGGATGTTGGAGGCATCGATGCCTTCGGCGCTGACCGACGCCATCGATACGGCGAGTGCGGAGCCAAGGATTTTCAGGAACAGCGCCTCACGCTGCAAATGCGTCAGCCGCTTGGAATCGTCGAGGCCGTCGGGGATGTTGGCGGGATCGAGCACCACCGCTGCCGCTACCACCGGCCCGGCGAGCGGGCCGCGGCCGGCCTCGTCCATCCCCGCCACCGGCCACAGGCCTTCGGCCACCGCCTTCGTCTCGAACGAGAAGTCGGGTTTCTCGACGATTTCGAAGAGAAGCGGAGAATCGGAACGCGGGCGAGCCATGGTGCGGCGAGGTTCGCATCGGCTCCGATTCTCCGCAAGTCCCTCCGGGTCGGGCGGGGCACCGGACCAGGAGGGGCTACCGTCTGCAAGCCCGGGGACAGGACAGGCCGGACGGGATGTTTCGCCTGCTGCGGCCGCTTCAAGCGGCTGGCGCGAGACGCTTTGTCACAGCAGCATCAGCTGCTCGGTTGCCTTGGCAGCGGGGACGAACTGGTCGGTCCTGAGCGAGCGCCGCTCGGCGTTGAGGCCGAGCCGTTTGGCGGCGATCTCGAAACGCCGGCCGATCTGCCAGGCATACGGGCCGGAGCCTTTCATGCGCTTGCCCCATTCCGAATCGTAGTCCTTGCCGTCGCGCATCGAACGGATCAGCGACATGACGTGGCGATAGCGGTCGGGATAGTGGCGCAGCAGCCAGTCCTTGAAGATAGGCGCGACCTCCAGCGGTAGGCGCAGCAGCACATAACCGGCCTCGCGTGCGCCAGCTGCCTGCGCCGAATCGAGGATGCGCTCCATTTCCGGGTCGGTCAGTCCGGGGATGATCGGCGCGACCATCACCGAGGCCGGAATGCCGGCGTCCGAAAGCTGCCTGATCGCCTCCAGCCGCTTGGTCGGCGTCGACGCGCGTGGCTCCATGGTGCGCGCCAGCATGCGGTCGAGCGTCGTCACCGACAATGCCACCTTGGCCAGCCCGCGTTCGGCCATGCGTGACAGAATGTCGATGTCACGCGTCACCAGTGCCGATTTGGTGACGATGCCGACCGGATGGCCGCGCGCCTCCAGCACTTCGAGGATCTCGCGCATGATCCGGTATTGCTTCTCTATCGGCTGGTAAGGATCGGTGTTGGTGCCTATGGCGATGGTGCGCGGCTGGTAATTATCCCTGGACAATTCCTTGTCGAGCAGCCGCGCCGCATCCGGCTTGGCAAACAGCTTCGATTCGAAATCCAGCCCCGGCGACAGGCCCATGAAGCTGTGCGTCGGCCGCGCGAAACAATAGACGCAGCCATGTTCGCAGCCGCGATAGGGGTTGATCGAGCGGTCGAAGGAGATGTCGGGCGATTCGTTGCGCGTGATGATGGTGCGCGGCTTCTCGACCTGTACCTCGGTCTTGAACGGCGGCAGCTCCTCCAGCGAATTCCAGCCATCGTCGAACACATGCCTGCTGACCGGCTCGAAACGGCCGGACGGATTGATGCCCGCCGACCTGCCGCGATTGCGGTCCGGACGGACGCGCATGCCGCTCTGCTCGATCATAGCATTCGCCATTTCGGCCCTGCCAGCGCCGAAGGCTGCAATGTCGGCACGCACGATCTGTTCCATCTTGGCCCTTTCCCAGGGACTGTCCGCCCACTGTCGAATCGCTCTGCTCATGAATGTATTCCTATCGTATTGATGAGAACAAAGCAAGAACTTTCTCGCGGCGCGCCGCAAAAACTGGCGCTGCCCACCGCTTTCCGCTATTCGGCTAAACATGCTCAGCGTCCTGATCGAAACCCTGAATGACGAGGAGGGCCTTGCCCGCACGCTCGCCTCGCTGATCGGCGGCGCGGTCGAAGGCGTGGTGCGCGACGTTCTCGTCTGCGACACCGGCTCGACCGATCAGACGCACCGCGTCGCCGAACATGCCGGCTGCCACTATGTCAGCGGCGGCATCGCCGCCGGCATCAGGCAGGCCAAGGGCGACTGGCTGCTCTTGCTGGAACCGGGCGCGCGGCTGGGAGAGGGCTGGATCGACGAGGTCGTCGCCCATACCGCCAGGCAAACCATGGCGGCGCGGTTCTCGCGGGCACGCGGCAGCCGCGCGCCGTTCCTGTCGCGCGTCTTTGCCGGAAATCGCGCTCTCGCCGAAGGCTTGGTGATCAGCAAGCGTCAGGCCGCGGCGCTGTCGAAGAACGCCCGCAGCGCCGAAGCGATCGCCCGCGGCCTGGCGACCAGGAGGCTCCACGCCGAGATCTGGGTCGCGCCGCGGAAGTGACGGCTTACCGTCCCGGTCCGGGGAACCCGCCCCAAGCAAATTTTCTGGCGGGTCGTCGTTTATTGTGCATTGCACAAAATCTGGCCGGGGGTTACCATTCCCGGCGATATGGGCGAATAGGGTTTGGGGTGTGCCGGAGCGGCTACGACTAACGTCGATGCTGTTCCCTCGATATTGTGAGGACCCCGATGACCCTTTCAAGCCCTGACAAGTCCGGCGCTGCAAGCCTCGAGGCGATCGCACGCAACGGCGGTACGCTGCGCCGCATCGCCGCCCGCATCCCGACCTATCTTTCCGACCTTCGCGAGAATCCGGCATGGCTGCCGATGTTCATGCTGGCGCGCACCATGCCGGCGCGGCGCCTGCACTGGCGCGGCGCGAAGCCGTGTCCGCCGGCGCGCAATGTCGGTGAAACGATGTTCGCCGGCGTCGATCGCGATGCCGTCGTCGGCGCGCTGCGGACGGAGGGGCTCTATTCGGGCCTGATGCTGCCGGCCGCCATCCATGAGGAGATCGCCCGCTTCGCCGAGCGCACGCCATGCTTCGGCAATTTCGACCGCCGGCTGGAATTCCTGCCCGAAAAACACGCCGATGCCGAAAAGCATTTCGGCCGCCCGCTGCTCAGCGGTCACTATTTCGAACGGGTCCTCGACTGCAACGCTGCGGTCGCCGTGCAGCGCGATCCGCTGCTTCTCGATATCGCAGCGCACTATCTCGGCAGCCAGGCCAAGCTGATCACGACCCGCGTCTGGTGGAGCTTTCCGACCGGTGGCGTCTCGGACGCCGACAAGAACATGGCCTCGCTCGGCAAATACCATTTCGACCTCGACGACTGGCGCATGCTGAAGTTCTTTTTCTACCTGGTGCCGGTCGACGCCGACACTGGGCCGCATGTCTATGTCCGCGGCTCCCATAACCGCCGCATCCTGAAGCATCAGCTGACGCTGCTGGTCGGCCATTCGGCGGAAGAGGTGCTGGGCGTCTACGGCGAGCAGAGCCCGGTCACGCTGACCGGGCCGGCCGGCCTCGGCTTTGTCGAGGATCCGTTCGGCTTCCATATGGGCACCGTGCCGACGCGCACGCCGCGGCTGATGATGGAGGTTGGCTTCGGCGTGTCGCCGCCGTCGCGCCGGCGTTTTCACGGCGAGCCGGTCATTCGCTAAACCGAGGTCGCTTGGCTGATACCTCGGTTCGTCTCAGCCGCGCCGCAAATGCTCGTCCAGCCGCGGCATGATCTCGACGAAGTTGCAGGGCATGTGCCGATAGTCGAGCTGCGGCTTCAAGATGCCGTCCCAGGCGTCCTTGCAGGCGCCGGGCGAGCCCGGCAGCACGAAAACGAAGGTGGCGTTGACGACGCCGCCGGTTGCTCGGCTCTGGATCGTCGAAGTGCCGATCTTGTCGTAGGAGATGCGGTGGAACACTTCGGAAAAGCCGTCCATGCGCTTTTCGAAGATCGGCTCCAGCGCTTCCGGCGTCACGTCGCGGCCGGTGAAGCCGGTGCCGCCGGTGGTGATGACGACATCGATCGCTTCGTCCCTTGACCAACCCAGGACCTTGTCGCGGATCTTGTCGCGGTCGTCGGTGACGATGTCGCGGGCGGCCAGGACATGGCCGGCCTCGGCAATGCGGTCGGCCAGCGTCTGCCCGGATTTGTCGTCGGCGAGGCTGCGCGTATCGGAAACGGTCAGTACTGCGATGTGCACGGGAACGAAGGGGCGGCTCTCGTCAATCCTGGCCATGGGCATCAACCTCCGATGTCACGCTTCGCGTCGCGGCGACAAACCAGTCGGGATGGCGGCCGCGGATATCGACGGCCGCGCGCTTGGCCACATTGCCGGTCTCGAACAGCCCGAAGCAGGTGGCGCCGGAGCCGGACATCCTGGCAAAACCGGCTCCGGCCTTGTTCAGCACGGAAAGCGCCTTGCCGATGGCGGGCTGGATTGCACGCGCCGCAGGCTCGAGATCGTTGCGGGTGATCTCCAGCCAGTTGCGGATGCTGTGGAAGTCGAGGCTGTGCGGCAGCGGCGGCAGCCCCGCATTGTCGCGGCGGCCAAGCGCCTCGAACACGTCGGCCGTCGAGACGGCAGTGCCGGGATTGACGAGCACCAGACCCAGCGCCGGGAAACCCGGCACGAGCGTCAGCTCGTCGCCGACGCCGCGGGCTATCAGCGGCTTGGCAGCGAGGCACATCGGCACGTCGGCGCCGAGCGACAGGCCGATCCGCGCCAGTTCGGCATCGCCGACATCAAGTCCCCAGGTCTGGACCAGGGCGCGCAGCACAGCCGCCGCATCGCTCGACCCGCCGCCGACACCGGACGCGACCGGCAGGTTCTTTTCGAGCCTGATGGCGACAGCCGGTGCGTGCTGGGGACCGGCCTCGCGCCGCAGTGCATCGCGCGCTCTCACCACCAGATTATTGTCGTCGACCGGCACCGCGGAGGCGTATTTGCCAGACACGGAAAACCCATCGCTGTCGGCAAGTTCCGTCTCGATGCGATCGCCGAAGCGCGTGAACACAGCCAGGCTTTCGATCGTGTGATAACCGTCGGCGCGCTGGCCGGTGACGTGCAGCGCGAGATTTATCTTGGCGTGCGCATGCGACGCCCGGATGCTGGCCTCGGCGTTCACTGGCTCGGCCGCGAGGGGGACGACGGTCAATCCTTGGCCAGACGGTATTCGCCGGTCTTCGGGTCCTTGACCAATGTTCCCATTGTACCGTTGGCGGCCTGCTTTTCGGTACGCCGCACCTTGGCGGTCACACGCTCGGCTTCCCTGACGAAGGAGCGGTAGCCGAAATAGGCGGCAATGCCGACGACGGCGAAGAAAATGATCTGCGGCATGTCAAACTCCTCCCTCGCAAGGCCGGCAAGGCGGCCGGTCGGGTCGGTTGATGATTTATGCTAGACGCTTTCACCAGCTTTTCAAAGCCCGAAGCGCGCCCACAGCGCGCGCTCTTCCGCCGCATCGATGACGCCGCTTGCCGCGGCGGCGGCGATATCGGGCGCCGAAAAGCTCGAGCCGAACAGGCCGAAGCGGCCGAACAGGCCGCGCGGCGCGGTGATCAGCTTGAGCTGGGTTTTCGGCCCGAAACGGCTCTTCAGCACGCTGCGCATGTCGCCGAGCGCATCGACCAGCCCGAGCTCTAGCCCTTTTTTGGCCGTCCAGAACAGGCCAGTGAACAGGTCGGGATCGTCCTTGAGCTTGCTGCCGCGCCTGTCCTTGACGAGGTCGATGAAGGTCTCGTGGACCTCGAGCTGCAGCGCCTTCAGGCGCTCGACGTCTTCCTTCTTTTCCGGCTTGAACGGGTCGAGCACCGCCTTGTTCTGGCCGGCGGTGTGGACGCGGCGCTCGACACCGATCTTCTTCAACAGCTCCGGAAAGCCGAACGAGGCCGACACCACGCCGATCGAGCCGACGATGGAGGACGGGTCGGCAAAGATCTCGTCGCCGGCGACCGCGATCATGTAGCCACCCGATGCCGCCACGTCCTCGACGAAAACCAGGACTTTCTTGTTCTTCTCGCTCGCCAGGTCGCGGATGCGCCTGAAGATCAGCCGCGACTGCACCGGCGAGCCACCTGGCGAATTGATCGAGATGGCGACCGCCGGCGCGTCGAAGGAAAACAGCTTTTCGAGAAGGCCGGCGGTGGAAGCGAGCGACAAGCTCGGCCGGAACTGGCCGCCGCCGGGCATGATCGTGCCGTGCAGCCGGATGACCGGAATGGTGACGACGGTGGAGCGCCAGGACTTCGGCAGCAGGCGCTTGAAAAGGCGTTTCACGAGGGGGCTGTCTCCGGTCGATATGCTTGAGGCATGTAGGAATTCGCCGGCCAACGGCAATGCCGTCACCCCGGCAATCAAAATGGATCAGTCTCCGAACAGCGACGCCAGCCCGTTATTGATCAGCTCCGCCCGTTCCGAGGGGCCATTGCCTGAATAGGCATGCAGCATCAGCGGCGGCCGGATCGACAGTTTGCCGCGTGCGCCGAGAATTGCCCGGACGACGATGCGGATCGCTGCCGCCTCGGGGCGAGGGTGGACGGCCAGCATCTCGGCGTCGCCGAAGCGGCCGGCAATGGCATCGAGGATGGCGCCGAGCTGTTCCGGCCTGGCGATGACGGCCAGCCCGCCGCCCGGCCTGACCACCGCGGCCGCGCTGCGGACCCAGCTGTCGAACAATCCATCCTCCGAGACATGCGCGGCCTTTCTCAGCGGATCGGGCGTCGCGCGATCCTCGGCGGCATTGAACGGCGGGTTCATGACGACGAAATCGAAGCTGTTGTCCTCGAGGCCGGCGGCCGCTCGCGCCCGGCCCGACAGCGCGACATCGGCGACAAGCACCGAGGCGCGGTCGCTGAGATGCGCATTGCCGGGATGGGCAAGCGTGGTGGTGGCGAAGGCCGCCATTTCCGGGGAACGCTCGACAAGCACGGCCTCTGCAGCGGGGCAGCGCGACAGTACCGCCAGGCCGGCGGCACCAGCGCCCGCGCCAAAGTCGGCAAGCCGCCCGGCGAACGAGGACGGCACGGCAGCCGCCAGCATCATCGCATCCATGCCGGCGCGGTGGCCGGCCTTTCTCGGCTGCACCAGCCAGAAGCGACCGCGATGGAAGGCGTCGACCGTATGAGCCGGCATGTCCGGGACAAGGGCAGCGGGCGACGCGGACATTATTTTTGGCGGATCTCGTTGGCGATGCCAGCATCCGTCAGGATGCGCCGCGCCGCATCGGCCTTGTCGGCGTCCACCATGACACGGCGGGGCAGGATGCCGATCGAGCCGTCGAGGACGCTCATATTCTGGTCGGCGACGAAACAGCCGATGCCGGCATCGCGCATCAGCGATTCGACAAACGAAATGATGACGGCGTCGTTGGTGCGGATGAGCTCTATCATCGGATTAGGGCCATGATCTATCGATATGGTCGAAATGGCGCCTGAAACGGCAAGAAGATGCGAGGAGAAGCGCGAAGGTCGGGGTCTTTCCCCCGGCCGAGCGGTTCGACGACGCAGCTTGCAGCCGTTTCGGCGTCCGGAGGATGTGGTCCATCTGCCCGGCTACTTTGTCGCGAAGGACTTGAAAGCCGAATGGCTTCCTGCGCCTTCGCTCCGCGTATCCTGACGGATGGCCTCACACCATTTCGATCATATCGATAGATCATGGCCCTAAACTCGCAGTTTGCGGCGTTGATGTAAACGTAGGCGTGATCATGTACCAGAGCCGGCGCGCCAATTCGCCTCTGTCGGTAGCTTTTCAAGTTGTCCGGTTTTTGTAGCACATCAGATGTCCGCTTCTGTTTGTTGCAGGAGGTGCGTCGAAGCG
>NZ_JAMYQW010000035.1:0-70561 GCF_040321085.1 Mesorhizobium sp. M0522
CCGAACCACCCTCAATGCGAGCGCGACGTTCGGTTCGTGAACTCTACCTCACCCCACGCGCCCATCCCGCGCAGCGGGTTCGTTCTTCGGCCCCGAACAAGACGTTCATCGAAGCGCCGCAGAACGTCCGCTATTTGCGCTACCTGCTCGTTCCGATCGATGAGACGAATGGCATCTCGGCCATTCTCGGGAGCTAGCTGATTAACCTCGGCGGTGATTCCGAACCGAAGGTCAGCGCCGCAAGATGAAACCGGTTTCGGAAAAGATCTAACAGGAAGTGCCGGGCCCTGGTCAGACCGGCCGCACCAGAACGTGTTTCTTCTTGCCGAGCGACAGTTTCGCGACGTTTTCCGGGCCAAGGTCCTGCAGCGTCACCATCCTGCGATCGTCGGAAACTGGCTGGTCGTTGAGGCGCACGGCGCCGCCCTGGATATGCCGCCGTGCCTCGCCGTTGGACCCAGCCAGCCCGGCGGTGACGAACAGCGACAATAGGCCGACGCCGGCTTCAAGGTCGGCCCTGCCCACCTCGACGGTTGGCAGTGTTTCGGCGAGCGCCCCTTCTTCGAACGTCTTACGCGCCGTTTCGCTGGCCTCCTCTGCCGCCTCGCGGCCATGCAGCATGGCGGTGATTTCGGTGGCGAGGATCTTCTTGGCTTCGTTGATCTCCGAGCCGCCGAGCCGTTCGAGGCGTGCGACCTCGGCGAGTGGCAGGGTCGTGTAGAGCTTCAGGAAACGGCCGACATCGGCATCCTCGGTGTTGCGCCAGTATTGCCAGAAGTCGTACGGGCTCAGCATCTCCGCATCGAGCCAGACCGCGCCCGAGGCCGACTTGCCCATCTTGGCGCCGGAGGAGGTGGTGAGCAGCGGCGTCGTCAGCGCATAAAGCTGCGCGCCTTCCATGCGATGGCCGAGATCGATGCCGTTGACGATGTTGCCCCACTGGTCGGAGCCGCCCATCTGCAGCCGGCAGCCGAGACGCTTGTAGAGCTCGACGAAGTCATAGGCCTGCAGGATCATGTAGTTGAATTCGAGGAACGACAGCGACTGCTCGCGGTCCAGCCGGAGCTTGACTGAATCGAAGGCCAGCATTCGGTTGACCGAAAAATGCCGGCCGACATCGCGCAGGAAATTGACGTAGTTGATGTCCATCAGCCAGTCGGCATTGTTGATCATGACGGCGTCGTTCGGGCCGCTGCCGAATTTGAGGTAGGGCGTGAAGTTGCGGCGGATGCCGGCGAGATTGTCCTCGATGTCCTGCGGCGTCAAAAGCTTGCGCGCCTCGTCCTTGAACGACGGATCGCCGATCATCGAGGTGCCGCCGCCCATCAGCGCGATTGGCCGGTGGCCGGTCTGCTGCAGCCAGTAAAGCATCATGATCTGGATCAGCGACCCGGCATGCAGGCTCCTGGCGGTGGCGTCGAAGCCGATATAGGCGCTCACCGTTTCCGTGGCGAAAAGCTGGTCGAGGCCGGCATCGTCCGAGGTCTGGTGGATGAAACCGCGCTCGCTCATCGTGCGCAGGAAATCGGATTTGAAGGCGGACATTTTCTTTCCCGAAAAGCTTCCGGCCGAACGCGGTTCGGCTATGCATGAAGGCGGGCGTTTAGCACTCAAGCGCGATCAGCAAAAGTGGAATCCGGTTTTGCGACACCCTCTTGCCTTCTCCCCTTGTGGGAGAAGGTGGATTGGCGCGCAGCGCCAAGACGGTTGAGGGGTGTTGGACGGAGTGCCGTCGTTGCCAAGCTGAAACACCCCTCATCCGACCGCGCTTCGCGCGGCCACCTTCTCCCACAAGGGGAGAAGGGAGAACCCCAAGCGTGCGGCCTGCTTGCGTCATCGTTTCGGCTGGCGTAATGAGGCGCCGCCAACGGGTCTCATCCGCTGGACCGCACGGCATCGATCGAATGCCATATCCTATGACAGAGTCGAGATGCCGGAGATATCCATCGTCATTCCTTGCCGGAACGAGGCGGCGAACCTGCCGCTTCTGCTCGACGAGATCGGCGCCGCGATGGCCGGGCGCGACTTCGAGGTCATCGTCGTCGACGATGGCTCGACCGACGACACGCCTTCGGTGCTTGCCGCACAAGCAGCGCTTCGCCGGTTTCCGCTGCGCCATCTCAGGCATCAGAAATCCGCTGGCCAGTCGCTCTCGGTGCGTTCGGGCGCCTGGGCGGCGCGCGGCGATATCGTCGCCACCATCGACGGCGACGGCCAGAACGACCCCGGTTATATCCCAGTGTTGATAGACGCGCTGCGGCAGGCTGGTCCCGATGTCGGGGCCGCGCAGGGACAGCGTCTGAAGCGCCGCGACAGCAAGATCAAGCAGCTGGCGTCGCGTTTCGCCAACGGGCTGAGAAAGGCCATCCTGCACGACGAGACGCGGGATACCGGCTGCGGCCTCAAGGCGATCCATACCGACATTTTGAGGAAATTGCCGTTCTTCGACGGCACCCACCGCTTTGTTCCGGCGCTGGTCATCCAGGAGGGCTACCGCGTCGTCCATTGCGACGTCGTCGATCGCTCCCGCCGTCACGGCAAATCGAATTACGGCATCTTCGATCGCGGCCTGCAGGGCGTGCTTGATCTTGCCGGCGTCTGGTGGCTGCGCCGCAGGCGCCGCAGAATGCCCAAAGTAGAGGAAATCAGGCATGGGTAACGTGCTTCAGGAATTGGCGACCTGGCTTCACGATGTTTTCGTCAAGCAATTCGATGCCTGGGTTCTGCTCGGCTTCGTCGCCCAGTTCTTCTTCACCATGCGCTTTCTGGTGCAGTGGGTGGCGTCGGAAAAGGCCAAGCGCAGCGTCGTGCCGATCGCCTTCTGGTTCTTTTCGCTGTTCGGCGGCGGCCTGCTGCTGATCTACGCCATCCAGCGTCAGGATCCGGTGTTCATCGCCGGCCAGGCCATGGGCCTGTTGATCTATATCCGCAATCTCTGGCTGATCGCCAACGAGCGCAAGGCGGCGATGACGAAGGTCGATTGAGCCCTCGACCGGCCTGAAACCGGTCGAGCAAGCAATCCAGATTACTGGCCGTCCAGCCCGCCGTAGGACCTTACCAGCCGGACCATATCGGCCGAATCGGCAGTCTCGCTCTCGAGCCCCTCGGCGACACCGACGCGGTCGGCGGCCGGGCGGTTCTGGCTGACTTTCCATTTGCCGCTGATTTCGGTGATTTCGATCTCTAGGCCGACGATGCCTTTGATCTGCGACTGGATGAAGGGTGCCGGCGCGTCGGTCACCGCCCACGGCGCCGAGCGGCTGCCCTCCTGCGACATCGTCAGATCGGAAATCTGCTCGGCCAGCCAATCCTGGTCTTCGATCACCGTGACGATGCCGCGCACCTGGACGATGGCGTAGTTCCAGGTCGGTACCACCTTGCCGGTTTCACGCTTGGTCTCGTACCAGGACGGCGTCACATAGGCATCGGCGCCCTGGAAGACGACCAGCACCCGCGCCAGGGGATTGTCGGCCAAAAGCCGCCATTGCGGATTGGCCTTGGCCAAATGGGCGCGGAGCCTGCCGTTCGGTGGCACATCCGCGTCTAGAAGAAAGGGAATCGCGTTGGCGACCGGCCCCTCGACGCCGTTCGACACCAGCAGGCCAAGCGGATGCGCCCGGATCAGCCCGTGCAGGACGTCCTGCCGTGTTTCCTGGAAGTGAGGCGGTTGGTACATCGCCGATTATCTCAGCCGCTTCGGCCGTGGGTCGGACAATTCCCCGGCCAGCCGGCGATCGAGGTAGTCGGCGCATTCCTCGATCAGAAGCTCCGCATGGTTGGCAAAGAAATGGTTGGCGCCGGGCAAGGTCTTCTGGGTGATGGTAATGCCCTTTTGCGTGTGCAGCTTGTCGACCAGCCCCTGCACGTCCTTGGGCGGCGCGACCTTGTCGGCGTCGCCGTGGATGATCAGGCCGGACGACGGGCATGGCGCCAGGAACGAGAAATCATAGGT
Source organism: Mesorhizobium sp. M0522 (assembly GCF_040321085.1). Taxonomy (NCBI): domain Bacteria; kingdom Pseudomonadati; phylum Pseudomonadota; class Alphaproteobacteria; order Hyphomicrobiales; family Phyllobacteriaceae; genus Mesorhizobium; species Mesorhizobium sp. M0522. Next base: position 3,953 of record NZ_JAMYQW010000035.1, read on the forward strand.
ATTGGGCTGCGGCGCGACCGAGATGAAGCCCTCGATCTCCGGCCGGCGCATCAGAAGCTGCATGCCGATCCACGAGCCGAACGAATAGCCGGCAACCCAGCAGCTCTTGGAATCCGGATGCAGCGACTGCACCCAGTCGAGCGCCGCGGCGGCGTCGGACAATTCGCCGGTGCCGTGGTCGAACTCGCCCTGGCTGCGGCCGATGCCGCGGAAATTGAAGCGCAGCGTGGTGAAATTGCGCTTCTGGAACATGTAGAAGAGGTCGTAGACGATCTTGTTGTTCATCGTCCCGCCGAACTGGGGGTGCGGGTGCAGGACGATGGCAATCGGCGCGCTCTTTTCCTTCGAGGGCTGATAGCGACCCTCCAGACGGCCGGCCGGACCGGTGAAAATGACCTCAGGCATGAAATACTCCACTTGGTATAAATTTGCGCGGCGCCCGGAACAACTCTTCCTCTGGCCCCAGTCTTCCTCTGGCCCCAGTCTTCCCTAGGCCCCAGTCTTCCCTAGGCCTTGACGCAGGGCGAGGGTCTTTCTAGAAGCTAGTTTAGAATTGTTCAAAACTGGGCGGCCAAAAATTGTGTCTCGGCCACCCGCGCCGCAAGCCGCGTAAATAGGACGTCTTGCCTTGCAATTTCAAGGAAATAACGCGCTATCTTCGCGGAACGGCTTTTGAAGGGACCAGTTGGACGGAAATGGCCGGAGCACGCGCCTATCTCGACTACAACGCCAGCGTGCCGCTGCTTGCCTCGGCGCGCGCGGCCGTGGTCGCTGCGCTCGACGTCGCCGCCAACCCATCCTCGGTCCATGCCGAGGGCCGCGCTGCACGGCGGCTGATCGAGGACGCCAGGCGCGACGTGGCTCGACTGGTCAGCGCCAAAGCCGAGCATGTCGTATTCACCTCCGGCGCGACGGAAGCGGCCTCGACGCTGCTGACGCCGGACTGGCAGATGGGGCGCGGTGCTGTCCGTATGAGCCGGCTCTATGTGTCCGAGGCCGATCATCCTTGCCTGCTGAACGGCGGGCGCTTCCCAGCAGCGCAGGTGACACGGATCGGCGTCGACGCCGACGGCGTCGTCAGGCTCGACGTTTTGGCCGAGGCTCTCGTCCAGCATGACAAGGCCGAAGGCTTGCCGCTGGTGGCCATCCACGCTGCCAACAATGAAACCGGCGTGATCCAGCCGGTCGGCCGCATTGCCGAAATCGTCAAGGCGGCGGGTGGCATCCTGGTGGTCGATGCCGTGCAGGCGACCGGCCGCATTCCGCTCGATATGTCAGCGGGTTACGCAGACTATCTGATCCTCTCCTCACACAAGATCGGCGGACCCAAGGGCGTCGGCGCCATTGTCGCGGCGTCGGACCTGATGATGCCAAAACCGCTGGTCAGCGGCGGCGGCCAGGAAAAGGGCCATCGCGGCGGCACCGAAAACCTGGCGGCGATTGCCGGGTTTGGCGTGGCGGCGCGTGAGGCGCTTGCCGGCTTGCAAACGATCGAAGCGGTGCGGCAGCGTCGCGACGAAATCGAGGCGATCGTGAAAACGCTGGTTCCGGACGCGGAAATCTTCGGGACCGGCGCGCTAAGGCTTGCCAATACGACATTCTTCGCTATTGCCGACATCAAGGCCGAGACAGCGCAGATTGCCTTCGACCTGGCCGGTGTGGCGCTGTCGGCTGGATCGGCCTGTTCGTCGGGCAAAGTAGGGCCGAGTCACGTGCTGAAAGCCATGGGTTATGGTGACGGCCTCGGCGCGTTGCGCGTGTCCGTCGGCCACGCGACCAGCGCTGAAGATATCGAGCTGTTCCGTTCGGCGCTGGCGACGATCGTCGCGCGCCAAGCCGGTAAGGAAAAGGCAAGCAGGGAACGAGCCGCCTGAGCGCGGCAGACGAAATTTAGGGCCTTGCGGCCTGGTAGAGCCGTGCGTTCGCATTTGGCCGGGTGAATTTCCGGCATGAACGCACTATATGAAACTTACGCCGCCTCCGGTGCCTGATGGGTGCTCGTTTGCGGTGCCATAGTTTGAAAACTGCCGGGCCTTGACCCCGGCGTGGATGGAGAACGCTGATGCCTGCTGTGCAGGAGACGATCGATCGAGTTCGAAAGATCGATGTCGACCAGTATAAATACGGATTCCAGACCGAAATCGCGATGGACAAGGCCCCCAAGGGCCTGAGCGAAGACATTATCCGCTTCATTTCGGCGAAGAAGGACGAGCCGTCCTGGATGCTGGAATGGCGCCTGGAAGCCTATCGCCGCTGGCTGACGCTGGACGAGCCGAAATGGGCGCGCGTCCACTATCCCAAAATCGATTTCCAGGACCTCCACTATTACGCCGCGCCCAAGAGCACGCCGGGGCCGACTTCGCTCAGCGAGGTCGATCCCGAACTGCTGAAGGTCTATGAGAAGCTCGGCATTCCGCTCAGGGAACAGGAAATCCTCGCCGGCGTGCAGAAGACCGATGCGTCGGAGCTCGAGGAAGCCAGCGACAACGTCTACAAGTCGGGCCGCGTCGCCGTCGATGCGGTGTTCGATTCCGTCTCCGTCGTCACCACTTTCAAGAAGGAACTGGCGCAGGCCGGCGTCATCTTCTGCTCGATCTCGGAAGCCATCCGCGAGCATCCGGAGCTGGTGAAGAAGTATCTCGGCTCGGTCGTGCCGACCTCCGACAATTTCTACGCGACGCTGAATTCGGCGGTGTTCACCGACGGTTCGTTCGTCTTCGTGCCCAAGGGCGTGCGCTGCCCGATGGAATTGTCGACCTATTTCCGCATGAACGAGAAGAACACCGGCCAGTTCGAGCGCACGCTGATCATCGCCGAGGAGGGGGCTTACGTCTCCTATCTCGAAGGCTGCACGGCGCCGCAACGCGACGAGAATCAGCTTCATGCCGCGGTGGTCGAGCTGATCGCGCTCGATGATGCCGAGATCAAATATTCGACGGTGCAGAACTGGTATCCCGGCGACGCCGAGGGCAAGGGCGGTATCTATAATTTCGTCACCAAGCGCGGCGACTGCCGCGGCCATCGCTCGAAGATTTCGTGGACGCAGGTCGAGACCGGCTCGGCGATCACCTGGAAATATCCGAGCTGTATCCTGCGCGGCGACGATTCCAGCGGCGAGTTCTATTCGATCGCCGTCTCGAACGGCTATCAGCAGGTCGACAGCGGCACCAAGATGATCCACCTCGGCAAGAACACGTCGAGCCGCATCATCTCCAAGGGCATCGCTGCCGGCTTCTCGCAGAACACCTATCGCGGCCAGGTCTCGGCGCACCGCAAGGCGACCAACGCCCGCAACTTCACCAATTGCGATTCCCTGCTGATCGGTGACCAGTGCGGCGCGCACACCGTGCCCTACATGGAAGCCAAGAACTCGACCGCTCAGTTCGAGCATGAGGCGACCACCTCGAAGATTTCCGAGGACCAGAAGTTCTACGTCATGCAGCGCGGCATCCCGGAAGAAGAGGCGATCGCGCTGATCGTCAACGGCTTCGTCAAGGACGTCATCCAGCAGCTGCCGATGGAATTCGCCGTCGAGGCGCAGAAGCTGATCGGCATCAGCCTCGAGGGGAGCGTGGGGTGAGTGACGATGAGGCAGAGAACGGTCCGCCGTTGGTCGCACGCGTTCACCAGTTTGACAGGCATTCTGGTGAGCTACCCGACAACTATCGGGCCGACCTCGATGAGCAGATTTGCGGAGAATTGGCAACGTCGCTCGGGAACTACCTTCGAAGCTTTGCTGCCGAAAGCAAAGTTGTCGTCAGTATCGAAGTCGAAGCCAACCGAATTAGCGCTGGGCGCGAAGACGGCACGGAGTTGATGATCACAGTCTACGGCCCTGAGATTTTTGAAATCACCAGGTGGCCGAATCCCGCCGACGCCGTCGAGGACGGAAGTATGCGATTTGACTTGGCACCTGAACTTGAAAGCGACGTCGCCGTTGCCCTAGCTCGGCGATATGTAGTTAACGGAACGATAGAGCAAGAGAATGCTTGAAATCAGAAACCTGCATGCCCGCATCGTCGATGACGGCACCGAGATCATCCGCGGCCTGAACCTGACGGTCAGGGCTGGCGAGGTCGCCGCCATCATGGGCCCGAACGGCTCGGGGAAATCGACGCTGTCCTATATCCTCGCCGGCCGCGAGGACTATGAGGTCACCGATGGCGACATCCTCTACAACGGCCAGTCGATCCTCGAAATGGATCCGGCCGAGCGCGCCACCGCCGGCATCTTTCTCGCCTTCCAGTATCCGATGGAGATACCGGGCGTGGCGACGATGGAATTTTTGAAGGTGGCGATGAACGAGCAGCGCAAGGCGCGCGGCCAGGAGCCGCTGAAAATCCCGGAATTCCTCAAGCGCGTGAAGGAAGCGGCCGCCTCGCTCAACATGGACATGGCGATGCTGAAGCGGCCGCTCAATGTCGGCTTTTCCGGCGGCGAGAAGAAGCGTGCCGAGATCCTGCAGATGAAGCTGCTGGAACCAAAGCTCTGCGTGCTCGACGAGACCGATTCCGGTCTCGATATCGACGCGCTGAAGATCGTCGCGGACGGCGTCAACACGCTGCGCTCGCCGGACCGCGCCATCGTCGTCATCACCCACTACCAGCGCCTGCTCCAATACATCGTGCCGGATACGGTGCACGTGCTCTACAGGGGTCAGGTGATCAAGTCGGGCGACAAGTCGCTGGCGCTCGACCTCGAGGCCAATGGCTATGCCGGCGTGATCGGGCAAGCCGCGTGAGATGCCGGAAGGCAGGACGAAACTGATGAATATGCACACGACAACACCCCAGCGGACATTAGCCGAAACGGCGCTGATCGACGCCTTTGGCGAGCGGCTGTCGCTGCTGCCCGGTGACGGCGCGGTGATGCTGAAGCGCGACGACGCCATCGAGGCGATCAAGGGCGGCCTGCCGACGCGGCGCATCGAATCCTGGCACTATACGGACCTGCGCCGGCTGCTGACCTCGGTGCCGGACTTCGATCCGGCAGCGGTTGCGAAAGCCATTGCGCCGATCGTCGAAGGCTCCTCGGTTTTGCCGGTGCTGAACGGCGTTTCGAGCGCGAAATGGGCTGCTGTCGAGGGCGTCACGGTACAGCGCCTGTCGGAGAAGCTGACCGACGGCAGCATCGCCCCGGGGCTGGATTCCTATGGCAGCGACGACGCCATCGGCGCGCTCAACACCGCCTTTGTCGCCGACGGCTATTTCGTCGACATCGCCGACGGGGCCCAAATGGACAAGCCGCTCGAATTGCAGAATTTGCAGGCCGGTGGACAGACGCATGTACGCCTGGCCGTCCGCGTCGGTGCCGGTGCCAACGCTGTCATCGTCGAACGCCAGGCAGGCGAGGAGGCGGCGCTGGTCAGTTCGGTCAGCCAGCTTGTGCTTGGCGAGGGCGCCGAGGTGACATGGCTCATCGTGCAGGAGCAGCCGGATACGGCGACGCACCTTGCCCAGTTCAAGGCGCATCTCGGCAAGAGTTCGAAGCTGACGCTGTTCGTCATGAATGCCGGCGGCAAGCTGGTGCGCCAGGAGGTCGTTGTGAAGACGACCGGCGAGGGCGCCGAATTCACCCTGCGCGGCATCAATCTGCTCGCCGGCGACACCCATACCGACGTCACCATGGTGCTCGACCACGCCGTGCCGCATACGGCCTCGACTGAAGTCATCCGCAATGTGGTGACCGGCAAGGCGCGCGGCGTCTTCCAGGGCCGCATCAACGTCCATCAATATGCGCAGAAGACCAACGCCAAGATGGCCTGCAACACGCTGCTTCTGTCGGACGACGGCGAGTTCTCGACCAAGCCGGAACTCGAAATCTTCGCCGACGACGTCGTCTGCGGCCATGGGGCGACCGTCACCGAGATCGACCACAGCCATCTGTTTTACCTGATGGCGCGCGGCGTCGACGAGAAGACCGCGCGCGGCTTGCTGGTCAAGGCCTTCGTCGCCGAGGTAATCGAGGAACTGGACGACGAGGCAATCGTCGAGGCGCTCGAAGCACGGCTCGACGATTGGTTTTTGACGCACGGGTAGAGGTGACTGAGGGGTTGGTGCCAACACCCCTCATCCGTCGCCTTCGGCGCCACCTTCTCCCACAAGGGGAGAAGGAGAGGCGCTCTTCCTTCTCCCCTTGTGGGAGAAGGTGGCCGAGCGAAGCTCGGTCGGATGAGGGGTGCTGGACGGAATGAGGCGGTGCCTCGAGAGAGTTGTGATGGACCAGAAAGTCGAAAACATCCCCTACGACGTCGAGGCGATCCGCCGCGACTTCCCGATCCTGTCGCGGCAAGTCTACGGCAAACCGCTGGTCTATCTCGACAATGGCGCCTCGGCGCAGAAGCCACAGGCCGTGCTCGACGTTATCCAGCACGCCTATTCCCAGGAATACGCCAACGTCCATCGCGGCCTGCATTTCCTGTCGAATGCCGCGACCGACGCCTATGAGAAGGCGCGCGAGACGGTGCGCCGTTTCCTCAATGCGCCGAGCACCGACAACATCGTCTTCACCTCGAACACCACGGCGGCGATCAACACGGTCGCCTATGGTTTCGGCATGCCGAACATCGGCGAAGGCGACGAGATCGTGCTCTCGATTATGGAGCATCATTCCAACATCGTGCCGTGGCATTTCATCCGCGAGCGGCAGGGCGCCAAGCTGGTCTGGGTACCGGTCGACGATCTCGGCGTCTTCCATATCGAGGAATTCGAGAAACGGCTGACCGACCGCACCAGGCTCGTCGCCATCACCCACATGTCGAATGCACTGGGCACGGTGACGCCGATCAAGGAGATCGTGCGCATCGCTCATGCGCGCGGCATTCCGGTGCTGGTCGACGGCAGCCAGAGCGCCGTGCACATGCCGATCGACGTGCAGGATCTCGACTGCGATTTCTTCGTCTTCACCGGCCACAAGGTCTATGGCCCGTCGGGCATCGGCGTGCTCTACGGCAAGAAGGATATTCTGGAGCGCATGCGCCCGTTCATGGGCGGTGGCGAAATGATCGAGGAGGTGACGCAAGATATCGTCACCTACAACGATCCGCCGCACCGTTTCGAGGCCGGCACGCCGCCGATCGTCCAGGCGATCGGGCTGGGTGCTGCGCTCGAATACATGGAAAAGATCGGCCGCGAGGGCATCGCCGCGCACGAGGCCGATCTGAAGGATTATGCGCATCAAAAACTGCGCGCCATCAATTCACTGCGCATCTTCGGCGATGCGCCCGGCAAGGGCGCCATCATCTCGTTCGAGCTGCAGGGCATCCACGCCCATGACGTGTCGATGGTCATCGACCGGCAGGGCGTGGCGGTCCGCGCCGGCACGCATTGCGCCCAGCCGCTGTTGAAACGCTTCGGCGTAACATCCACATGCAGGGCGTCGTTCGGCATGTACAATACCAGGGCCGAAGTCGATGCTTTGGCCGATGCGCTGGAAAAGGCGCGAAAGTTCTTCGGGTGACGATCATGGATGATGCCAGCCATACCGCCGAGACCACTTCCGAAACGGCCACCAATGCGGCGGTTTCCGGATCGGCTATTCCCGCCGACGAATTGGCGCGGCTGACCGACGACATCGTCTCGGCGCTGAAGACGGTCTATGACCCGGAAATCCCGGCCGACATCTATGAGCTCGGCCTGGTCTACAAGATCGATATCGAGGACGACCGCTCGGTCAAGATCGACATGACGCTGACCGCGCCGGCCTGCCCGGTGGCCGGCGAAATGCCGGGCTGGGTCGAAAACGCCGTCGGCGCCGTCGAAGGCGTTTCCGGCGTCGAGGTTAACATGACCTTCGACCCGCCCTGGTCGCCCGACCGAATGTCGGAAGAGGCACAGGTGGCGGTTGGGTGGTATTGAACTTAGTCGACCTTGGCGCCGTATGTTTGGGCATAAGCCGTGATCGCTGAGAACAGCTCGTCAAACTTGACGTCGAGGTCTCCCGTGCCAATACACATTGCGTCTAGATCCATCGCTCTATTGGGACCCCGACTCCAGCGCGCCATTTTGGTCAAAGACGGGCTCTGCCAGACGCTCTCTAGGACTTCTACCAAAAGGAACTTTTGTCGCCGGTAACTCCGCTCAGAAATGTGCTTGACGACACTCCATGGAATGAACTCTGCTGACAGGCGGACGTCCCAAAAGCCCTTAGGCGACAAAACTAGCGTCGGCCGTTTCAAATCGAAAAGACGCCCCACAGCGATCACAAAAGTGCCGGTGAACGATATGGCCGTTATCCAACCGAGAAATTGCCTGAAGCTACTTGGAGCGATATTCGGCACTAGGCGCCATCCAATTGCAATGCCTAAAGTTGCCATTGCCACTGATAAAGCGGCAACCAGGCTGAGCCGAGCAGGAGATGACCGAAATTCAACTGTTCGATTGGTGTCAAGCGGCATTCAGTTTCGCCATAGTTCGATTGTCGCCAACTGAAATTACATCCAAATTGGTTGCAGTGAGCAGAAAACTTCACCATCTTAGGCGAGAATGATCCGCAGGCCTTGAACCCGCGTGAAAGTGGAGAACGATATGGGACGCTTTGCCGTCATCACCATGACCGAAAAGGCCGCCGACCGGGTGCGCGAGATCGTTGCGACCCGTGAGAATGCCCATGGCATTCGCCTTGGCATCAAGAAGGGCGGCTGCGCCGGCATGGAATATACGGTCGATCTGGTGACCGAGCCGAACACCAAGGACGACCATATCGAGCGCGATGGCGCCCATGTCTATGTCGCGCCGGAGGCGGCACTTTTCCTGTTCGGCACCGAGATGGATTTCGAGCAGACGACTTTGCGCACCGGCTTCACCTTCCGCAACCCGAACCAGAGCTCGGCCTGCGGCTGCGGCGAATCGGTCGAATTGAAGCCGGCCGATCTGAAGGCACTGGCCGAAGCACGCGAAGCAAGCGCGGCTTAGCGTCACTGGTGATGAGTGCCGAGGCATATCGCTGGCGGTGTGCCTGTTGCGGTCAGGAATATACCGGGCTTCCAACAGATATGGCGTTCGGTGCGCCCGTGGACACGGACACGCTTGACGATGCCGCTCGAGCGACCTTTCGTAAGAATGAAGATTTCTGCGAGGTGCGCCGTGCGTCGGGGGTAACCGATCGGTTTGTTCGTTGCTTGCTGCCTCTGCCAGTGCCTCAGCTATCCAGCGAGTTCTGTTTCGGCGTATGGATGTCGGTCTCGGAAAAAAGCTTGGATCTATACCGAGATGGATATGACAGTGGCCAGTATGAAGAAGAACTCTGTTTTGGATACCTGATGCACAACATTCCTGAGTATCCAGGCTCGTTGCATCTGCATGCCAATGTTGTATTTCAGCCCGGTGATCAGCGTCCGAAGGTGTTTCTGCATGATGCAGATCATCCCTTGGTTGCGGCCCAACGCAGTGGGGTGGATGTGGCGCAGATAGAGCGCTGGGTGGCTCTCACGCACCGACCTAAGGCCGGGAGCAGCTAATCCACCCACATCCCCGTTCGCTTGTGCCAGTCTGCGATCGACTCCTCCGGGTAGACATCGAAAACCTTGTCGCCCTTGCCGATGTCGGGCTCGACCCAGTTCGCCTTGTATTTCAGCATCAGATGCACCTTCTCCGGCGGCTTTGGCAGGTCTGTGTCGATCGCCGAGGCAAACGGATGCACCAGCTCCGGCCAGGTCGGATCGTAGAGCCAGAGTGCCGTCCCGCATTTCGTGCAGAAGTTCCGCTCGCCCGTCGAGATCTCGCGTTGCGGGTGCTCGTCGTCCTCGATCTCGGCGCGGTAGACGCCGAGATGGCGCTTGCCCTGGATTTTCAGCGTCTTGTAATCGGCGCCGAGATTGATGGCGAAACCGCCGCCGCCCTGCTGCTTGCGGCAGATCGAGCAGTAGCACAGCATGAACGGCACCGGCGTGTGGCTTTCCACCTCGAAACGCACGGCATTGCACCGGCAGGACCCTTTGAGCAGAAGCGGCATGAAAAACTCCGACGAAATTGATTCTGAACTTGTCAGGATGGTGCCGGTTGCGTCGATGACAAGGGGAAATCCGGGTGACATGATCGCCGCATGGACAACGAGCGCATAGAAGAGCTTTTCGAAGGCCTCGGCCCGGTCAGCATCCGCAAGCTGTTCGGCGGCAAGGGCATCTATTTCGACGGCGTCATCGTCGCCATCGTCATCCGTGGCGAATTGATGCTGAAGGCCGACGCCGAAAGCGCACCGGATTTCGAAGCGGCCGGCTGCCGGCAATGGACCTATACCGGCTCGCGCCACGGCAAGCTCGTGTCGATGCCCTATTGGAGCGTTCCCGACAGCGCATTCGACGATCCCGACGAGATGGTGATCTGGGCGCGCCGCGCCTACGAGGCAGGACGGCGCGCCGGAAAATAGGCTGCGTCATGCTTTGGCAATTCCGGGCCGCACTTCACGCCAGGTCCCGCGCCTCGGGCACGAGCGCCAGCGCCTCGGCAAAGCTGGCGCTGGTGAAGGCGGCGCGCTCGACGGCGAGCATAGCTGCGGCAATGCCTTCGCGCAGTGCCGCGCGTAGCGTCAGGCCGCGCAGCAGGGCAACGATCGTGGCGCCTGCCAATGCGTCGCCGGCGCCGGCAGTATCGGTCCGCTTTTGTAGCGGCGGTGGCGAGATCGAGAACGCGCTCAATTCGTCAAAACCGAGCACTGGTTCGTCGCCGGCGGTGATCACGCCGCTTTTCAGCCCGGCGCGTCTTAGGCCGTCGACGATGCCTTGATCGTCAGCATCGATGCCGACGCCGGCGAGCACGCCGGCCTCCTGCCGGTTCATGAAGGCCAGCGCCAGACGGTCGAGCACCGGCATCAGCCGCGCCGCCTTATTGGGCGAGACCGCAAGCGCAAACACCGGCTTGTCGGCGGCGAGTGCCGCCAGCCGCCCCAGCGCGGTCGACGGCAGGTTGGCGTCGCACAGCACCGCGTCGGCCGAACCGATCGCTTCCCGCACCTTGGCGCGGCGGATCTGCTTGGGAAGCGCCAGCTCGTAGAGCACCATGTCGGCAAGGCCGGCGATCAGCCCGCCGTCGCTATCGATCAGCATCGTATGGCTTGGCGTTGCTCGGTCGAGGAACACCGCCGACAGGTCGGCAATGCCGGCCTCGGTGACGGCGCGTAAAACCGTGTCGCCAAGGGCATCGCCGCCGCGCACCGAAAGCAGCGAGGCCGAGGCGCCGCGTCGCACCGCACAGCGCAAGGCGTTGAAGACGGCACCGCCGACATGCTCGCGCATCGTGCCGGGGTTGGAAGCGGCCGGCACGAAGGCGCCGGCAACCCGGCCGCGCCGCTCGATATAGGCGCCGCCCACGGCCAGGATCGTCGGGGATTTGATCATGCCGTCAAAATGCCCTTTAGCTGTTGCCCGGAGAGACTAGGTCGCCGGGCGGAACCCTGCAATCGCGGGTCCGATTCGGCTGGTGACGGCAACGGCGCCGCATGCGAGGCGAGACACATCGGAAGCAATAATTGCGAAACAAAAATAGAACAAATAGGGATATGCGTTATTTTTCAAACCCTTGGTGCTCATTGACAAATGAGAACAAATGAGGTACATTCTTTTAAGGATTGCGGGATTGTCCGGCCTCCATTGACGACCACGGGGTGATGTATCATGGCTCAGAATTCTTTGCGGCTTGTAGAGGACAAAGCGGTGGACAAATCAAAGGCTCTGGATGCGGCGCTGTCGCAAATCGAGCGTGCCTTCGGCAAGGGCTCGATCATGCGGCTCGGCGCGAACGAGCAGGTCGTCGAGATCGAAACGGTGCCGACCGGCTCGCTTGGGCTGGACATCGCGCTTGGCGTCGGCGGCCTGCCGCGCGGCCGCATCGTCGAGATCTACGGGCCGGAAAGCTCGGGCAAGACGACGCTGGCGCTGCACACGGTGGCCGAAGCCCAGAAGAAGGGCGGCATCTGCGCCTTCGTCGATGCCGAGCACGCGCTCGACCCGGTCTATGCCCGCAAGCTCGGCGTCGATCTCGAAAACCTTTTGATCTCGCAGCCCGATACCGGCGAGCAGGCGCTGGAGATCTGCGACACGCTGGTGCGCTCCGGCGCCATCGACGTGCTGGTGGTCGATTCGGTGGCGGCGTTGACGCCGCGGGCGGAAATCGAAGGCGAGATGGGCGATTCGCTGCCCGGCCTGCAGGCCCGCCTGATGAGCCAGGCACTGCGCAAGCTCACCGCCTCGATCTCGCGCTCCAACACCATGGTCATCTTCATCAACCAGATCCGCATGAAGATCGGCGTCATGTTCGGTTCGCCCGAGACGACGACCGGCGGCAATGCGTTGAAATTCTATGCCTCGGTCCGCCTCGACATCCGCCGCATCGGCTCGGTCAAGGATCGCGACGAGGTCGTCGGCAACCAGACCCGCGTCAAGGTCGTCAAGAACAAGCTGGCGCCGCCCTTCAAGGTGGTCGAGTTCGACATCATGTATGGCGAGGGCGTCTCCAAGACCGGCGAGCTGGTCGATCTCGGCGTCAAGGCGGGCGTGGTCGAAAAGTCGGGCGCCTGGTTCTCCTACAATTCGCAGCGTCTTGGCCAGGGCCGCGAAAACGCAAAACTGTTCCTGCGCGACAATCCCGACACGGCGCGCGAGATCGAGCTGGCGCTACGGCAGAATGCCGGGCTGATCGCTGAGAAATTCCTTGAGAACGGCGGCTCCGAAAGCAGCGACGACGGTTTCGAGGACGACGCTGGGGTGATGTAGGGCAGGCGACGCCTCGCTGAGCCTCAGCCAGGTTTCGATTTGATGTTTTGATTTTGAGTTTGCGTAATCGATGCGTTTCGAACCGCCGGCCCTGGGCCGGCGGTTCGCGTTTGACGGCGAGGCAGACGCATTTCAAGGCGCTGGTGAAAGCCGGGATTTGAGCCCATTTGGTGTTTCTGGACAGGCTGCGGTGCGACCGCTAAAAGGCCATGTCTATTTTCCGCCGGCAGCCGGCGGTTCTCTCGAAAAGGCAGTATTCATGAGTGGCGTCAACGAGATCCGGTCGGCATTTCTCGACTATTTTCGCAAGGAAGGTCACGAGGTCGTCGCGTCAAGCCCGCTGGTGCCGCGCAACGACCCGACGCTGATGTTCACCAATGCCGGCATGGTGCAGTTCAAGAACGTTTTCACCGGTCTGGAGAAGCGGCCGTATTCGCGCGCCACGACTGCCCAGAAGAGTGTTCGCGCCGGCGGCAAGCACAACGACCTCGACAATGTCGGCTACACCGCGCGCCACCTGACCTTCTTCGAGATGCTCGGCAATTTCTCCTTCGGCGACTATTTCAAGGAGCGGGCCATAGAGCTTGCCTGGAACCTGATCACCAGGGAGTTCGGGCTGAAGAAGGACAAGCTGCTGGTCACCGTCTACCACACCGACGACGAGGCGGCCTCGTACTGGAAGAAGATCGCCGGCCTTTCGGACGATCGCATCATCCGCATCGCGACTTCGGACAATTTCTGGGCAATGGGCGACACTGGACCTTGCGGGCCGTGTTCGGAGATATTCATCGACCGTGGCGAGCATATCTGGGGCGGCCCTCCCGGCAGCCCCGAGGAGGATGGCGACCGTTTCCTTGAATTCTGGAACCTGGTGTTCATGCAGTACGAACAGGTGACGAAGGAGGAGCGCGTCGACCTGCCGCGTCCGTCGATCGACACGGGCATGGGCCTCGAGCGCATGGCCTCCATCCTGCAAGGCGTTGAAAGCGTCTTCGAAACCGACCTGTTCCGCCACCTCATCGACGCCGCATCGTCGGCGCTCGGCCGCGGTCCGGATGCGGACGCCGTCGCATCGTTGCGCGTCATCGCCGACCATTCGCGTTCGTCCTGCTTCCTGGTCGCCGACGGCGTGCTGCCGTCCAACGAAGGCCGCGGCTACGTGCTTCGTCGTATCATGCGCCGCGCCATGCGCCACGCGCAGTTGCTCGGCGCCCGTGATCCGCTGATGTGGCGCCTGGTGCCGGCACTGGTCCGCGAGATGGGCCAAGCCTACCCGGAACTGGTGCGCGGCGAACAGATGATCACCGAAACGCTGAAGCTTGAGGAAACTCGTTTCCGCAAGACGCTGGTGCGCGGCTTGGGCTTGCTTTCGGAGGCGACGGAAAAGCTGGCCTCCGGCGACATGCTGGATGGCGAGACAGCGTTCAAGCTCTACGACACCTATGGCTTTCCGCTCGATCTGACGCAGGACGCGCTGCGTCAGCGCAACATCTCGGTCAACCTTGCCGGCTTCACCGAGGCGATGGAGCGGCAGAAGGAAGAGGCGCGCAAAAGCTGGGCCGGCTCCGGCGACGTGGCGACCGAGACGGTATGGTTTCCGGTGCGCGAGAACGCCGGCGCCACCGAGTTCCTCGGCTATGAGACCGAGCAGGCGGAAGGCCTCATCCAGGCGCTGGTCAGGGACGGCAAGACCGTCGACAGTGCCGGCAAAGGCGACGCCGTTGCCGTGGTTGTCAACCAGACGCCGTTCTATGGCGAGTCCGGTGGCCAGATGGGCGATACCGGCGTCATTTCAGGCGACGGGTTCTCGATCGAAATATCCGATACCCAGAAGAAGGCCGATGGGCTTTTCGTCCATCTCGGCAAGGTGGCCAACGGCACGGTCAAGACGGGCGCGACCGTCGAGCTGAAGGTGGACCACGCGCGCCGCACCAGACTGCGCGCGAATCATTCCGCCACGCATCTGATCCATGAGGCGCTGCGCGAGTTGCTGGGCACCCATGTGGCGCAGAAGGGCTCGCTGGTCGCGCCCGAACGTCTGCGCTTCGACATCTCCCACAACAAGCCGATCTCGCCTGACGAGCTCGAGGAGGTCGAGCGTATGGCAAACGAAATCGTCGTTCAGAATAGCCCTGTAACCACGCGGCTGATGTCTGTCGACGACGCCATTGCCGAAGGCGCCATGGCGCTGTTTGGCGAGAAATATGGCGATGAAGTGCGCGTCGTTTCGATGGGCACGGGCTTGCATGGCGCCAAGGCCAACCGGCCTTATTCGGTCGAGCTATGCGGCGGCACGCATGTTAGGGCGACCGGCGATATCGGCCTGGTGCGCATCGTGTCCGACAGCGCGGTCGCTGCCGGCGTGCGCCGCATCGAGGCGTTGACCGGCGAGGCGGCCAGAAAGCATCTCGACGAACAGGACAAGCGGTTGAAGGCGGCCGCCGCCGCGTTGAAGATTTCGCCGGCCGATGTGCCGGCCCGCGTCGAGGCGCTGCTGGACGAACGCAAGAAGCTCGAAAAGGAGCTGATCGAGGCGCGCAAGAAGCTGGCGCTGGGCGATCGCTCGCCAGCCGGAGTGCCTGCGGAAAACGAAACCATTGCCGGTGTCGGTTTTCTCGGCAAGGCGGTATCGGGCGTCTCGCCAAAGGATCTTAAGCCGTTGGCCGATGCCGGCAAGAAGTCGCTCGGCTCCGGCATCGTCGTCTTTGTCGGCGCCGGCGAGGACAACAAGGCAAGCGTCGTCGTCGCCGTCACCGATGATCTGGCCGGCCGCTTCAACGCCATCGATCTGGTGCGCGTCGCGTCCGCGGCATTGGGGGGGCAGGGCGGCGGCGGGCGACCCGATATGGCTCAGGCCGGCGGCCCGGACGCCTCGAAGGCCGAAGACGCGATCGCTGCGGTGAAGGCGGCTCTCGAAGCGGCGTGAACCTGCACCGGGAGCGGCACGGCCGAAACGGCGCGCCGCCCAGCGGATATCTTTGAGGGCCGATATGCCGACGCTGACGATGTATCAGGTCGATGCCTTTGCCGAACGGGCCTTCCAGGGTAACCCTGCCGCCGTTCTCCTTTTAGAGGAATGGCTGTCGGAGCAGGTAATGCAGGCCATCGCCAACGAAAACAATCTTGCTGAAACCGCGTTTGTGCGGCCGAATGGCAAAGGTTGGGATTTGCGCTGGTTCACGCCGGTCCACGAAGTCGACTTCTGCGGCCACGCCACTCTTGCGGCCGCCCATGTGCTGGCTACGGAATACAATGGTCAGGGCGAAATGGCCTTCGCCACCCGGGTCGGCGAGCTGCGGGTTTCCCGGTGGGAAGGGGGCTATCAGCTCGATCTGCCTTGTTTTCCGCCGCAGCCCGTCGAGGAAGAGCTGAACTCGGCGCTGCAAGCGATATTGCCTCAGCGGCCGGTTGCGAGCTTCCGCAATTTCGAGAACCTGTTTGTCGAGCTTGCCGACGAGACAACCGTGCGATCTTTCGTTCCCGATCTGCTCAGGATCGGACGTTTTCATCCTCTCGGCCTGGTTATTACC
Organism: Mesorhizobium sp. M0522; assembly: GCF_040321085.1. NCBI lineage: Bacteria > Pseudomonadati > Pseudomonadota > Alphaproteobacteria > Hyphomicrobiales > Phyllobacteriaceae > Mesorhizobium > Mesorhizobium sp. M0522. The sequence continues at coordinate 20,189 of NZ_JAMYQW010000035.1, forward strand.
GCGCCTGGGCGAGCCCACGATTTCGTCTCCCGTTACTTTGTGCCCGGGGCGGGCATTCCCGAGGATCCGGTAACCGGCTCCATTCATGCGACGCTGGTGCCTTATTGGTCTGAAAAACTCGGCAAGACGCATCTGTCGGCATTCCAATGCTCGCAGCGCGGCGGGCATTTGCTATGCAAACTGGCCGGAGATCGCGTGCTGATCACAGGCCGTGCGAAGACCTTCATGAAGGCGGAGATCTACCTTCCCGATTGAGCGGCTTGCGAGGCAGAGAAGGCAAGGATCTGGGAGAATTTGTCGCCAGCCTCGGCGGGACAGCACCCCCCTCTGTCCTGCCGGACATCTCCCCCTCAAGGGGGGAGATTGGATGTCACGATTGCCTTCGCCACTTGTCAATGATTGAAGAAAAGCGGGGCAATGAACCTGCCAATCTCCCCCCTTGAGGGGGAGATGTCCGGCAGGACAGAGGGGGGTGCTGTCCCTCGGCCTCTCGTATCTTTGTCACCCTGCCTTTTCGGTTTTCGCAAAACTCGCGCGTTGAGTGATGCGCGCATACCAATCCCGAATCTCGGCAAACTCGGCCAGCAGGGCTTGTCCCTCGGCGACCTTGACGAAATAGCCGATGATCGGTGCGGCGTGCAGGTCGGCCAGCGTCAGGTCCGGTCCCAACAGCCAAGGCCCTTCGGCTTTCAGCGAAGAGAGCGCCTGAAATGCCGTTCTTGCCTGCCGCAACCCGTTGGCGATCAGGGCTTCGTCGGGCGGCGTTTTTTCCAGCCGCTCGACAGCGACATCCCAGACCATGGTCCTGTAGGCGTAGGCGTCGAGCAGGCCGGTGATCTGGTTCAGGCGTGCTCGAGGCCGGGCTTCGACCGGTTGCAGCGCCGGGCCGCCAAAGGCTTCGTCGACATAGCGGGCAATCGCGCCGGTCTCGTAGAGGCGAAAGCCGTCATGCTCGAAGGCCGGGATGCGGCCGAACGGCTGGTGCTCGAAGTACCAGCCGGGAATGCCGTCTGCGGCAAAGACGTCGACGGGCACGAGCTCGTAGCCGACACCCTTTTCCTCCAGCACCAGCTGCACGATGCGCACATAGACGCTGTAGTCCGCGCCGTAGACGACGGGCTTGCCCATGCCGGTTGGGCTCAGGCCATCGCTTTCTGCAAATTCTCGTCGATCTTGTCGAGGAAGCCGGTGGTCGAAAGCCATGGCTGGTCGGGGCCGATCAGCAGCGACAGGTCCTTGGTCATGAAGCCGGACTCGACCGTCTGGATGCAGACCTTTTCCAGGGTCTCGGCAAAGCGCTTCAGTTCGGCATTGTCGTCGAGCTTGGCGCGATGCGCGAGGCCGCGCGTCCAGGCAAAGATCGAGGCGATCGAATTGGTCGAGGTCTCCTCGCGCTTCTGGTGCTGGCGATAGTGGCGGGTGACGGTGCCGTGCGCGGCTTCCGCCTCGACGGTCTTGCCGTCCGGCGTCATCAGCACCGAGGTCATCAGGCCGAGCGAGCCGAAGCCTTGCGCCACCGTGTCGGACTGCACGTCGCCGTCATAATTCTTGCAGGCCCAGACATAGCCACCCGACCATTTCAGGCTCGAGGCCACCATGTCGTCGATCAGCCGGTGCTCGTACCAGAGTTTCTTCGCTTTGAATTCTGCTTCGAACTCCGCCTCGTAGACCTCCTGGAAGATGTCCTTGAAGCGTCCGTCATAGGCTTTGAGGATGGTGTTCTTGGTCGAGAGGTAGACGGGGTAATTGCGCAGCAGGCCGTAGTTCAGGGAGGCGCGGGCGAATTCGCGGATCGATTCGTCGAGATTGTACATGGCCATGGCGACGCCGGCGCCAGGTGCGTCGAAGACGTCGTGCTCGATCACCTGGCCGTCCTCGCCGACGAATTTGATCGTCAGCTTGCCCTTGCCGGGGAAGCGGAAGTCGGTGGCGCGGTACTGGTCGCCGAAGGCGTGGCGGCCGACGATGATCGGCTTGGTCCAGCCGGGCACCAGCCGCGGCACGTTCTTCATGATGATCGGCTCGCGAAAGATGGTGCCGCCGAGGATGTTGCGGATGGTGCCGTTCGGCGACTTCCACATCTTCTTCAGCTTGAATTCCTCGACGCGCTGCTCGTCGGGCGTGATCGTCGCGCATTTCACGCCGACGCCGTATTTCTTGATGGCGTTGGCCGAATCGATGGTCACCTGGTCGTTGGTGGCGTCGCGGTGCTCGATGCCGAGGTCGTAATATTCGAGCTTGAGGTCGAGATAAGGGTGGATCAGCTTGTCCTTGATGAACTGCCAGATGATGCGGGTCATCTCGTCGCCGTCGAGTTCGACGACCGGGTTCGCCACCTTGATCTTCGCCATGGAAAGAATGCCTCGCTTTTGGGGAACGGAACGGCCTTGCCCGCACGGCTGCCGGCCCTGGGATGCGGCCCGTATATCAAAGGCTTTTTGGCCGCGCAAACGGCGAACCGCGCCGTAGTGTCGGCATTCCTTGCGAAAGCTTCATTTTCGCCGCCAAATGTGGCAGGGGACTGCGAAATGCCGCAAACAGCAGTTCACTGACAACCATGGCCGCTACCCAGGATCCCGAAACCCCTCTTGCCTCCGGAACTCCAGCGTCCGGACCGGCGATCATCCTGGTCGAGCCGCAGCTCGGCGAGAATATCGGCATGGTTGCACGCGCCATGGCCAATTTCGGCCTTTCCGAGCTGCGGCTCGTCAATCCGCGCGACGGCTGGCCGAGCGAGAAGGCGCGTGCCGCCGCAAGCCGCGCCGACCACGTCATCGATGCCGTCAAGGTATTCGATGACCTGGCCTCGGCGGTTGCCGATTTGAACTTCGTCTTCGCCACCACGGCGCGCGCGCGCGACAATTTCAAGCCGGTGCGCGGTCCGGTCGAGGCGGGCAGGGCGCTGCGGGCGCGGCAGCGGGCCGGCCAGCGCACCGGCATCCTGTTCGGCCGCGAGCGCTTCGGCCTCTATAATGACGAGGTCGGCCTTGCCGACGAGATCGTCACCTTCCCCGTCGATCCAGCCTTCTCCTCGCTCAACATCGCCCAGGCGGCCCTGCTGATGTCCTATGAATGGATGAAGTCCGGCCTGGAAGACGAGACCAGGACCAACTTCTCCGGCCCCGAAATGCCGCCGGCTGCCAAGGAAGAATTGCACGGCCTGTTTGCGTATCTGGAAGGTGCACTGGAGGCGCGCGGCTATTTCCGCCCGGCAGCGAAGAAGCCGAAGATGGTCGACAATTTGCGTGCAGTGCTGACCCGCGCCGGCTTTGCCGAGCCGGAGCTTAAGGTGCTGCGCGGCATAATATCATCGCTGGACAGGTTCTCGCCGGCCATGCCGCGCGGCGACGGATCGCCCGGCGACGATCCAAGGCGGCTCCCGGCGGCCGCGGCACGCGCTGCGAGGGCGAAAGACAAAGACTAGCCTCGGAACTGCCCATACCTCACCAGTAACCGAATGTTATTTGGTGTGATCCATTGTCTGGAAAACGATGGATCCTTTCGATGTTCAATTCAAATATCGGGCGTCTTCGCTTTTTTTTCTATTCCGCGGCCTTGCTGGTTGCGGAAATCGTGACCGTTGTGCTGTGCGTCGTGCTGACCATCGGCATCGAGGGTTTGGCCAATTCAAAGCCCGGACCTTCCAGGGAAGGGCTGGCCGCAGCCGTTCTCGTCGCCTCGCTGGTGATCGTTCTGTTACGCGCGAATTTCGCCTGGCGTCGAAGCCGCGACGCGCAAGGGTCGGGTTGGATCCTTTGGTCGTATATCGTGTTCTCGACGCTGTTTGCGATCCTGCAGGCCGGCACTGTTCTTGTCGTGAAATTCGACGGCGAAGATTCGCATTCCGGCCTTAACCTGTTGGGATTAGCTCTTGTCGGGCTGTGGGCCGTCATCTTGGCGGGCAAGCCGGCGGGCGGTGGCTCTGCGGATATGGCGTCATCCCTGAGCTTCGACGATTTCGACCCGCCCGGGCCGCTGCGCGGCACCGCGGCGCTCCATTCAGAGTCAGCCGCCGGCGCGACGGCCCAGGCTGCGGCCTACGCCATGCGCGCCGCACCGGTGCCGTCGAACCAACCTGCATCTCAACCTGCATCTCCGGCGAACGGCCGGCCGCGGGCCGGCGGCTTCGGCAAGCGCGGCCTTGTGTGACCGTCTCGCCGCATCAAGGCCATGATGGTTCCAGATAGAAGCGTCAGAGATAAAGCCATCGCCGACGCAAAGGATGGGCCCGCCTTCTCTCTTTCGAGCCCACGTGATCCCAGCCCTTAGTGAATTCAATGACGATGACCGATCCATCAAGCGCCCGTCCGATCCTGATGTTCGATTCCGGCATTGGCGGCCTCACCGTGCTGCGTGAGGCGCGCGTGCTGATGCCTGACCGCCGCTTCATCTATGTCGCCGACGACGCGGCGTTCCCCTTCGGCGCCTGGGAGGAACCGGCGCTGAGAACACATATCCTGGAGTTGTTCGCCAGGCTGCTCGACCGGTTTTCGCCGGCCATTTCGGTCATCGCCTGCAACACCGCCTCGACACTGGTCATAGATGCGTTGCGCGAGAGGTTTCCCGGCCACCCTTTCGTCGGCACCGTGCCGGCCATCAAGCCGGCGGCGGAACGCACGCGCTCAGGCCTGGTTTCGGTGCTGGCGACGCCCGGCACCGTCAAGCGCCAGTACACGCGCGACCTGATCAGCAAATGGGCGCAGAAATGCCATGTCCGCCTGGTCGGCAGCGACAGGCTGGCGGGATTGGCCGAAGCCTATATGCGCGATGGTTTTGTCGACGAGGACGCCGTGCGCGCAGAGATCGCGCCGTGCTTCGTCGAGCATGACGGGCTGCGCACCGACATCATCGTGCTTGCCTGCACCCATTATCCGTTTTTGGCCAACCGCATGCGCAAGACAGCACCGTGGCCGGTCGACTGGCTCGACCCGGCCGAGGCGATCGCACGCCGCGCGCTCTCGCTGCTTGCCGATACCGAGGCCGGTTATCGCAGAGAGGCACTGCCGGAAGGCGCCGACCTCGCATTCTTCACCTCGAACAGCGCCGATTTTCCGACGCGCCGGCTGATGCAGGGATTTGGCTTGGCGATATCCTGACCGCAAGCAATTTTCGCTTTGGGAACATCACACCAGACAATGCGTTTTCCTCTCATCGGAAACGGGAGAAACCATCATGCCAGCCACCTCAAAAGCCCAGCAGAAAGCGGCCGGCGCGGCATTGTCAGCCAAGCGCGGCGAGACCAAGAAGGGCGCGCTCAAAGGCGCGTCGAAGGGAATGTATAAATCCATGAGCGAAAAACAGCTCGAGGAGTTCGCCGAGACCAGGCGCAAGGGCCTGCCGGAAAAGAAGTCGAAACACTGATCGACTGACCATTCTGGCGGCGGGTGCCGGTCGATAAAAGGCCCGCGGCTGAGCCGCGGGCCATGAAGTCTCAACGGGCGAGGACGAAAATTACCAGTTCCAGCCCCACCCGCAGCGCCGCACTTTGTAGCGGATAACCTTGCGATGACCGTGGCGCCACACCACCTTCTTCTTGACCACGATGCGGCAGACCTGGTGATGCCTGTGCCCATGCCAATGCCGGGCCTGCGCCGGCTCGGGCGCGACCGCCATCGTGCCGGCCATCACCGCGGCTCCTACCAACGTAAGGAAGAACTTCTTCATGCGAATTCCAGCTCCTCTGACTTCAGTCCCTTCCTGATGCCGCTGGCGCAACCTCCCGCCACATCCGGCACGTTCTACAACCGTAACACTATCCGGTTCGGCGATTCGCGCCAGCCAGAAGCTTGACAGCGGTTAAATCTCCGTTTAACCAGCCCACCAACACCGGGCCGCAATGCCCGGTGGTTTTCTTTATGTGTGCAAGACGTTTGGGAAGCCGGTTTTACTTTCCTTATGTCTTGTTTGAAATGACGTGTCCCGTGGGTTTTCCGTCGCGTTGCGTGGAAAACCCTGTCAGGTCTCGAAAACGGAGGCCAGAGGAGGGCGCGTTTCCTTCACCCGGACCATGAGGTTCCGGGTGCATTGTTTTGAAAGGGAATGCGATGAGCAAGCGCGAATCCGCGAAGTACAAGATCGACCGCCGTCTTGGCGAAAACATCTGGGGCCGCCCGAAGTCCCCGGTCAACAAGCGTGAATACGGCCCCGGCCAGCACGGCCAGCGCCGCAAGGGCAAGCTTTCCGATTTCGGCCTGCAGCTGCGCGCCAAGCAGAAGCTGAAGGGCCACTATGGCGACGTTTCGGAAAAGCAGTTCCGCAAGGTCTATGAAGAGGCGGACCGCCGCAAGGGCGACACCTCGGAGAACCTGATCGGCCTGCTCGAATCGCGCCTCGACGCAGTCGTCTACCGCGCCAAGTTCGTGCCGACCATCTTTGCGGCGCGCCAGTTCGTCAATCATGGCCACGTCAACGTCAACGGCAAGCGCGTCAACATCGGCTCGTACCGCTGCAAGCCGGGCGATGTCATCGAAGTGCGCGAGAAGTCGAAGCAGCTGGTCATTGTGCTGGAATCGGTGGGCCTGGCCGAGCGCGACGTGCCCGATTACATCGAGGCCGATCACAACAAGATGACCGCGGCTTTCACGCGCATCCCCGGCCTGGCGGACGTTCCGTTTGCCGTGCAGATGGAACCGAACCTGGTCGTCGAGTTCTATTCGCGCTGATCGGCGCGTTCGTCGCGATACAATCGAAGGCCGCCCGTCGAGGCGGCCTTTTCTTTTTCGTTCCTTTTCCGCGGCGTGATTCCGAAATCGATTTCGATTTTCGGTCCGATGCGCTACTGCGGGCGGCAACAGGATCTTGGGGCCGACGCGCCGTGAACATGCAGCCAGACGCCGAAACGCTCGAACCGGTCGCCGACGCCGAAGGCGGCTTTCATCCTCTGTTTGCCGATGTGCCGTCCTCCGTCGAGTTCAACAAGCTGCGCAAACGGCTGTTGCGGCTTGCCCGCCAGGCGATCGACGATTTCTCCATGGTGAGGCCCGGCGACCGTTGGCTGGTCGCTCTGTCGGGCGGCAAGGATTCCTACGGCCTGCTTGCCGTTCTGCTCGATCTCAAATGGCGCGGGCTGCTGCCGGTCGAGCTGTTGGCCTGCAATCTCGACCAGGGCCAGCCGAACTTTCCCAAGCACATATTGCCCGATTATCTCGATAGATATGCCATTCCGCATCGCATCGAATATCAGGACACCTATTCGGTGGTCACCGACAAGCTGGCCGAGGGCAGCACCTATTGCTCGCTGTGCTCGCGGCTACGGCGCGGCCATCTCTATCGCATTGCCCGCGAGGAGGGCTGCTCGGCGCTGGTGCTCGGCCACCACCGCGAGGACATACTGGAAACCTTCTTCATGAACCTGTTCCATGGCGGGCGCCTGGCCGCCATGCCGCCGAAGCTGCTCAATGACGAAGGCGATGTCATGGTGCTGCGGCCGCTCGCCTATTGTGCGGAAGCCGATCTCGAGAAATTCGCCGGCGCCATGAAATTCCCGATCATTCCGTGCGATCTGTGCGGTAGCCAGGAAGGCCTGCAGCGCAACGCCATGAAGGCGATGCTCGACGACATCGAGAAGCGCATGCCCGGCCGCAAGGACACGATGATCCACGCCATGACCAATGTGCGGCGTTCGCATCTGCTCGACAGGAAGCTGTTCGATTTCGCCGCCCTCAACGAAACCCTCACCACCAGGCGTCCCGATGACATTTGACGATAGCGCGATCGACTGGCTTGCCGACCTTCTGTCGGAAGCCGCCGTCGCCGAGATCATGCCACGCTTTCGCCGGTTGAGCGAGGGCGACGTCCGTCGCAAGACCTCGGCCGCAGATCTCGTCACCGAGGCCGACGTCAATGCCGAACGGCTCATCACCGCCAGGCTGCGCCAGCGTTATCCCCACGCAATGATCGTCGGCGAGGAGGCCTGCTCCGACGACCCGACGCTGCTCGACGGTCTCGGCGATGCCGAACTCGCCTTCGTCATCGACCCGGTCGACGGCACCTTCAACTTCGCCTCCGGCGTGCCGCTGTTCGGCGTCATGCTTGGCGTCGTGATCAAGGGCGAGACGGTCGCCGGCATCATTCACGATCCCGTCGGCAAGGATTGGCTGATCGGCGTTAGTGGCGCCGGCAGCCATATCCGCCATGCCCATGGCGATCTGGAAAAGGTCCATGTCGCCAAACCGGCGCCGATGTCGGAAATGACCGGTGCGGTCTCATGGCACTATGTGCCCGAGCCGGACCGCTCACGTTTGGCGCGCAACCAGACCAAGTCGCTATCGCAGTTCAATTATCGCTGCGCCGCCCATGAATACCGCCTGCTGGCCAGCGGCCACGGCCATTTCGTCGTCTACAACAAGCTGATGCCTTGGGACCACTTGGCCGGCGTGCTGATCCATGCGGAGGCCGGCGGCCATGCCGCGCGCTTCGACGGCAGCGCCTATCTGCCGTCGCATGTCGGGGGTGGCCTGCTGGTCGCACCGGACCGGGAGAGCTGGCGGGAGCTGCGCCGTGAGCTCTGGGCGGAATAGCTCTTCGCTGCCAAAGTTGTCCAATCTTGTGCGAAACCGGAGATCTCGAATGAAACCTCGGTCCGCAATTGTTGCAACGGCCTTTGCCCTTGCCTTGGTTGCCGGTGTCCATGAAACAAGAGCTGGGGAACGCGCATGTCGCAGTCCCGACTCCGTCGACACCATAGACGAGATGTTCTCCGCGATCTTCGCCTGTTGGAAGCCGCCGCGCGGAAGCGCGGGCATGACCCTGACGCTGCAGTTCTCAATTCGCCGAAACGGCACGCTTATTGGCAAGCCGCGCGCCACTTTCTCCCATCTAGGGGACGATGGTCCGCTCAACCGGGCCTTCGTGGCTTCCGTCCTCGAGGCGCTCGACAAGGCTCTTCCACTGCCCGTTTCGGACAGTATGGGTGGAGCAATCGCAGGACGTACGCTGTTCCCTCGCTTCACCGCGGTCAGTGAGGGTGCATCCTAGGCGCACGCGCAATGTGCATTAGACCGGCGGGTTATGCGGCTGGAACAGTCTGCCGCGCTCGGCCAGCAGGATCATCAGCAGCGCCGCCACGGACACGCTGCAGAATCCGGCGGCCAGCGGCGTCACCGTGCCGTTGAAGGCTTGGCCGATCAGCGTGCCGAGTATGCCGCCAAGAAATGTCTGCATGAACCCGAGGATCGACGACGCAGTGCCGGCCAGGTGCCCCAGTGGCTCCATGGCGAGCGCGTTGAAGTTCGCGCCGAGCGCGCCGAACGGGACCATGGCGCAGGCAAAGAAGGTAATGAAGAGCCAGAGCGGCATCTTTATTTCGATGGAAACGACCAGCCAGGCAAGGCTGATGGCCAGAAACAGCAGCAGCGCGCTTTGCGACAGACGGCGCATGCCGATGCGGCCGACGAGGCGCGAGTTGAGGTAGTTCGAAAAAGCAAGCACGCCGGCAACCCCCGCGAAGATGACGGGGAACATCTCGCCGACATTGAACACGCTGACATAGATCTGCTGGGCCGAGGCGATGAAGCCGAACATGGCGCCGAAGATGAAGGTGCTGGCGAAGGCGTAGCAGAGCGCGATGCGGTTGGTGAGAACGATGCGGAAGCCGCCGATGATGGAGGACAGCGTCAGCGGCCGGCGATATTCGGGGTGTAGTGTCTCGGGCAGGCGCAGCAGCGACCAGGCGGACACGATCAGCGCGCCGGCTGCCATGGTGACGAAGATCACATGCCAGGTCGCAAACAGCATGATGAACTGGCCGATACCGGGCGCCACCACCGGAATGGCCATGAACACCATGAAGATCAAGGACATGACTTCGGCCATGCGCCTTCCGTCGAACGTATCGCGCACGATCGAGACGGCAATGACGCGCGTCGCCGCCGCACCGATGCCTTGCACGGCCCGGCATAGCAGAAGCGTGGTGAATGACGGGGCGATTGCCGCAGCGCCGGCCGCCAGGACGTAGATCACCAGCCCTGCGACAAGCGGCGCGCGGCGCCCGAAGCGGTCCGAGATCGGCCCGAAGAACAGCTGTCCGCCGCCAAAGCCAAGGATATAGGCGGTGACAACATATTGCCGGTGGTTTTCATTTTCGATGCCAAGCGAAGCGCCGATCTGCTGCAGCGCCGGCAAAATAATGTCGATGGCCAGCGAATTGAGCGCCATCAGCGCCGCGCACAGCGCAATGAATTCCCAGCGCGGAATAGGCAAGGTGCTTGCCTTTTGCTGCGCTTGTGCTTGCTGATCCACGGCCAGTCCGATCCTCAAACGAAAATGCGCCGGCTGGCCGACGCATCCATTCGTTGATTGCCCGATAATGGGCAGAACTTTTTGCCAAGGTGGGGCTGCCCCGGCGCTTAGCGCATGACCCCCGAAAATCGCAGGCGGAAGGTCATACGCAGAAACAGAAGTCAGGCGGCGCCTTTGACGCTGACGCCCTTTTCGACGAGGAAGGTCTGCAGTTCGCCCGCCTGGAACATCTCGCGGATGATGTCGCAGCCGCCGACGAACTCGCCCTTGACGTAGAGCTGCGGGATGGTCGGCCAGTTTGAATAGTCCTTGATGCCTTGCCGCAGCTCGGCCGACGTCAGCACGTCGACGCCCTTATAGTCGGCGCCGATATAGTCGAGGATCTGCACGACCTGGCCGGAAAATCCGCATTGCGGGAAGCCGGGCGTGCCCTTCATGAAGAGAACGACGTCGTTGCCCTTCACTTCATTGTCGATGTAGTCGTTGATGCCGCTCATGGAATACCCTTTCATGCCTGTGGGAGTCAGGCTCGAACATTACCCTTCAAATAAACCCATGGGTTGCGCGAAACAAGATGTTTGCCGCCTTGCCATGCAAATGGCGCAAAGGAACGTCTGATCTTGGGCCAAGAGCGTTGGCCACCATCTTTCCCGAGGCGCGATGAAAAGACGATATCTCGCCGGGTTCCTCCTCGCCGTTCTGGTCGCCGCATTGGTCTTGATCTGGTGGGCCACGTCGCCGAGACAGCCAACGCTGGTCGTCGGCGGTGAATTGCCGGCGCCGTGCCGCGATGCGAGCTTCGAGGCGGTCGCCTATGTCGCCTGCGAGATCGATCTGCGCCGCTATGACGTCGGTGTGTTCCACACAGGCCTCGACGGCAAGGCTTTCGGTTCACTGGACAAATTCGACAAGGCGATGGCGGATCAGGGCCGGACGGTGCTGCTCGCCACGAACGCCGGCATGTACCACCAAGACCTGACCCCAGTCGGCCTTCTCGTTGAAGACGGCCAGGAGAAGGCGCCGATCAACGTCGCCGACAGCGGAGGCAATTTCTTCCTGAAACCGAATGGCGTATTCCTGGTCCGCAAGGACGGCAAGGCGGCGGTCATGGAGACGAACGCCTATACCGCCGCCAGGCCGGACGTGATGTTCGCCACGCAATCCGGCCCGATGCTGGTGATCGACGGCGGGCTTCATCCCCGTTTCGAGCAGAACAGCACGTCGCGCTATATCCGCAACGGAGTCGGCGTGCGTGACGAAAACACCGTCGTGCTGGCGATCTCACGCTCTGAAGTCAGCCTCGGCAGCTTCGCACGACTGTTTCGAGACGCGCTCGATTGTCCCAACGCGCTTTTCTTCGACGGGGCCGTTTCGGCGCTGTCGAACGGCGAGCGGATGATTGTTGGTGGAAAGTATCCGGCGGGGCCGATCATTGCCGTGACCGGTAAGAAGCTTGCGAGCCGGTAACTGCAAGAGAGCTCAGTCCGGCACGCTGGTCTGCAGTGCAAGCGCGTGCAGTACGCCGCCCATGTTGCCCTTCAGCGCGTCATAGACCATCTGGTGCTGCTGGACGCGGCTTTTGCCACGAAAGCTTTCGGCCACCACCTCAGCCGCATAATGGTCGCCGTCGCCGGCCAGGTCGCGAATCGTCACCTTGGCGTCCGGAATGCCTTCCTTGATCAGCCGTTCGATGTCGTGGGCGTCCATTGCCATGTGAGGATTCCTTGTTCAGGTCGTGATCTCATAGATATGGTCGAAATGGCGGATGAACCACAGGGAAAGGGGCCCACTCGATCACATCACGGGTCCACGACCTCATTTGCCATGAAGCGAGGGAACCAGGATTCGTGGGCGGCCGTCAATTCGCTGACCGGTATCGCACGCGCCTCGCCCAGCTTCAGTTCGCTGCCGCCGGTCGAGCCGATCCACGGCGCAAAAACGCCGAGCTTGTTTTGCTGTTCGCGAATGGCGTCCCATTGCTCGCTCTGCGGGTCGATCGACAGCGTCAGCAGATAACGGCCCTGGTCCTCGCCGAACCAGACCGGGATCGGATCTGTACCGATCAGGCCGGGGATGGTCGCACCGATGCCTGAGGCCATCGCCATCTCGGCCAGCGCCACCGCGATGCCGCCGTCGGAAACGTCATGCGCCGCGGTAACGACACCGGAGGCGATCAGTGCCCGCACATGGTCGCCGACCCGCTTCTCGTGGCCGAGATCGACCGGCGGCGGCGGGCCGTCGGCGCGGCCATGAATGTCGCGCATATAGGCGGACTGGCCAAGATGCGTTCCCCACATGCTCGGCGCGCCGACCAGCACGATCATCTGGCCTTCGGCGGCAAAACCGATCCGTACCATCTTCGACCAGTCGGCAATCAATCCGACGCCGCCAATGGTCGGTGTCGGCAGGATGCCTTGGCCGTTGGTCTCATTGTAGAGCGAGACGTTGCCGGAGACGATCGGGAAGCCAAGCGCCCGGCAGGCATCGCCGATGCCTTTCACGGCACCAACCAGCTGGCCCATGATCTCCGGCCGTTCCGGATTGCCGAAATTGAGATTGTCGGTGGCCGCGAGCGGCAGAGCGCCGGTGGCGGTAAGATTGCGCCAGCATTCGGCAACCGCCTGCTTGCCGCCCTCGTAAGGGTCGGCCTCGCAATAGCGCGGCGTCACGTCGGAGGAGAAGGCGAGCGCCTTGGTCGGATGACCGTCGACGCGCACGACACCGGCGTCGCCGCCGGGAAGCTGCAGGGAATTGCCCTGGATCAGCGTGTCGTACTGCTCCCACACCCAGCGGCGCGAGGAAAGGTCCGGTCCGCCCAGCAGCTTGAGCAGTGCGTCGGCCACATCGGTTCGCGGTGCATCGCCGGCCAGCGGCGCCGGCTTCTTCGGCTCGACCCAGGGACGGTCATATTCCGGCGCCTGGTCGCCGAGATCCTTGATCGGCAGATTGGCAACCTCGTCGCCCTGATGCAGCACGCGGAAGCGCAGATCGTCGGTGGTCTTGCCGACGATGGCAAAATCAAGGCCCCATTTGTGGAAGATCGCCTCGGCCTGTTTTTCCTTTTCGGGGCGCAGCACCATCAGCATGCGCTCCTGGCTCTCCGAAAGCATCATCTCATAGGCGCTCATGCGCTCTTCACGCACCGGCACCTTGTCGAGATCGAGCTCGATGCCGAGGTCGCCCTTGGCGCCCATCTCGACCGCCGAGCAGGTGAGGCCGGCGGCACCCATGTCCTGGATGGCGATAACGGCGCCGGACGCCATCAGTTCGAGGCAGGCTTCGAGCAGGCATTTTTCGGTGAAGGGATCGCCAACCTGGACCGTGGGCCGCTTCTCGTCGATCTTGTCGTCGAACTCTGCCGAGGCCATGGTGGCGCCGCCGACGCCGTCGCGCCCGGTCTTGGCGCCGAGATAGACGACCGGCAGGCCGACGCCCTTGGCCTCGGACAGAAAGATTGCGTCCGTCTTCGCGAGGCCCGCGGCAAACGCATTGACCAGGATATTGCCGTTGTAGCGGGCGTCGAAATTGACCTCGCCGCCGACCGTCGGCACGCCGAAGGAATTGCCGTAGCCACCGACGCCGGAAACGACGCCGGCAACCAGATGCCTGGTTTTGGGGTGGTCCGGCGCGCCGAAGCGCAGCGCGTTCATCGCCGCGATCGGTCGCGCGCCCATGGTGAAGACATCGCGCAGGATGCCGCCGACGCCGGTCGCGGCACCCTGATAGGGCTCGATGTAGGAGGGGTGGTTGTGGCTCTCCATCTTGAAGACGACGCAGTCGCCGTCGCCGATATCGACCACGCCGGCATTCTCGCCCGGGCCCTGGATGACTTGCGGCCCGGTGGTCGGCAGCGTGCGCAGCCACTTCTTCGAGGATTTGTAGGAACAATGCTCGTTCCACATCGCCGAAAAAATACCGAGTTCGGTAAAGCTCGGTTCGCGCCCGACGAGGTCGAGGATGCGCTGGTACTCGTCGGGCTTCAGCCCGTGCGCGGCAATGAGTTCCGGAGTGATCGGCACGGAATTGGAAATGGTCATGATCGGCAATTTATGTCCTTGGGATCGAGTCCCGTCTTATCGCAAGCTTTGCAGCCGATACACCCCGTCGGATGACTAAAACGACGGAAAGCAACAACTGGCCGCAAGTAGCGAGAGATCGCCACTCGACCCGCCGGTTTCAAGCCGGTTCAGGAAAAGCTGTCGTAGCCGGCGCGGCCTTCGTCCAGAAGCCGCCGGATCACTGCGACGCCGTGCGCAATATCGTCCCGCTGTCGCGGCTGCGAGATGCCAAACCGCACGCCGTGAAAGGCCTGGTCGGAACGTCCCGCCTTGAACTCGTCCTCGTCGTCGATGAGCACGCCATGTTCGAGGCAAGCCTGCTTGAAAGTGCCGGAAAGCCATGGGTCGGGCAAGGTGAGCCAGACGAACGGCACATTATCCAGCGCCTTGAACTCGAAGCCGTCGAGTGTCTCGCGCACGATCGCGATGCGTGCACCGATCTCGGCAATGCTGCGTTTGCGCATCTCAGCGGCCTGACCGGACAGCACCAGCCGGCTGCCCACCTCCGCCAGCAGAAAGGGCAGGCCGCCCGTCATCATCTTGTGGGCGACCCGGATGCGGTGACGATAGGCCGGCGGGCAAGCGAGCCACCCGCCGCGAACACCCGCCGCGACCGATTTCGAGAGGCCGCCGGCAACGATGGTCCGTTCGGGAGCATATTCGGCCAATAAAGGTGTCGGGTCGTCGGTCAGTCCGCCGTAGAGATCGTCCTCGATCAGGACGACGTTATATTGACGGGCGATACGCGCGATTGCCTCGCGGCGCGCGGCAGACAGCGTTGTCAGCGTCGGGTTCTTGGCCGTCGGCATCAAAAACATCATCTTCGGATGCTTTTGTGCGCAGACGCGCTCGAAATCCTCGGGATCGATGCCCTCGTCATCAGCCGCCACCAGCGCGGTCCGGCGACCGATCAGGCCGGCACTGCGGGAGATCTGCGAATAGGTGAGGTGTTCGAAGACGACATAGTCGCCGGGGGCGGTGAGCCCCGCAATGGTTGCCATCACCGCGGCGTGGGTGCCGAGCGTGGGAACGATTGCATCCGCCGCCGGGCGATAGGAATTGCGCGACAGCCAGCGCCTGCCGGCTTCGAACCAGCGGTCCGGGAAATCACGAGTATAGCTTGAAATCTCATGCGGATGGTCTTGCGCCGTGCGTGTCAACACGTCAGCGACGATGGCACCCTGGCCGACATCCGGTGCGGCCGTGCTATCGAAGCGCAGTTTGTCGCCGGGCGCATCCATATAGCGCGTGCCTTGTTCGACCGGCCCCAGGAAATCCGGCTTTGCGCTCTCCGACTGTTGAGCGATAACATAGGTTCCGCGGCCGACCTCGCCGCTGACCAATCCCCGCTCGCGCAGCAATTGATAGGCCCTGCCGACCGTGCCGACAGTCGTGCCGATGTCGTATGCCAAATCGCGCTGCGGCGGCAGCTTTGCCCCTGCACCGATCAGGCCGCGGTCGATGTCCGTCTCGATGGAATCGGCAAGCCGCTGATAGAGCGGGCCAGTGCCGGCTGTAAGGTCTGGAAGCCAAGTTGTCATGGTGACAATTTTTTACATTGCACCGAAATGAGAGTCAATACATATGAAGCGGGCTGTACAAAAGGGCACAATTGCAATCTTGGCAGAAAGAAAATGGGTACAATAGAGACAATCCGCTACGCGGCAGTTGAATTGCAGGTGCAGGTGGCGCGCCCGCCGGGCAGGCCGACCTATGTCAGTCGGCTGGTGCGTACGCTCAGATCCTTCGCGAGGTGGATCGACGGGTTAATGGATCGCCGGCGCAGCCGGCTGGTCCTGCTCGAGATGACTGACGACCAGCTCAAGGACATCGGTATCTCGCGTTGCGATGCCCATCGTGAGGGGCTGAGGGCGTTTTGGGACTGAGAGCAGCCGGATGCTCCGTCTCGAACGTCGCGTGGCATATCGGCGGTTAGACGAGAGCGTCAATATCGACATCGGAACCAACGCGATCTTCTTCATCACTGAGATACCATCCTCCTTCGTGCCCTCACAGCATTCGCTCGCGACGTCTCCAGTGAATAGGGGTATTGCTGAAAACAGCTAATTCCCTTATTTTGGGGATAACGAAGGAGATGACCGTGGCAAGTTTCACCCTCACAGATCTCGGCAACAAATCCGGCGAGGTTGTTGAGGCCGCGTTCCGCGGCCCTGTTGACATTACCAAGCGCGGCAAGCGCAAGTTCGTTCTCCTGACGGCAGAGCAGTTCGACCGCATCACCAGTCGCAGCGCGCAACGGGCACACCGCGTCGAGGATCTGTCGGCCGAGGAACGCGACAGGCTTCTAACCGGCCTCGACGCAGTCGCGCGAGATGATGTTCGGGATGACTGAACCCGGCCACGGACAGATCATTCTTATTCCTATTTGTGGGCAAGGGAATATGACCGGGGCGAGGAAAGCGGACGCAAGGCGCGGCCGACTTGCGTTATGCTGATCGTTGCCGGCAAGAATGGCCGCAAGCAGGCCCTGCTCTTTCCAATCACGAGCCAGCCGCCACGACCTGGCGCGCACTATGTTGAGATTCCTGAGACCGAGGCCCGCCGCGCCACCCTCTTTACCCCAGCCTGGGTTATCGTCGACGAATTCAACACCGATGATCTCGCGACGAGCTGGGCGCTCGAAGATGCCAAGCCGCTCGGCCAATTCACGCGCAAGTTCATGTCACGGATCGCTGGCGAAGCTGCTGCGGCGATCCGTGCAGGCGCCGCGCGAACCGTGCCAAGACGCTAAAGGCTGCCGCGGCGGGAGCGCATCATCGCGGATGAACGCCCGCCGCCCTGATCCGCGTGACACCGTGGTCCACAAGCACCGCCACGATGCACAGCATCAGAAAGAGCCCGGTGATGGCCAGAGCCGAGACGGCGACGCTGGTCGCGCCGTTCTTGGCGAGATCGAGGAACGGGTAGGGCACTTCACCGGCAATCGGCGCCCGCAGCAGCGCGTAGGCCAGATAGGCGATCGGATAGATCATCCACCAGGAGATGTCGCGCCACCGCGTCGAGCCGTCGGCGCCTGCCACAAGCCACCACAGCACGAACAACACCGGCGTCACATAGTGCAGGAGCACATCGCAGAGCAGGAACAGCCCTTGCGGCTGCCAAAGCTGCGCCAGGACCGTTGCATAAACGATGAGGACCAGCGTTATGGCGACGGCTACGCCCGCCCGCATCCGTGGCGCGGAAAAGGCCGGAAACCAGGCATAACCCGTCGACGACAGCAACGAGGCATGGACGAGCACCGCGCCGATGTTGGTGAGGATGGTGAAGAAGCTGAAATAGAAGACCAGCGAGCCGGCAAAGCCGCGGCCGGCTTCCATTGATGCCGGGACGGTGATGCAGAGCTGCAGGACGAGCCCGGCCAGGCCGACGACCAGACCGGTGATCTGCAGCACGCGACCCATTGGGCTAGGCAGCAGCGCCGCAGGCCGGATTGCCCGCCTGCCAGCGGGCAATGTCCGAGCCGATGCGGGCGCCGAGCGGTTCCGCCATCAATGGGCCGAACACGTCGACGCGGCTCGAATTGCCTTGCGCCTGCACGACCAGCAACGGCTTTCCACCATAATGTTTGGCCGGCACCAGCAGGAAGCGCGGCGTGCCGCTGAACGAATTCAGCTCGTTGGCCATCTGGTAAGATTTGAAGGCAGGGTCCTTGCTGGCGATCCAGCATTTGTGGGCAGCTATTGCCACCTGCTCCATGGCAAGCAGTGACGCACTCTTGCCCGCCGGCGCCGGCGCGCTCTTCGGGCCTGACTGGCAGGAGGCGAGTACAAGCCCGGCTGCAGTAGCGACGGCGAGGCGCGTGGTCGTCGGTCTCATGTTCAAGCGGCGCCCATCTCGAGTTCGGACAGAAAGATCTTCAGACCGTCTGTCATCTCACCCCAGACGCGCGACAGCGCCGGATGCTGCAAGGCTATTTGCTCGTAGGCATCGAATTTCGGATAGGCGTCAAGCAAATCGGGGCGGCCCATCGTTGTCCTGAAATTGTTGAAGACGAAGCGGGTCGGCGTCAACCACGCATCGGCAAAGGAGATGTCGTCGCCGAGCGCGAACGGGCCATGCGCCATGCGGGCCTCGATTGCCGCAAGCCCGTGATGCAATCGGGCGAACTGTGCCTTGATCTCCGCCTCGTTGCGCTGCGGCACGAAATGGAGCTCGAACAGCTTCATCGTCGGGGCGAGCACGTCGAGGTCGGTGATGCGCGCGAACATGCGCACCAGCGCCCGGTCCTTCGAGTCCCTCGGCAGCAGCGCCGGCTCGGGAAAGCGCTCCTCCAGATATTCGGCGATGACCACCGATTCGACGATCGTTTCGCCGGAGCCGGTGATCAGCACCGGAATCCGGTTCAACGGCGAGATGGCACGAAACGCCTCCGGGATGGGAAACCCCGGCGGCGGTGCAATGAGCTTGAGCGGCACGTTCTTGATGTAGGCCAACGCCCGCACGATCGACGAATAGGGCGACAACGGCCGCGAATAGAGTTTCATGACCGTGGCTCCAGGAGGAAAATTGAAGGCATCAAGCAGCGATGCCCAGCGCGCTTTCGAACAGCGCCCGGCCGTCGCTGCCGCCATGCGCCGCTTCGATCAGGTTCTCGGGATGCGGCATCAGGCCGAGCACGTTGCCGCGGCCGTTGACGATGCCGGCAATGTCGTTGATCGAGCCGTTGGGATTGGTGCCTTCGGCATAGCGGAACACCACCTGGCCTTCGCCTTCGAGGCGGGCCAGCGTTTCGGCATCGGCAAAATAATTGCCGTCATGGTGCGCCACCGGCGCCCGGATGATCTGGCCCGGCTGGTAGCGGCGGGTGAACATCGTGTTGGCATTGGCGATCTGCAGCTTCACCTGACGGCAGACGAATTTCAGCGAGGTATTGCGCATCAATGCGCCCGGCAGCAAGCCGGCCTCGACCAGGATTTGGAAGCCGTTGCAGACGCCGATGACCGTGACGCCCTTGGCCGCCTTTTCGGCCACAGCCCGCATTACTGGCATGCGCGCGGCAATGGCGCCGCAGCGCAGATAATCGCCGAACGAAAAGCCGCCGGGAATGGCGATCAGGTCGACATCGGGAATTTCGGTGTCGGTCTGCCAGACGGTGACCGGCGGCGTGCCGGAAATCTTGGTCAGCGCCGCGATCATGTCGCGGTCGCGATTGAGGCCTGGGAGCAGGACGACGGCTGATTTCACCTCAGGCGATCTCCACCGCGTAATTCTCAATCACTGTATTCGCCAGAAGCTTGTCGCACATGGCTTTCAGATCGGCCTCGGCCTTGGCGCTGTCGCTCTCGGCCAATTCGACGTCGAAAACCTTGCCTTGCCGCACCTGGCCGACGCCGCCGAAACCCATTCCGGACAGCGCGTGCTCGATTGCCTTGCCTTGTGGGTCTAGCACGCCGTTCTTGAGGGTTACGGTAATGCGGGCCTTGATCACGCTGGACATGCTCCTGTTCACCTGTTGAGCGGGCAAGCCGTCAGTGCGGCTTACCTTTGACACCGTCGGTCGATGCGACGAGCACCGGCCCGGCCGGACGCGGTGGCTCGTTCTCGTTCATGATGCCGAGACGGCGGGCAACTTCCTGATAAGCCTCGACCAGCCCGCCCATGTCGCGGCGGAAGCGGTCCTTGTCGAGCTTGTCCTGCGTCGCCACGTCCCACAGCCGGCAGGAATCCGGCGAGATCTCGTCGGCAACGACGATGCGCATCATGTCGCCTTCGAACAGGCGGCCGCATTCGATCTTGAAATCGACGAGCTGGATGCCGACACCCATGAACAGGCCGGAAAGGAAGTCGTTGACGCGAATGGCCAGCGCCATGACATCGTCGATCTCCTGCGGGCTCGCCCAGCCGAAGGCGGTGATGTGCTCTTCCGAGACCATCGGATCGTCGAGCGCATCGGCCTTGTAATAGAATTCGATGATCGAGCGCGGCAGCACGGTGCCTTCCTCGATGCCCAGGCGCTTGGCCAGCGAGCCGGCGGCGACGTTGCGCACCACCACTTCGAGCGGGATGATCTCGACTTCCTTGATCAACTGCTCGCGCATGTTGAGCCGGCGGATGAAGTGGGTCGGAATGCCCATCCGGTTGAGATGGTTGAAGATGTGCTCGGAAATGCGGTTGTTGAGCACGCCTTTGCCATCGACGATTTCATGCTTCTTCTTGTTGAAAGCGGTAGCGTCGTCCTTGAAGAACTGGATCAGCGTGCCAGGCTCCGGTCCCTCATAAAGGATCTTGGCCTTGCCTTCATAAATGCGGCGGCGATTTTTCATCTGATTTTTCTCTGGATTTGCGGGCAGGCGGCAAGCGACCAGTTCCTGTCCGTCTGCCTAAAATAAGATGGCGACGGTGGGGTTCAATGCCGGTGTCTATCCCAATCGCACTGTTTGCTCAATCGGCAAATCCTTTCAATCAACCGCTTTCGGGCACCGAAATGCCGCAGCGCAGCAAGCAATGTAGCATATTGACCGGCCGGCGCCCTTTTGGTTTGTGCTCCGGCAACACATATTGGCACAACGAATCGGATTTCACGGAGGGATGCCATGAGCAGCATGAAAGACCGCGAAGAGGGCTTTGAGCGCAAATTCGCATTCGACGAGGAACTTCGGTTCAAGGCTGCGGCACGCCGCAACAGAGCGCTCGGCCTGTGGGCTGCCGAAAAGCTCGGCAAGTCCGGCGCCGATGCCGACGCTTATGCCAGGGAAGTGGTCGTCAGCGACATCGAGGAAGCCGGCGATCACGACGTTTTCCGCAAGATACGCAAGGATTTCGATGCGGCCGGCATCGACCAGTCGGACCATCAGATCCGCCGCACCATGGATGAATTGATGGCGCAGGCGATCGAGCAGATCAAGAACACCTGATCCCCATCGATACTCTTCGAATGCTGGACCAATCGACCGCCCGGCCTCACCGGGCGGTTTTTCTTTGCCTTTGCGGTCATTTCCGGCTGAATTGCTGCAAGCAAAGAGGAAATCGCCAATGTCCCTGAAGTCACGCCTTGCGGCCGACGAGACGCTGTTCACCGCATGGTCCGGCGTGCCGGATGCCTTGACGGTCGAGATACTGGCCAGGCAAGGGTTCGACGCGGTTACGCTCGATATGCAGCATGGTGGGCATCACGAGGATAGCGTGCTGCGCGGGCTTGTGCCGGTGCTGGCCGCCAACAAGCCGGCTTTGGTACGCATCCCGGTCGGCCGCTTCGACATGGCCAGCCGTGCGCTTGACTTCGGCGCCGAGGCGGTGATCGCCCCGATGGTGAATTCGGTGGCGGACGCAAAGCTGTTTGCTGCCGCAATGAAATACCCGCCACTCGGCGAGCGCTCCTGGGGCCCGACCTATGCTTTTCCGCGCCATGGCAAGGGCGACTATGCCGACTGGCTGCGCGATAGCAACCAGCGCACCATGGCGTTCGCCATGGTCGAAACGCGGGCCGCGCTTGATGCACTCGACGGCATCCTCGACACGCCGGGCATCGACGGTATCTTCCTTGGCCCGTCGGATTTCTCGATCGCCTGGTCGCAGGGCACCACCGTCAGTTCGACGCTGGAGAGCATGATGGGGACCGTCGCCTCGATCGCCGAGCGCACCCGCAAAGCCGGCAAGCATGCGGCGATCTATGTGATGGAACCGGCCATCGCCGGTCGCGTGGTGTCGATGGGTTACCGGCTGCTGGCGATGGGTTCCGAGCATTCGCTGATTTCGCTTGGGGCAAAGACCCTGCTGAGCAGCGTCAGGGATTCGATCGCTTCCTAGAGCAATTCCAGAAAAGTGTGAAACGGTTTTCCGTCCGGAATTGCGTCAAAACAAAGAGATAGAGCGGTTCGCCGTTTCCGTGAAGCGGTGAACCGCTCTAGAGATCCGTCAGGAATTTTGCGAACGTCATCGAGCCTTCAGGCCAGGGGCCGAAGCCGGAATCCGCGTTGAGATGACCGGCATCCCCGGCGTCGATGAACAGCGAGCCCCACGCCCCGGCAATGTCCTCGGCGACGCCGAAGGCGCAGAACGGGTCGTTGCGGCTGGCGATCACCACCGACGGAAACGGCAGCGGGTCGCGCGGATAGGGGCCGAAGGTCATCAGGTGCCTCGGCTTTATCTCTGGATTGGCGACATCGGGCGGCGCCACGAAGAAAGCGCCGGCGACCGGCCTCTCGAACCGAGGCAATGCTTGAATGACCGCCGCGACGCCAAGCGAATGGGCGACGATGACGACCGGCCGCTCGGCCTCGTTAACCGCCTTGGCGACACCGGCCGTCCAATCCTCGCGCACCGGCTTCGACCATTCCGCCTGTTCGACGCGGCGCGCTGTCGATAGTTTCGACTGCCAGCGGCTCTGCCAATGATCGGGGCCGGAATTGGTGTAGCCCGGCACGATGAGAATATCTGCTTCCCTGACTTTCATGGCGCGCATGTAGCGAGAGGCGCTGTCGGGTGCAACCGGGTATGAACTCAACAGCGACACGCAAACGGCCGCTCACGAGCCCGGTTCTGCTCGCTATTGTGAACACCCTGTTCGCTTCTTGCGCTCTTGTGTGAACGATCGCGATCAACGATCTGTCGCCAGGAAAGAATGGCTGTTCCGAGATTTTGGCACGGACATGGCGTAGAATGATTGATGGCGCCGGATTGCTCTGTTGGAAGCTTGTCGAGCGCCGCCTGAACGGAGCACTTTGATGAGCGAACTGCCTTTTGCCGCGACGACCCCGGTCAGCGTTGCCCGCGTCGGCTTGCGGGCGCGCGATGCAGACAATCTCGCTGCCTACTATCGCAAAGTCGTCGGTTTGCAGGAACTGAGCCGCGCCGGCGGCACGATTACGCTCGGCGCAGTCAATCGCCCTTTGCTCGACATCGAAGCGGATCCGGCCGCGAAACCCGATGACCCGCGCAGCGCCGGTCTTTTCCACACCGCCTTCCTGCTACCCAGCCGGGCCGATCTCGGCCGCTGGATCAATCACGCCATCGCCGGCAAGATCGGCATCGAGGGCGCATCCGATCATCTGGTCAGCGAGGCTCTTTACCTAACCGATCCGGAAGGCAACGGCATCGAGATCTATGCCGACCGCCGTCCGCAGGACTGGAAATGGAACGGTGACAAGATAGCGATGGCGACGGAGCGGCTGAACATTCCGTCGGTCGTTGCCGAGGTGCCGGCCGGCGACACCGGCTGGCAGGGCGCGCCGGAAAACAGCATTATCGGCCACGTCCATTTGCGGGTCGGCAGGCCGGAAGAAGCCGAAGCATGGTGGCATCAGGAGTTCGGTTTCGACACAGTGGCAAAGTACGGTGGCGCGGCGGTGTTCCTGTCGTCCGGCGGCTATCATCACCACATTGGCGCAAATGCGTGGCAGAGCGCGGGCGCCGGTCGCCGCGATCCCGCCCGCTCCGGCTTGGCCTGGGTCGAGATGCGCTCGGACAATGCCGCAAGCGAGACCACCCGCGAGGATCCGTGGGGCACGGTAATAAGGACGGTTCCCGGTAAGGCGTAGGTTAGAGGTTCGCTTTTTCGAGCAAGCGGCCAAGCATGAGCAGGCCCGCTGGCCATACGCCCAGGCGGGCCTCGTTTCCCATATGGCCGAGATCGCCGGCATCGGCGATATCCGCGCCCCAGGCTGCGGCAAAAGCGGTCGCCTTGTCGAAGGTGACGCGTGGGTCGCTGCGGCTCGCCACCACCAATGTCGGGAAGGGCAGGCGCTTCAGCGGCATCGGCGCGAACGGGCGCACCGCGTCGAATGAGGGATCGGCATCGTCGACATTGGTCGCGGCAACCAGGAATGCCGCCGCGACCTTGTCGAGTTGGCCTTGACTGGCCCCAGCAGCCCACTTCACCGCCGTCGCCACCGCCAGCGAATGCGCAAGCAGCACGACGCGGCGCGGAGCGGCGGCCACCGCGGCATCCACCTGGCCGATCCAGTCTTCAGGCTTTGGCCGGTCCCACTCGGCCTGCAGCACGCGGTTCGAATTGGGGAACACCCGGCACCAATGCGACATCCAATGATCCGGCCCGGAATTGCCGCGCCCGGGCAGGGCGAGGAAATCGAAATCTCCGGCCGACGAAATCATCAGGCTTCTCCAAACACTCGGCTAAAGATCGTATCGACGTGCTTGGTATGATAGCCCAAGTCGAATTTCTCGCGGATCTCGGCCTCGGGCAAGGCTGCGACAACATCCTTGTCGGCCAAAAGTTCCTCAAGAAAATCAGCGCCTTGCTCCCATACCTTCATGGCGTTGCGCTGCACCAGCCGGTAGGCGTCCTCGCGCGAAACACCGGCTTGCGTCAGCGCCAGCAGCACGCGCTGCGAATGCACAAGGCCACGGAATTTGTTCATGTTCTTCAGCATGTTGTCGGGGTAGACCAGCAGTTTGTCGACGACGCTGGTCAGGCGTGAGAGCGCGAAATCGAGCGTCACCGTCGCGTCGGGCCCGATCATGCGCTCGACCGAGGAATGCGAGATGTCGCGCTCGTGCCACAGCGCCACATTCTCCATTGCCGGCAATGCGAAGGAGCGCACCATGCGGGCAAGGCCGGTGAGGTTCTCGGTCAGCACCGGGTTGCGCTTGTGCGGCATCGCCGACGAGCCCTTCTGTCCGGGTGAAAAGTACTCTTCTGCTTCAAGTACCTCGGTGCGCTGCAGATGGCGCACCTCGATCGCCAGCCGCTCGATCGACGAGGCGATCACGCCGAGCGTGGCGAAGAACATCGCGTGGCGGTCGCGCGGGATCACCTGCGTCGACACCGGCTCCGGCTTCAGTCCGAGTTTCTTGGCCACGTATTCTTCGACATAAGGGTCGATATTGGCGAAGGTGCCGACCGCACCAGAGATGGCGCAGGTGGCGATGTCCTCGCGTGCATGCACCAGCCTCTCGCGGCAACGCGAGAATTCGGCATAGGCCTGCGCCAGCTTGACGCCGAAGGTGGTCGGCTCGGCATGGATGCCGTGGCTGCGGCCGATGGTGATGGTGTCCTTGTGCTCGAAGGCGCGGCGCTTGAGCGCCGCCAGCAGCCCGTCAATGTCGGCCAGCAGGATGTCGCTGGCGCGGGTGAGCAGCACGGCAAAACAGGTGTCGAGAACGTCGGAGGATGTCATGCCCTGGTGGATGAAGCGGGCATCCGGCCCGACGAATTCGGCAAGATGGGTGAGAAAGGCGATGACGTCATGCTTGGTGACCCGCTCGATCTCGTCGATGGCGTCGACGTCGAACTTCGCCGCTCCGCCTTTCTCCCAGATGGTCTTGGCGGCCTCCTTCGGGATGACGCCGAGCTCGGCCAATGCGTCGCAGGCGTAGGCCTCGATCTCGAACCAGATGCGGAACCGGGTTTCGGGCGACCAGATGGCCACCATTTCCGGCCGGGAGTAGCGAGGGATCATCAGTCGGTCCTGACTTGCGAGAGCATTTGCCCGCGTCCTATCAGAGGCAGGCAAAATGCTCAACGTTGCTGGCGCGCAAACCAGACACTGGCGACAGCGAGCGCAATGAAACCGAGCGGAAAATACAGCCGGATGCCAAGGACGACGAACTGATAGAGCGCCGTCAACATCGTGAACACGAACTGGAAAACCCAGGTGATGGTGAGCGCGGGTGCATGCCATTGGACGTAGTAGGAGCGGTATTGCAGCCCAAAGAGGCCGCCGGTGAAGGTAATTGTCGCGGCGAGAAGGCAGACGAAGGCGGCGGCGACGGCGATTTCCCAGTGGCGTCCGAGCGAGACGAGCCGCGCCATAAACAGCCCAACCGGGAAGGCCAGCGCGCCGCCGGCAGCATAAAGCAGCGAGACGAAGCGGATCTTTACCGGGGTCTCCCAATCGTACAACAGCAGATTGAGCAGCGCGCTGGCGCCCATCGCCATGGCCCACAACAAGGCACCGGCAAATGCCGTGCGCAGCGGCGGCAAGGAGCGGCGGAGACGATGCAGGGCGCGATAGCGCATGGCGGGGAACGTCACAGGCGACCGGTTACCGCGATCCAGCGATAGTCCGGCCCTTCGAAGCCGTATTGGCGCACCGCGATCAGCACGGCATAGGTGCTGACGCTATCCAGCGAAAATGTCTGAACCGCGCCGATCTGGTACCCATTCGGACAGCCTCTGCTTTGCGGGATCGATTTGTCCTCGTGAATGATCCTCGTCTGGCCGCCATCCTTCGCCTCGATGCGCAGCAGGCGAAAGCCATTGATCTCGCCCTGGCTCTGGCAGCGTTCGGTGTCGTTCATGCCGATCTGGTCGAGCCGGAACTCGAGCGGATCGTCGACCGGCGAGAAGATCGGGCGCGGATTGACCACCATGCGGAAGGGATCGGCAGAAAGCTCGGTCACCGGGTTGAAGCCGGCGGTGATGCCGCGATTTGCCGTGAGTTCCGCCTGACTGACGATCGCTTCGCCCCTTTGCCGGGCCTGCAGCCGCGCTGCGGCCACCGTGGCATTCTCGTCGTCGAGCCGGACACGTATCGGCGAGCCCTTCAGGAAACTGTCGTCGGCCGTGTCGATATAATAGCGGTTGGCATAGGGAAATCCCGATCCGTCCTGGACGCCATATTCCTCGAAGGCAAAGACCCCGCCATCACGGCTGAAGCCGAGGACATCAAGCTCGGCGACATCGCCTGCGTGGGCGGCGACCAAAGTTGCAAGCTGGGCAAGCAGGCAGACGGCAAACAGGGCAAGATTTCGCATGGGGCTTTCCATTCCGGCAGTCGATGCCGTTAAATTCCCTATCACGATGCATTGATTCAAAATGTTTAGAGCGTCCTTTGCGCGTCCAAAAGGACGCGCGGCGCTCTAAGGGAGTCCCCCATGACAGATGCAGCCAAGATTCGCGAACGTATGGAAGTGATCGGCGCCGACGGCGTCCATGTCGGTACCGTCGACAAGGTTGACGGAGATCGCATAAAGCTGACCAAGCGCGACAGCGGCGAGGGCGCTCACAGGGGCCATCACCACTTCATTCCTCTCAGCCTTGTCGCCGAGGTCGAGGGCCAGAAGGTGCGGCTGTCGGCAAACTCGGATGTTGCGGTCACGTTCGAGGAAGAAAAATCCGAACCCACCTGATCATAATCCAGTCTGATTACGGCTCACCCGAATGAGCGTTGCGCGTTCAGCGCGACGACCAGACCGGGAACAGATCGCCCTCGGCCGGCGTCGCGGCAAAGACGCCGCGGCTGATGGCGCGCGCCATCGTGGCGCCGGCCGCGGCGTAGAGATCGACGGCATCGTTGGGTGCGAGCTCGATGCCGCTCTTGCCCGTTGCCAGCGCGAAGACCAGATCGCCGTCTGCGGGCGTATGCGTCGGCCAAATGGCACGGACAAAGCCGTCATGCGCCGATATCGCCAGGCGTTTGGCGGCGGCCTTCGTGAGTACCGCATCGGTGGCGATCACGGCGATGGTCGTGTTGGCGCCGGTTTCCGCCTGCTCTGCCGCATGCTTGTCACGGAACTTCAGCAGGACCTTTCTGGCATCGTCAGGCATCGGGTAGGGATAGCCTAACCCGCCGAACTCGTCGCCGATCTCGAACGGCGCCGCCCAGAAATGGCGGGTCCCGGCGACCGTCACCGAGCCGGTCGGGTTGACGGCGGCGAGCGCGCCGATGGTGACGCCGCTGTCCAGCGCCGTCGAGGCCGAGCCGAGCCCGCCCTTCAGGCCGGAGCTCAGCGCGCCGGCACCCGCGCCGGCGGTGCCGAGCGCAAAGTCGATCGCGGCGGCTTGCGCGGCTTCGTAGCCGAGGTCGCGGTAAGGCGGATACCGGCCCCAATCCTTGTCGCCGCCATTGCGCAGATCGAACAGGATCGCCGCCGGCACGATCGGCACGCGAAAGCCGCCAACCTCGACGCCGATGCCTCTTTCGCGCAACGCCGCCTGCACCCCCGACGCGGCGTCGAGGCCAAAGGCCGAACCGCCGGAAAGCACCACGGCATGGATGGCGTGGATCGAATTGTGCGGCTCGAGCAGGTCGGTTTCGCGGGTGCCTGGCGCACCGCCCAGGATTTGCACGCCGGCCACGGCCGGTTCGTCGCAGATGACGGTGGTCACACCGGATTTCAGCTTCGCATTCGCCGCATTGCCGACACGCAGGCCGGCGACGTCGGTGATGAGATTGCGCGGACCCGTACGGAACATCCCCGTGCTGGACATCATTGGCTCTCCGCCGGCACGAAACGGCCGCCGTCGAAACGGTAGGCTCGATAAGGATTTTGCGTCAGGTCACCTTTTTCGTCAAAGCGGATCGGTCCGATCGCCGTGGTGAAGTCATGCGCGGTCAGCACGTTGGCTAGCCTCTCGCCGGAGCTTTGCGGCAATGCTGAAGCCGCCTTGGCGATCTCGACCGCGGCATAGGCGGGAAGCGTGTAACCTTCCGGCACGATATTTTGTCCGGCAAAGCTCTGCAACACCTTGGGGTCGGCGACATCGGCCCATTCGGGCGGCGCGATCATCAGCGTGCCGACGGCATAAGGCACGTCACCGAGCGGCGCGCGCAACGCTTCGCCGCCGGCAAACACCATGCCGGTATTTAGCTGGCCAGCATCCCGGCCCATAATGGCGATATCATCGCCGTCGCCGCCGGCAAAGACATGCGTTGCGCCGGCTTTCTTCAGCCGGCCGATCAGGCCGATCTGGTTGTCGAGCTGCGGCCGGAACGTGTCGACGAACACCGGCTTCAGAGCCGCTTGCTCGGCGGCTGCCCGAAACGTCTCGGCCATTTCGCGGCCATAGATCGTGCCGTCGTCGACTATGGCGAACAGCTCGGTCTGCCATAGGCGGGTGAGGATGGCAGCGACGGCATTGCGCTCGTCGTCGCCGCGCGGCCCGAGACGATAGATCGGCCATCCGGTCTTGGCGCGCCGGTCGGTCAGGCTTTCCGTGCGAACGCCGACGGTGATCACCGGTATGCCGGCATCCTTGAGGATCGGCAGAGCCGCCTCGATTGCGTCGGTGCACAAAAACCCGATGACGACGTTGACCTTGGCCGCGGTGAACTCCCGCGCGGCGGCGGCGCCACCGTCGGCCGTGCAGGCGTCATCGATCGTCTTGATTTCGGCATCGTTCGCTTCAGCCGCCATTGTCGCGCCGGCCTCGATCTGTTTGCCGAGGATCGCCGACGGCCCCGACAAAGGTGCCGCGACGCCGACCAGCAGCGTCTCGGCATTTGCACTGCAGGCGACCGAGAGCCAGGCCAGCACCGCTATCGTGGTTGTCCAAGGTCGCATGCGAGCGAAGAATTCCTCCACGCCGGTCGCGTGGTTGCCGGCGCCAATGCCGTCAAGACCTAAAGGCTGGCCAGCTTTGGCGCAACACGCGAATTCGGGATATAGGTCAAGCACTTCGCTTGTGGCCTGCAATATCCCCCCATATATAACGGTTGGTTCTGACTAGTGGAAAATCATCGGTGCTGAAGAAGAATGACATCGGGCCGCAGGCCTACCGCGACGCGATGGCCCATTTTGCTGGCCATGTGCATGTAGTCACCACCGATGGCCCTGCCGGCAGGCGCGGGGCGACGGTGATCGCGGCCTGCTCGGTGTCGGACACGCCGCCAACCATCCTGGTTTGCCTCAATCGTGAAAATCCCAAGAACGAGCCGTTCGTGGAAAACGGCAAATTTGCCCTGAACACGCTGGCTTCGGATCAGGAGCCGCTGTCGATCGGCTTTTCCGGCATCACCGGCCTGCCGGTCGAGGAGCGTTTCGCGTTGGCCGAATGGGATGTGATCTCGACCGGTGCGCCGACGTTGAAGGGCGCGCTCGCCGTCTTCGACTGCGAGCTGATCGACACCAAGGATCTGGCCACCCACCGTGTGCTTTTTGGCAAGGTGACAGGTTTGCGCGTCGGCGATAATTTGCGGCCGCTGATTTATCACAACCGCGGCTATCACGCTCTGTAGAGGCTTTTAGATGGCCGCGCCCGCGGAGACAGAATGACCGAGTTGAAAACCGCGTCCGGCGCCGCGGACGATCGACGAGACGCTCGATCCGGTTGACCCGTGCGGATTGTGTGGCGGACCGGTCGCTGGCGACCGTGTTGTTTTTATGCGTTCGGTCAACCCGCGGCGGTGGATCGAGGCTGGCGTGAAGCGCGTCGCATAACCACATGTCTGCCAGGGAGAAATCATGGAACACAGTATCTATCTCGATGAGGCTCGCGACCCGCTGATCATCGCGGAGGGCTGGATGAAGGACGGCAAGGATGTCGCCATTGCCACCGTGGTCGAGACCTGGGGCTCGGCGCCGCGCCCGGTCGGCAGCCACCTGGTCATCGACGCCGAAGGCAATTTCCACGGCTCCGTCTCGGGCGGCTGCGTCGAAGGCGCCGTAGTCACCGAGGCGGTCGAGGTTATCGATAGCGGCAAGGCCAAAATGCTCGAATTCGGCGTCGCAGACGAGACCGCCTGGCAAGTCGGCCTGTCCTGCGGCGGCCGCATCAAGGTCTATGTTGAAAGATTGGGCTGATTCTCGATGGATCCTTACGCGCTGAAGACACTCAACGCCGAACGTCGTGCCCGCCGCGCGGCGATTTTGGTAACCGATCTTGGCGACGGCCGCGACCGTATCGTGCGCGAGAGCGACCAGGTTGCCGGCGAACTCGGGGCGGCCGTCGCCAAGGCATTTCGCACGGGCAATTCCGGTTCGGTCGAAGCTGAGGGACGGACCTTCTTCCTCAACGCACATCTGCCGCAGCCGCGCCTGGTAGTGATCGGCGCCGTCCACATCAGCCAGGCGCTGGCACCGATGGCCAGGATCGCCGGCTATCCCGTAGAGATCATCGACCCGCGCACGGCGTTTGCCACGTCCGACCGCTTTCCCGATATCGCGCTACATGCCGAATGGCCGGAGGATGTGCTGAATCGCCAGCCGCTCGACGGCTATACGGCGCTGGCTGCCCTCACTCATGATCCGAAGATCGACGATTTCGCGCTGAAGGCGGCGCTCGACGCCGGCTGCTTTTATGTCGGCGCGCTCGGCAGCCGCAAGACCCACGCCAAACGTGTGGAACGCCTGCTGGCTTCGGGAGCGACCGCCGACCAGATCGCCCGCATTCATGCCCCGATCGGCCTCGACATTGGGGCTGCCAGCCCGGCCGAGATCGCCGTCGCGGTGTTGGCGCAAGCGATCCACGCCTTTCGCTCCCGTGGTCTCGAATCCAAAGGCGCGGTCGCGTGAAATTTGGTCCCGTTGCGATCGATACGGCCGAAGGGGCAGTGCTTGCGCACGCCACCACGGTCGGAGAGCGCCGCTTCCGCAAGGCGCACAGGCTAAGCGCCGGGGATGTGTCCCTGTTGAAGGCCGCTGGCGTTTCCGAGGTCGTAGCGGCGGTGTTGGCGCCCGATGATCTCAGCGAGGACGTCGCTGCCGAAAAGATCGCCGCATCCATGATCCATCGCAACATCGAGGCGAGGCCCGCCGCGACAGGTAGGGTCAACCTCCACGCGCAGGCTGCCGGCATGTTCACCGTCGACGCGGCGATGATCGACGCCATCAACGCCGTCGATCCGACGATCACCATCGCCACGCTGGCGCAGCATGCGCCGGTCGAAAAAGGTCAGATGGTAGCAACGGTGAAGATCATCCCATTTGCGGTCGCCTCCGCTTTGGTCGATGCCCTGGCAAGGATCTGCGCCGGCGGCGAGATATTTGCGGTCAACGCCTATCAGCCGGTGCGCGTCGGCGTCATCCAGACGGTGCTGCCCGGCATCAAACCCAGCGTGCTCGACAAGACGCTGCGCGTCACCGAAGCGCGCCTGGCGCGTTCGGGCGGCAGGCTGACGGCGGAGCGTCGAACCCCGCATGAAATTATCCCCGTCGCCGACGCTGTGGCCTCGCTGATCCGCGACAACGATATGGTGGTTATCTTCGGCGCCTCGGCGATGGCCGATTTCGGCGACGTCGTTCCTGCTGCGATCGAAAGGGCGGGCGGCACTGTCATCCGCGCCGGTATGCCGGTCGATCCCGGCAATCTATTGGTGCTCGGCACACTCGGCGGCAAGCGCATCATCGGTGCGCCGGGCTGCGCCCGCAGTCCCAAGGAGAACGGCTTCGACTGGGTGCTCGACCGGCTGATCGCCGGTCTCGACGTGACCGCCAGGGATATTGCCGGCATGGGTGTCGGCGGGCTGTTGATGGAAATTCCGACGCGGCCGCAACCGCGCGAGCCGTTGCCGGCCAAAGCCGAACCAAAGATCGAGATCGTGCTTCTGGCCGCCGGCCGCTCCAGCCGCATGGGCGGGCCGAACAAGCTCTTGGCACTGTTCGATGGCAAGCCCCTGGTCCGCCGCACCGCCGAACGCGCGGTCGGTTCGAAAGCCGCGGCCACCATCGTCGTCACCGGCCACCAGAGCGAGCGCGTGCGCAGTGCACTGTCTGGCCTCGATGTGACCTTCGCCGACAATCCGGATTTCGCCGAGGGTCTGTCTTCGTCGCTGAAGGCCGGCATCGCCAAGATTTCCGGCGACGCCGCCGGCGCCATGATTGTCCTCGGCGATATGCCCGGCGTCGCCTCGGCCGACCTCGACAGGCTGATCGAGGCGTTCCGCAGGTCCGAAGGCCGATCAGTGGTGCGGGCCTCGCACGATGGGCGGCGCGGCAATCCGGTGCTGCTGCCGCGTTCGCTGTTTGCCGCGATCGCTCACCTCGAAGGCGATACCGGCGCCCGCCATCTGGTCGAGGCCGAAGGGCTCGACGTCATCGATGTCGAGATCGGCGAAGGGGCAGCCGTCGACGTCGACACGCGCGAGGCGCTGGAAGGCGCCGGCGGCGTGCTGCAGGATTGACAAACCGAAGCCGAAAAACGCATGGCTGAGGGATGGCCTTTCGTTCCTGCTTCCGGTTCCGCTTGCCCCCCTCTGGCCTCCCGGCCCTGCTGATGGCGATTCTTTTGCAGCTCTTTTGTGTCGCCTACGCCAACGCTCTCGAACTCAAACCCTTCAAGGACGATCTGTTCGCCTATCCGGTCACACTCTCGTCCGAGAGCAACGGCGCCTATACGGTCGTCGATTATCGTGAGCTGCGCGACATCAACGCTCGTGACGAAGTGCCTGAGCGTCGTGTGCACGCGCAATACACCGACACCGGCGTGCGTAAGGTGCAGCAGGATCTATTGCTGCCGACCGATGCAGGCGATGTCCGCCACATTGCCGTCGGCAAGACCGGGGGCGCCAGCATCATCGTGCTTTATCTGCACGGGCAGGGCGGCAGCCGTAAGCAGGGTGCTGACGATTTCACTTTCGGCGGCAATTTCAACCGTATCAAGAACCTGATGGCCGGTAATGGCGGCCTCTATCTGTCGCCGGATTTTTCCGATTTCGGCGACACCGGTGCCGCCCAGATCGCCGCATTGATCGGCCACTATGCCGAACAGTCGCCGCGCGCAAAAATCTTCGTCGCCTGCGGCTCTATGGGCGGCGCGTTGTGCTGGAAGCTGGCAGGCCGCAAGGACTCCGGCGGGCGCATCGACGGGCTGCTGCTGCTCGGCTCGCTGTGGGACGAGAGTTTCTTCTCAAGCTCCGCATTCAAGCGCCGTGTGCCGGTCTTCTTCGGCCAGGGCAGCAAGGACCCGGTGTTTCCAATCGAGAAACAGGAAGCCTTCTTCCGATCGATTCTGGGCAAATCGAAAGCCTACCCGACCCGCTTTGTCCGCTTCGAGACCGGCACACATGGCACGCCGATCCGCATGACCGACTGGCGGGGCACACTCAACTGGATGTTATCGAAGGTCCCTTAGGGCGCGGTGTTGTAGTCGAGCACGGTCTGCGGGTTGATCTCGCCGTCATAAGAGGCATCGACCTCATACTGCACCAGCGAGAAATTGCCGTGGCGAAACAGGTAGGTGCCGGCCGACGAGGCGTCGCCGACGCCGCGCCACTTGTTCAAGGATGAAATCGTTTTGGTGGCCTCGTCATATTCGGAGTTGACCAACTGGTCGTCAGTCTGGAAGCCGATGATGTTGATGCCCTCGACCTTGCCTTCGCTATTGTTGTTCTCATAGCGAATATCGAGTTCCGGTGACGCGAATTGTAATTGCCGGACGCCCGATACGTCGTCGTAGATGTAATAGACTGCGCTCTCATTGTAGGCGGCCATCGAGCAGAAAAAGCGAAACAGCCGTGTCTCGCGTTCGGGCTCGTTTTCGGCCGCCCCCGCATCCTTGTAGCGGAGCGAGTAGGCGTCCGGCTCTCCTCGCGGATCGCCGCCGGGCATGTCCTTGTCGCACTGGTCGCCATAAGTCGCGGCAAACGCCTTGTTGGCCTGCTCAAGCGCTGCGTCCTTCTTCGGCGGCGGCGGTCCTTCGCCGCAGCTTGCCGGCCCGGCATCTTCGAAATCGGCCTTTGAGGGTTTCAGCGCACCCTTGTCGATGAAGATTGCGCGAAATGGCGGTTCCTGGATCGAGGCGTTGATCTGGCGCAGCGTATAGCAGCCGGCAAAGACATTCTCGCTGCCGTCCTTGGCCGTCGCCCGGATGGCGACCGGAACGCTGTAGTAGATGCTGCCGGCAGCCCCGTCTTCGGATACGCCACCGGTTTTGACTTCGACCGTGTCCGTGCCGTCATAGCCTTTGACGAAGGAATTGAAATCCTTGGCCGGCTTGGTGTCGCCGAAATAGTCCCAGGCGCGCGCGAATTCGTGCCGGCTGATGGCACTATAAAGCGACCGGATGACCGCTTCGGCATTCGACCTGTCGTCTATGTAAGGCGCGTCGGCGGCGAGCACCGGTTGGCTGGTAGCGGCAAGGGAGAAAAAAGCGGTCGCTGCGAACAAGGCGCGTCTCATCGGGAACCTCCACTCGATGAAATCCTATCATATCGATTGCGGCGGCGTGGTGACGCTTGAACAATCGCCTGCGAAAGCGCTACCTCTCGCCGTGGGCAGTCGGGCCGCGTGGAGATTTCTTGTGACCATATCAATGTATGAAGCATCCGTGCCGGTATTTTCGGCGAGGCTGAAGGCACTAGCCAATGTGCTGAACATTGCCGAGCAAAATGCGGCTGATCGCAAGATCGATCCGCAGGTGTATCTGACGGCGAGGCTGGCGCCGGACATGTTTGCGCTGACCAGGCAGGTACAGATTGCCACCGATCACGCCAAAGGCGCGCCGTCGCGGCTTGCCGGGCGCGAGGTGCCAAAATATGAGGACAATGAGGCGAGCTTCGCTGATCTGCAGGCCCGCCTTGCCAAGACATTGGCTCATCTCGCGACATTTTCGGCGGCCGAATTCGATGGTTCAGATGACAGGATGATCGAACTGCCGCTTGCGGGACGCGAGGTTTCGATGCCGGGAATGCAGTATCTGCTGCATGCCGCCATGCCCAATTTCTATTTCCACCTGACCACCGCCTATGACATCCTGCGTCACAACGGCGTGCCATTGGGCAAGTCGATTTTCCTCGGATTGCGTTGAGATTCGCTCGGGATATATCCCGGCCGCGCCGGGATATCTCGCGGCGCGCTGTTTAGCGTAGGGACATTTCCCGGGCGATGCGCGGGAAATCGGCCGGCTTGACGCCGATATCGGCGCGATCGGCATTGCTCATCGAATGGAGCAGCGCCAGCGCGGCTCGATAGCGCAGCTGTTCCCGCGGACGCGGACGGGCGAACATTTCAGTGAAGAATCCCATGATTCAAGCCCCTTATTGAACCTCCACGGCCGTCAATATAGGCAGATCATGACAATTGTGCAGTGCAGCATTCGCATGGCAGCCATGCTGCCCTGATCTTTTTTGACATAATTCGGCTGTTCCGGCGAAACTTCTGCGATGCTTCGACCGTAGGCCTCAGTGCCGGCACTTGGCCGGTTTTCCTCGCCATTCCTGGCGAACTTCCGGACTGCATTCACATGCAGTCCGGCTTTTTTGTTAGCCGCACGAAAAAAAGTCCGTTTGCCGGCATCCTGGGAAAGTCGCCGGGCCTGCCGTCGGTGGGCTTGGAAGCGGGCGGCGCTTTCCTGTATGCTATTGCTTCCTCCTCGCGCAGCCGCGCAAAATTCCCGCCGGAGAAACTCCATGCACAAACGCCGTCTCGGCCAGACCGATCTTTTCGTGTCGCAAATCTGCCTCGGATCGATGACCTGGGGCCAGCAGAACACCGAGGCGGATGGTCACGCCCAGATGGATCTGGCGTTTGCTCGCGGTGTCAATTTCATCGACACCGCCGAACTCTATCCGATCCCGCCCAAGGCGGAGACACAAGGCCGTACCGAGACATTCATCGGCAATTGGATGAAGGAGAGGCGCAATCGCGACCAGGTGATCATCGCCTCGAAGGTAGTTGGTCGCACCGCCAACAGTTGGTTTCGCGGCGACCGCCCGTCTAAGCTGGTGCGCGCCGATATCTTCGACGCTATCGATAAGTCACTTGCCAGGCTCAACACCGATTACATCGACCTCTATCAGATCCATTGGCCGGAACGCGACGTGCCGTGGGGCGCCAATCCGAACCGCATCGGCGCCGTACCGCGACGCTCCGATGCCGCCGGCGTGCCGGAAGGCGAGACGCCGATCGCCGAGACGCTTGCCGTATTTGATGAACTGGTGAAGGCCGGCAAGATCCGCCATTTCGGCCTGTCGAACGAGAATTCCTGGGGCGTCATGCGTTTCATCGCCGAAGCCGACAAGGGCCTCGGCCCGCGCGTCGCCTCGCTGCAGAACGCCTATAATTTCGTCAATCGCACCTTCGAGGTGAACCTTGCCGAAGTCTGCGAGCGCGAGCAGGTGTCGCTGCTTGCCTATTCGCCGCTGGCGCAAGGCTATTTGACCGGCAAATACGATCATGGCGCGCGGCCGCAGGGCTCGCGCTCGCAGTTGTTCAACCGCGGCCAGCGCTACGAGACGCCGAATGCTGCCGAGGTGCAGCTCGAATACAACCGGTTGGCGCGCACCTTCGGCATGGAGCCGGCGCTGTTTGCCAATGCCTATGTCTCGAACCGGCCCTTGGTCACCTCGAACATCATCGGCGCCACCACCATTTCGCAACTCGAAATGGCGCTCTCTTCCGCCGACGTGGTCTGGACCGAGGACATGCAGAAAGCCGTTGATGCGATCCACCAGCGCGTCGGCAATCCGTGCCCTTGATGCGTCGGGACGCGGTTGTCCGATCGTCATAAGGAGAGGGGAACAGCCATGGACTTCCGGATCGACGCGGTGCGCGCGAAATTTCCGGCCTTGTCGCTGACCGACAAGGGCCGCCGGCGCATCTATCTCGACAATCCTGCCGGCACGCAGGTGCCGCAGTCGGTGGGGGACGCAGTATCGCGTTGCTTGCTGACCACGAATGCCAACCTCGGCGGCTTCTTCGAGACCACCGTTGCAGCACAAGACATCGGGGACGAGGCCCATCTGGCGATGGCGGATTTTCTCGGCGCTGCGAGCCCGCAGGAAATTATCATCGGTGCCAACATGACGACATTGACCTACCACATGTCGCGAACGCTCGGCCGCACGGTGAAGCCCGGGGACGAGATCATCCTCACCCGCATGGACCATGAGGGCAACGTCTCACCCTGGCTGCAACTGGCCGAAGACCTTGGCCTTGTGGTGCGCTGGCTGCCTTTCGACCAGCAGAGCTGGCAGATCGAGGAGGCGGCGCTCGCCGCGCTGCTTTCCGAGAGGACGCGGCTCGTCGCGCTCAACTACGCCAGCAATCTCACCGGGTCGATCAACCGGGTGAAGGCGTTGACCGGCATCGCCAGGCGGGCTGGTGCGTTGGTCTACGTCGATGCCGTCCAGTTCGCGCCGCATGGCCTGATCGACGTCCAAAACCTCGGCTGCGATTTCCTGATCTGCTCGGCTTACAAGTTCTTCGGCCCTCATATGGGAATTTTGTGGGGCAGGCTGGACGTTATCGATGCGCTTAAGCCGTATAAATGCCGTTGCTCGTCCAATGCCTTGCCGGAGCGCTTCGAGCTCGGCACGCCGCAAATTGAATTGATGGCCGGCCTGTCGGCGGCTGTCGATTATTTTGCCGAGTTGGGCGCGGCAGCCGGCGCGCAAGGATCGCGTCGGCTGAAAATCGCCAAGGCCTTCGAAGTTTCAATCGCTTACGAGAACCCGCTGGCGCAACAGCTGATCGACGGTCTGTCGGATATTGCCGGCCTGACCATCCACGGCATCACCGATCCGAAGCGGATCAATGAGCGTGTGCCGACGGTGTCGTTCACTGTCGAAGGCATCGTGCCGGAGACGATCGTGCGGCAGATGAATGCCGAAAACATCTTCCTGTGGTCCGGCCACAACTACGCCTGGGAGATCGTCCACCAGCTCGGCATTCCGGCCGAGCAGGGGGTGGTGCGCATCGGAATCGCTCATTACAACACTTCAGCCGAAATCGACGAGACGCTGGAGAGCGTGCACCGCGTTGTCGCCATGCTGAGGCAGGAACGATCCTGAGCGGCCCTCGCGGGCGGATCATCGCTTGTGGGCGCCGCCAAAACCGGTGAGGAAGGCGGTGAGATTGTCGCCGAGCTCGTCGCAGAGATAGCCGCCTTCCTGGACGATGACCGTTGGCAGGCCGAGCCCGGCGATCACCTCGCCAATGCGCGAAAAACCAGGCGTGCTCACCGACAGCCCGCCGAACGGATCGCCTTCGAAGGCATCTAGCCCCAGCGCCACCACAAGCGCATCGGGCGAGAAGGCGTTGATGCGCTGGAACGATGCCTCCAGCGCTTCGAGGAACGCTGCATCGCCGGATTTGCGCGGCAGCGGCAGGTTGAGATTGTAGCCGAGGCCGGCGCCTTCGCCGCGCTCGTCGCCATAGCCCCAGAAAAACGGGTAGAAGCGCACCGGGTCGGCATGCAGCGACACGGTGAGCACGTCCGGCCGGGCATAGAAGATGCCTTGCGTGCCGTTGCCGTGGTGCAGGTCGACATCGAGGATCGCCACCCGCGCCGCCTGCTTGCGCAGAACCTGTGCAGCGACCGCCGAATTGTTGATGAAGCAGAAGCCGCCGGCGACATCGGCAAAGGCGTGATGGCCGGGCGGCCGGCACAGCGCATAGGCAGCCGGCGCTCCCGACATCACCGCCTCGGCGGTTTCAACCGCGCTCCAGGCGCTCCAAAGCGCGCTCTGCCACGTCTCGCTGGAGATCGGGCAGGCGGTGTCGGCCATGTGGTAGCCGGCCTGGCCGACCGCCGAGGCCGGATAGGAGCCGTTCCGCGCGATCGGATGGATATTGGGGATGACCTCGGCCGAGGCGCCCTCGATGCGCTGCCAGCGCGCGAAGATATGCTGGAGAAAATCGAGATATTCCGGCGTATGCACCGCCGCAATCGGGCCGAGCTCGTGATCCCGCGGCCGTTCGATCGTGCAGCCGGCAGCCTTGGTGCCGGCTAACAATCGCTCGACCCGTTCCGGCTTTTCCGGATTGGGCTGCGGCGCGCCGCTTGAGAGGAACGCCTTCGGGTCGTGGCGCTTCTGTTCTTCGGCATAGAAGGCTTTCATGTTGGCTCCTCCGGTGCATCGGCAAAGGCGAAAAAGGCGTCGCCGACGATCTTCTGCACCTGCTCGTAGCTCGACCAGCCAATGCCTAACCGTTCGTAAAAAGCCTTGGCGGTCTTGTTGTCGGTGTCGACGGACAGCCTGAGATAGACGCCGCCTGCCTTCCGGCACTGCGCCGCCACCCGGCGCAGCAGGCGCTCGCCGATCCTGCGGCCACGAAAACGGTCCTCGACATAGAGGTCCTGCACATAGACGCCGGGCCGTCCCATCCATGTCGAGAAGATCGGAAAATACAGGCAAAGCCCGGCAAATTCGCCACCGACTTCGGCGATCAAGGTCAAGAAGGCAGGCTTTTCGCCAAAGCCATAGGTGCGGAGATCCTGAGCTGTCGAGGTGATCTCCTGATGTGCGCCGACATGCGCGCCGAGCCGTAGGAGTGCGGCGTGGATGGTTTCGACGTCCTCGACGGTCCCGGGCCGGATGTTGATCTCGGGCAAAGCGACAGTCACTGGAGGTACGATGCCAAGGCACCCCCCTCTGGCCTGCCGGCCATCTCCCCCTCAAGGGGGGAGATCGGATCACCTCCGCGTTCGCCAATCTCCAACGCTGAAAAAGGGGCAGGACGGCGAAGCTGCCAATCTCCCCCCTTGAGGGGGAGATGCCAAGTAGTGGTAAAGAGGGCAGGACAGAGGGGGGTGGGCCGGGAGCCAAACATTTCAGATTGCCTTCCTCTCAGAACGCCACCCGGTCGCCGCCCTTGAGCGCCAGCATGGCGCGTGCCTCGGCCGGCGTCGCGACGTCCAGCGACAGCCCTTCCAGCACGCTGCGGATACGGCGGACGTGGTCGGCATTGGACTTGGCGAGCTGGCGCCCGTCGTAGAGGCTGTCCTCCAG
Organism: Mesorhizobium sp. M0522; assembly: GCF_040321085.1. Taxonomy (NCBI): domain Bacteria; kingdom Pseudomonadati; phylum Pseudomonadota; class Alphaproteobacteria; order Hyphomicrobiales; family Phyllobacteriaceae; genus Mesorhizobium; species Mesorhizobium sp. M0522. Next base: position 60,795 of record NZ_JAMYQW010000035.1, read on the forward strand.
CCCGACGCGGACGTTGCCGCCCATTGCCGCCGCAATCGAGATCATCGGCATCTGGTGGCGTCCGGCGGCCAGCACCGAAAACCGGTAGCTCTCGCCGAACAGTTTGTCGGCGATGCGCTTCATGTGGACCAGGTTTTCTGGATCGGCGCCGATACCACCCAATATGCCGAACACGAATTGGATGAACAATGGTCCCGACACCAGCCCGCGGTCGCGGAAATGCGCAAGCGAATAGAGATGGCCGACATCGTAGCACTCGAATTCGAAACGCGTGCCACAGCCGCGCCCAAGCTTTTCCAGCACCGTCTCCATATCGGCAAAGGTGTTCTTGAAGATCGTGTCACGGGTAGCCTCGAGCAGCTTCGGCTCCCATTCGTGCTGCCATTCTCGCGGCCGCTCGAGCATCGGGAACAGCGCAAAATTCATCGAACCCATATTGAGCGAACACATTTCCGGCTCGGCCCTGAGCGGCGCGGCCAGCCGCTGGTCGAGCGTCATCAGCGACGATCCGCCGGTGGTGATGTTGATCACCGCATCGGTCGCCTGCTTGATGCGCGGCAGGAACTGCATGAACACCTCGGGGTCGGCGGTCGGCCGCCCATCCTTGGGGTCGCGGGCATGAAGATGCAGGATCGAAGCGCCGGTCTCGGCGGCGGCGATCGCGTCTGCGGCGATCTGGTCCGGCGTCACGGGCAGATGCGGCGACATCGATGGCGTGTGCACCGACCCGGTGACGGCACAGGTGATAATGACTTTGCGCGGTGCCATGGTCGCCTCAACCTTCGACCGGCAGGTCGAGCTCGCCGGCCAGCACCTCGAGCGAGTCGCCGATGATGGATACGATCTCGCCGATCTGCGCGGCGGTGACGATCATCGGCGGCGCGACCATGAAATTGTCGCCGTCGACACCGCCCTTGACCTTGCGTCCGTAGATGATCAGGCCGCGCTCGTAGGCGAGGTCGAGCAGATGCTGGGTGGCCTTCTTTGCCGGCTCGATCGGCCTCAGCGTTTCTGGGTCGGCGACCATTTCGGCACCGGTGAGCAGGCCCTTGCCGCGGACGTCGGCGATGAACGGAAACCGCTTCGCCAATCCCTTCAGCTCGTCCATCAATAGCTCGCCCATGACAGCCGCGTTGGCGATCAGGCCGAGACGGTCCATCTCGCCGAGCACGGCGAGCCCGGCGGCGCAGGCGAGCGGATTGCCGGCATAGGTATGGCCGTGCTGGAAGCCGCCCGACGCGAGCAATGGCTGCACCAGCCGCATCGGTGCCGCCAGCGCGCCGAGCGGCGCGTAGCCAGAGCCCAGCCCCTTCGACAGCGCGACGATGTCGGGCTTGCAGTTCCAGTGGTCGCCGCCGAGGAATTTTCCGGTGCGGCCGGCACCGCTCATCACTTCGTCATGGATGAGCAGGATGCCGTAGCGATCGCAGATCTCGCGGATGCGCGGATAGTAGCTGTCCGGCGCCACCAGTGCTGCCGTGGCAGCGCCGCCGACTGGCTCCATGATGAAGGCGAGCACGCTCTGCGGTCCCTCGGCGAGGATCTTTTCCTCCAGCATGTCGGCGTAGCGGATGCCGCGCTGTTCCATCGAAAGATTGTCGCGGTCGCGCCAGGCGATGGGCGCCGGCACGGTCGGCATCATCTGCATCATCGGCACAAATGTTTCGGACAGCGCATCGTCGCCGGTGACGGCGAGCGCGCCGAGCGTGCCGCCATGATAGGACGGAAAGCGCGTGATCACCTTCCAGCGGCTGGGCTGACCGGTGGCGACCGCCCACTGCCGCGCCAGCTTGACGCAGGATTCCGTTGCTTCCGAGCCGCCGGAGACGAAAAAGATGCGGTCCAGGCCTTCGGGGAGTTTGGCCGCCAGCTGCCGCGCGAGCTCCTCTGCCGGTTCGTTCTCGAAATGCAGGCGGTAGGCGAAGGTGGCGCGGTCCATCTGCCGTTTCATCGCGTCGAGCACGTTGCGATTGGAGTGGCCGATATTGGCGACCATCGGGCCGCTCGATCCGTCGATGAAGCGGCGGCCATCCTGCGTCCACATGTAGATGCCTTCGGCGCGGTCGATCAGCGGCCGGCGCACGCTGGATAGATAAAACAGATGCGAGGCTTCGCGAGTTTCCGGGGCAGGAGACTTCAACATGTCATGGCTTTCCAAGATAGCGGTCGAGGACATTTCTGGTGACGCGCTCGACCATCGCATCCTGCCTTAGCAGGCCGGCAATCCATTCGCAGCTTCCGGCGTGAAACACCTCGCCTTTGCCGCGCGGGAAATTGACGATCATGCCGTTGCCGCGTTTGACCTTGTCGAGGTTGGCATCGCTTGCCTCGCCGAACAGCGTCTCGGCGGTGAAGCGTCCGTCCTCGTCGCCGAGAAACTGGTCCTCGAACGCAATGTCGGCGCTTTCCTCGACCTGGCTCGCCATGCCGACGGCCAGCACTTGCAGCCCGTCCGGTGCACCGCTGTCGGGCTTGGGGTAGGGCAGGCCGCCGCGGATCTCGAAATCGAGCCCGTCGACCTCGTAGCCATAGACATGGCTGTCGGCGCCGAGCAGATCGCCATAGTAGATGCCGGTGCCGGCAAACGCCCAATGCTCCGGCCGGTAGACCGGAAAGCCGCGCACGCCGCGCGGCGCGCAGCCGCCCCAGCCGGCATAGACGCCTCTTGTCGCGTTAAGCCCGAAGGTCGCCGCACCCGGCCGGCCGATTTCCGGCGCTTCCCAGGAATTGGTGGCGCGCCTCACATCGCCGCCGCGATAGGCCGGGTCTTCGGCGCGGGCGCGGTATTTGTAGCAGACTTGCCGGCGGCCTTCGTCCTCCAGCCTGGTCTGCCACATGAAATTGCCGGCAAAGCGCGCCGCATGACCGCCGCGCTCGACATAGGTGTCGACCGCATCGCGCATTTCCCAGGTCCAATATTCGTCGTGGCCGACCAAGACGACGCAGTCATAGCCGTCGAGAATGTCGGGCGAAAAATGCAGATCGTGCTGGCTGGCGAGATCGACGGCGTAGCCGGCACGCTCGGCGAAGCGGAAGAAATGGCTGTCGTAGCTTGCCCAGCCGGACGAGGCGTATTTCTTCGAATGGCCGGTAGCAAAGGCCCATTCCATATGCGGATAGCGCGGCACGGTTTTCGGCGGCACGGCGACTTCGAGCGGCACGCGCGGCGCGTCCCTGGGCAGCACGACGAAGCCGCGGCACCACGGCCGTTGGGTCGACACCATTCGTGCATATTGGTCCCGGCCTGGCCCGGTGATGCCTTCGTAATGGTTGGAACCGCCCCATGTATTGTAGGCGAGCCAGGTGCCGGTGGCAGCCACCTGCAGCACGCGGCCGGGTTTCTTGCCGGGCTGCGGCGAGACGATGAAAAGGTGATGACAGCGGATCGGCTTGCCGTCGCGACCGTCCGCTTCAAGCGTGACGCGATAGGCGCCGGATGGCCAGTCGTCGCCGATGCGAAACTCGAACGACGCTTGCCAGCCGCAGCCTTCGACCGAACATTGATCCGGCGTATCTTGCCAGCGCGCCGCAATCCCGGTCCTTTCGAACATTGTCGTTTCCGCGCCGCCGTCGCGGATGATTGCGATGCCGAAACCGGCGGCCGTCGAACTGACATGCAGCGCCACCATCTCGCCGGGGCGATAGGAAAAACGGTCGCTGTAGCACCAGATTTCGCCGCGCCTGCCATCCATATCGGGCCATTCCCAGTAATGGCTGCGCACCGCCTGGCGTCGCTGCTCCGGCGTCAGTCCGAAATCGGGAAACTCGGTCGGCGGATGGTTCATGGACACCGCTAAGGTCGAAGGCCGCCATTTCGGCCATCCGCCGGCCAAGCGTCAATTGGAAACGATCGGGCCAGCCATTGCCGGGTTGCTCACTTGGCCTTGCCTGACAAACAGACTATCTCACAAAGGGCGGCGTTGTCCGCCACGGGAGCCGATATGCTGAGAGTGCAAAAGGTCAGGGTCAACGATATCTACGTGCCGACGGCGCGCAAGAAGACGCTGCATCCCGAAACCGTCCGCCATCTGGCCGAGGACATTCTGGAAAACGGCATGAAGATGCCGATCCAGGTGCGCCATGACGGCAAGCGCCATATCCTGGTCGAAGGGTTGCATCGGCTGGAAGCGGCCAAGTGGCTCGGCGAGACCGAGATCGACGCCTACCTCGTCCAAGCCAAGCGCCACTGAAGCCACTTATTTCCGTCGTTCGAATCTCCTGTCCCGCGGATTTTTTCGCGGACCGTGTCGGCTTGCGTCTTGTCGGTTCGTCCTAGACACGGAAGCCAAAACCGACGTGTGAGGAAACATCATGACCGCCAAGCTCGACATCGCCCCCAACTCCGATCGCGAGCTGGTTCTCGCCCGCATCATCGATGCGCCGCACGAGAACGTCTATCGCTGCTGGACCGAGCCAAAGCTGTTGACGCAATGGTTCTCGCCGAAGCCGTGGACGACGCCGCACGCCGAAATGGATGTGCGGACCGGTGGCTCCACCCTTGTCGTCATGGCCGATCCCGACGGCAAGGAGTTCCCGAATCCAGGCATCTTCCTCGAAGTCGTACCGGGCAAAAAGCTCGTCTTCACCGATGCCTATACGAAGGCGTGGGAGCCGTCCGAAAAGCCGTTCATGACGGTCGTGCTGACCTTCGAGGACGAGGGCGAGGGCAAGACCCGCTACATTGCCCGCGTCGCGCATTGGTCGGTCGCCGACCGCGAACAGCACGAGAAAATGGGTTTTCACGAGGGCTGGGGCCAGTGCGCCGAACAGCTTGAGGAGGTCGCCAAGCGACTTTGATGCAAACGGGAGAGGGAGACTGATGTCCAGATCGGTATTTTTCGCCATTTTCGCCTCGGCCGCCGCGCTGTTTGCCGCGCCGGGCACCATCAACGCAGAGGAGGCCAAGCCCGCCATGACGACCGCAACCGCAACACTGCCGACGCCGGAAAAATCCGGCCTGCTGCCGATTAACGGCCTGAACTATTATTACGCCGTCTATGGCAAGGGCGAGCCGCTGCTTCTGCTGCATGGCGGCCTCGGCACGACCGACATGTTCGCGCCGATCCTGCCAAAACTTGCCGAAAACCGCACCGTCATCGGCGTTGACCTGCAGGGCCATGGCCGCACCGCACTCGGCGACCGGCCGCTCAGCCTGGAGGCGATGGGCGACGACATGGCGGCGATCGTCAAGGCACTCGGCTACGACAAGGTCGACGTGATGGGCTATTCGCTGGGCGGCGGCGTCGCCTTCCGCATGGCCGTCCAGCATCCCCAAACGGTGCGCCGCCTGGTGCTGGTCTCGACCGGCTACGCCGCGGACGGCTTCTATGCCGAGATGCGGGGCCAGCAGGCACAGGTCGGCGCGGCGATGGCCGACATGATGAAGGACACACCGATGTACAAATCCTACGTCGCGGTTGCGCCGCATCCGGAGGATTTTCCGAAACTGCTCGACCAGCTCGGCGCCTATATGCGCAAGGACTACGACTATTCGGCCGACGTGCCGAAGCTGAAAATGCCGGTGATGCTGGTGTTCGGCGACAGCGACATGTACCGGCCCGAGCACGAGATCAAGTTCTATCAGATGCTCGGCGGCGGGTTGAAGGAGGCCGGCTGGATGCGCGAGAACCTGTCGCAGAACCGCCTGGCGATCGTGCCGAACCGCACCCACTACGATGTGTTCTTCGCGCCGGAACTGACAGCTGCCGCGCTGCCGTTCCTCAATGGCCAGACCAAGGTCAAGACCTGGGACGAGGTCGTCAACGAAACGAACTGACGCCCAGTCAATTGTCTGCCGGCCGTCTTCCGCGAGATGGCCGGCATGTCGCCCATGGGGCCTTGGCCCGGCGCATCGGCCAATCGTGTATTGGCCGCATCACAGCTATAGATGGCGCCATCAAAGCTTTTCAATTGACGCTGCCACGCCTATCGATAGGTATGCCGCCTATCCTCACAGGGCAGGGACGCGGGTGATGGCAAGATATCAGGGCGGGTGTTTGTGCGGTGCGGTGCGCTACCGCGCCGAGGCGGCACCGATCAATGAGCGCGTCTGCCATTGCCGGTTGTGCCAGAAGGCGCTGGGTGCCGCCTTCAATGCGCGCGTGCTGTTCCGCATCGATGATGTGACGGTCGACGGACCGCTGGCGACGGTGAATTCCTCGCCCGATCTCAAGCGCGGCTTTTGCCCGCGCTGCGGCACGACGATGTTTTCCCGGCGCGATTCCGCCGGCATTATCGGCATCACCACCGGCTCGCTCGATGATCCCTCGTTGTTCAGGCCTGAGATGCATATCTGGACCGCCTCGAAGCAGCCCTGGGTGCAGATCGACGACGGCCTGCCGCAGTTTGAAGGCGCGCCACCTCCGGCTTGAGGTGGAATCTGGACAAAATTTAATCCGAAGCGACACGAGATAGCCGGCAAAGCGTCATTGGCGGGCCATCATTGCTGCCTATCTATTGGCATGCGGGCAGGCAGTCGAGGAGGCGACGGATGAACGACAGCATCAACACCCTGGATGAACTCTTGAGCGATCCGATGATCAAGCTGGTAATGGAGCGCGACCGCGTGCAACCGGCACAACTTCGCACGTTGCTCGAAGAAAAGGTCCGCCGGGTAGACGATGATGCGCCGGTCAACGATCGCTTTGTACCGCCGGCCCACCTCATGGCCACGACCTGTCACAAGCTGTGGTTGTGCAGCTAGGGTCTTGAAGCGGTCAGCCGGAATTTGCCGGCAAATAGCTGTAATGGCTGCGGAAATAGGCAAGCTTGAAGCCGAGGCGTGCATAGTTGCGGTAGGCTGGCCCGTCACGTTCGGCTCGCGGCGCCTCGATATCGGCCACGAACAGTTTTGCACCGGCCGCAAGTCCGTCGCGCACCATCGCTTCGCCGAGCATTGCATCGAGGTCGAAGCTCGGCGCCATGATGCCGGGCACCGGCGCGTCGATGCCGCTCCAGGCCATGCCGTCGGCGCCGATGAACATCGAGCGCACCGCCGCCACCGCGTCTTCCCGCCGCAGCATGTAATGATGCCAGCCGCGTCGGCCGGCCAGCGCCAGCAACCACGGTGAGGTCGGCAACCGATATTGGCTGTCGATGAACCCAGCCCATTCCCTTGCCGTTGCCGGCGTCACCCGCTCGACCGAGACATCCTCCGTCGGGAAAAGCGGCTCAGCGGGCAATGGCGTGGCGTCGCGAAAGATGCGTTCCCAGCCGCCCTGACGTTGCAGGCCGCGCGCCTCGAGCCAGCAGCTGAGCGTCGCGGGCTCGGTGTGTGGGTTGGTGTAGAACCAGGGCCGCAGAATGCCGGCGTCGCGATAATGCGCCAGAAGCGCGTCGAGCCGGCTCTCGGTGGCCGCGCTCTCGACGCCGAAATTTTTGACACAGTTGAAATGGATGAACGGGATCGTCGTGCAGGTGGCCCAGACGAGATCGCCATCTTCGGCGATGGCAAGGCCTTGCTTTGCGGCAAAGTCTGCCGGGGCGGCGCGATAGAGATCGAGCCACGCATTGACCTCGGCGCGTTCGATGGCGCGGCTGAGGTTGCGAGGTATCTCGTCGACCCCGATGGCGGGCGAGCATGGCTCCGGCGGGACTACGGGCTGCAATTCTGACAGGGCGGCGGGCTGCATGACGTCCTCCACGTGGTGCCTTACACCGTAAGATTAGTGGAGACTAATCTCATGCCGTGAGTTGTCAAGCCGAGGCAGCGACGTGGCCGAACATTGGAGGGACAGCGCACCTCCGCCCGGCCAACGTCCCGCCGCAAAGCCCTAACAATTCGATTCAAACTTTGTTGGTAGTTTCTTGTTAGGAATCCAGCTTGGTTTGTCCGGCGGCGTTGTCCTGCCTTCGGTCTGTTGTGTTTTGCGTACAGGTCCAGATGCGGTTATCAGGCGTCGTCATCTTTTCGATCGCAGCGCTGTGCCTTGCCGGCTGCACGTCAACCTCCGGCGTCGATGCGCTGCAAGTGCCGTCCAGCGAGACCACCAGCTCGGTTGTGCGGCCACCCGCGCCGGTGGCATCCGTGGCGAAAACTGATGCTGCGCCCGCTTTTGCCGACCAGGAGCAGGACGAACAGCCGGTCGCGATGGACGTACCCGATCAGGACGTCGAACCGCCGGCCGAGGTGATCGCGCTGATGTCGCCGCCGAAGCGGCTGACACGCGCGGCACCAGCAATGCTTGCCGAACCGGTCACACGCTATGGTTTTCGCGATGCCAAGCCGATCAATTTCGGCAAGGCATCCTCGCCGAGGCGTCTCGCCGTCCACGGCGTCGACGTTTCGCGCTGGCAGGGCAATGTGAACTGGGGAAAGCTGCGTGCCCAGGGCGCCAACTTCGCCTACATCAAGGCCACCGACGGCGGCGATCATCTCGACCCGATGTTCACCAGGAACTGGCGCAGTGCCGATGCCGCCGGCCTCAAGCGCGGCGCCTATCACTTCTTCTATTGGTGCCGCACCGCCGGCGAGCAGGCCGACTGGTTCATCCGCAACGTGCCGCGGGTCGAGGGTGCGCTGCCGCCGGTGATCGACGTCGAGTGGAACGGCGACTCCAGCTGCAAGCGCCGCCCATCGCGGCAAAAGGTGCTGGAAAAGATGCAGGTGTTCATGGACAAGCTCGAGCGCCACTACGGCCAGCGGCCGATCATCTACACCGCGCCCGACTTCTACCGTGACAATCTCAGGGGCGCCTTCCTCGATTATCCGTTCTGGCTGCGCGCCGTGGCGGCGCACCCGTCAAAGGTCTATCCCGACCGCAAATGGCTGTTCTGGCAATATTCCGGCTCCGGCCTGTCGCACGGCGTAAGAGGCCGCATAGACCTCAACGTCTTCCACGGCGATGAGAGGGCCTGGCGCGACTGGGTGGGCGGCCGGCAGATGGTGGCCGAGGCGGAGTAGCGCGGCAGCTTCTTCCTTCTCCCCTTGTGGGAGAAGGTGGATTGGCGCGCAGCGCCGAGACTGTTGAGGGGTGTTGGACGGAGCGCCGCCGGTGCCAAGCTGGAGCACCCCTCATCCGACCTCGCTTCGCGAGGCCACCTTCTCCCACAAGGGGAGAAGGGGAGGCGCCGCGCCATCCCCTTTGGTTGGTCTCGAACGTCGGCCCTTATCTGAGGATTCCTTGGAGGTCGTCCCCAGGATTGGATAACGTCGCCCCATGCCGCATCAGCCCGTTGCGCCCACCAAACGTCGCTTCGCCCGCTCAATGCGACGCGAGCCGACGGAAGCGGAAGACCGCCTGTGGCACGAACTGCGCGGACGTAGGCTCGATCGCATCAAATTTCGGCGCCAAGTTCCGGTCGGCAAGTTCATCGCCGATTTCATTTGCGCCGAGGCCAGACTGATCATCGAGATCGACGGCAGCCAGCATGCGGATTCGAACTATGACCGGGAGCGGGACGCCGAACTTAAGGCGAGGGGCTTTCGTGTACTGCGTTTCTGGAATGACGACGTGCTGCGGGATCTGAACGCAGTCTACGACACCATCATCGCTTACGTCCGCGATGACAGTTTGCAGCCTTGGCGGTAATCGCGCGCTCTTCCCTTCTCCCCCTGTGGGAGAAGGTGGCTCGGCGCGGAGCGCCGAGACTGTTGAGGGGTGTTGGACGGAGCGCCGCCGGTGCCAAGCTGGAGCACCCCTCATCCGACCTCGCTTCGCGAGGCCACCTTCTCCCACAAGGGTGTTTGGACTGGGGACATCGCGAACAGATGTGCGAGGACATCGCGAACAGTTTTGCGCTTTTGCGCGAGGGGGTTCGGGATGCCA
>NZ_JAMYQW010000036.1:0-68271 GCF_040321085.1 Mesorhizobium sp. M0522
AATGATGTCAGAAGCTGGTAAGGCAGAAAATGACAAAAGCGCTTGACCCCAAGCCGCCGAATAGAGAAGCCATGATCCGAGCTCCAATCAGCTTGGGTAGTGGTTAGGCCGTGCAAGGTGTAACGAGCACCTCGTGCGGCCGCATCTTTGTCTTCCAAAATGTCACTTTTTGTGACTTTTAACAAGCAGAATATCATGAAAAAAGACATATCGCCCCAGCAGCTCCGCGCCGCCCGAGCCTTAATTGATTGGACGAGAGAGGATCTGGCTAACGCATCGGGGATAACCGTTCGCACGCTCGTCAGAATTGAGAATGCCCAAACGACTTCGAGGCAAACCACGTTTGACGCGTTAGTTGCGGCGCTCGAAACTGCCGGGATCGAATTCATCCCGGAAAACGGTGGTGGTGCTGGCGTTCGCCTGGCGCGTAGATCTAACAGTCCAAAAGGCCAAATGTGACCGTTTTGCATAGACCGGCTGTCGTTCGTAACCGTGGCCTGCGGGATTACCGAAAGCCGCAATTGCGTATCCGACCTGTTGGAGCGGCGCTCGACTGGTCAGAGGGAAGGCTTGGCGCGCTGCTCCTCAATAGGTGAGCTAGCAACAGCTCGTCTGGACCGAAGACGATCCGCTCCGAGGCCGCCCGAAACGGCGGCGAAATTCTCAAGGCTCTGACGGATGGAGCAACAGAATTCCTTGTGGAGCGCGGCAGCGGAACCTGGAGTAGGAAAGGCCTTGGTGAGCACCATACCTCAGCCGTCACATCCCGATTCCGCGCTTTCTGCCGAAGCTCCAGTCGATGCCGCCGCTGTTTTGCACGAGGCCGGTGATGTGCTGGCCGATGCGCCCTTCCAGCATCGGCTGCCAGGGCACGAGCCGAAAGCCGAGACCATTGTCCAGCATGGCGAAGCGCCCGCTCGCAAGACTGACGGGGCCAAGCAGCGTGCCGCCGACATGATTGCCGGGCTGGACGGGCGCGAAAGTGAGGCCGCGCGCAGCGGCCATTTCTTTGCCGACGCGCGTAACCTCCTGGCGCTCCAGCGTGGCTACAAGGTCGCGCGCGAAGGTGATGGTGCGGCTCGTCGCGTCGCGTTCGGCATGGCCCAGCCTGACGAGTTGGGCAGCCCGTTTGTCGAGCGCGTTGTCCACGTCAAGGGCGAAGCCTGACCGGACCATCGGCACAGGGTTTCTGGCCGTAAGCTCCCGATCGAGCCAGGTGGCGCCGTCGCTGCCGATCTGCGCGTCGAGGTCAAGCGTCGAAAGCAGGCGGACGGAGAAGTCTTTTGCGCGGTTCTGGCCATCGTAGGCAATGCCGCGCTCGGACAGGTCTTTTGGTACGCGCCAGTGGTCTTCGTCGATGCGTTCGACATGGCCGGCCCGGCGCAGCGCTTCGAGACGGCGGACATGGAAGCGGACGAAGGCGTCCGGGTCCTTGCCCTGCTGCAAAAATGTTTCCCGGATCGCCTCCAGGTGCCTGCTCGGCCGATAGATGCCATCCTCGCCGGCTGCGACGCCGATGTTGCGGTCGGCGGCACGCGGCTCCTCCTTCGGCGGGATCGGATCAAGCGCTACGATATGGCCGCGCTGAATGTCTTCGAGCTTTGCCGCATCGGCGGTCTCGACAAAGTGCGTTCGCCCGTCGACGCCATCGATGACGAGCGACAGCCGGTCGCTCATCTCGTCGCCGGCAAGACCCTTGGCGAGCACACGGCCGACGACCGGCTCGGTGATGGTCTGGCGGTGCATGACATATTGCGCGGGGCCTCGCTCGTGGGCGAGGCCGTGCTCCTCGAGTGCCCGGTGCATGGTCTTGATGATGTCGTTGCGCTCGCCAAGCGCGCGCAGCGTGCTTTCGGCTTTGTCGGAGATCAACCACCGGCCGGGCTCGATCTCGTTCGCCAGGCCGAAGTGCTCCAGCTTCTTTGCCCGATCGATCAGCAGATAGCGATTGCTGGAAATGGTGTAGCTGTCGCTGGCATTGGGACGGAGGTCGACAACATCGTGCTCCTGCTGTTCGGCGATCAGCATGCGGTCGAGCCGGGTCAGCCGTTCGGCGTCCACCTCGTTGGCCAGCTTGCGGGCGACCTCGATCTCGCTTTGCAGCCCAAGCTCCCGTTCCACCAGCTCGCCTGCCCGGTGACGGATGCCATGGGCGATGTAGTCGCCGGCGATGTTCAGGATCTTGCCGTCGCCGGTGACGCCGCGCACCAGGATGTGGGTATGCGGATGACCGGTGTTGTGATGGTCGACAGCGATCCAGTCGAGGCGCGTGTCAAGATCGGCTTCCATCTGGAGCATGAGATCGCGGGTGAAGGAGCGCAGGTCTTCCATCTCGGCGGCATCCTCCGGCGCGACGATGAAGCGGAACTGATGCCGGTCACCGCGTCCGCGCTCGACGAAGGCCTTGCCGTCGGCCTCGTCGTCGAAGGCCGAGTACACCCTGCCCTTCTCGCCGTCCCTGGTGACGCCGTCGCGCTGGAGATAGCGCAGATGCGCGTTAACGGCCTTGCTCGACGTCACGAACTTTTGGCCGTGCCCGGTGGTCCCTTGCCTCGCCCCGGCAGCTTGACCACGCGCGCCTTCACGACGACGCGGCGGGAGCGAAAGCGGACGCCATTGCCGTCCTGCTTCCAACCGCCACCATCCCTTGGCAACTCTGCTGCCAGCTTGCCGCCGCGGCCGCGGGCGTTGAAGCGGCCACTCCCCTTTCCGGCACCGCTGCTTGCACCGAGGCGATAGGGATTGCCGCCCTGCTTGCGGATGGCAATCTCGACCTGGCGCACAAAGGGCAGTGCGCGAGAATTGACCGGCGCGCCGCCATGCCGCGTCCGGCCGGTGCGAACCTGGAATTGGTCGCTGTCACGATCTGCCATGACGGCAGCATCGGGCGTCGGGATTCGCTCTTCAAGACGGCCGGAACGCTGAGCGTGCTATGGAGCGCAAAGACTTGCTGTGGCGTAGATCAGCGGATCGCACATCGCTGCGGCACCACATCTTTGCTTTTCAGACCAACAGGATAGTGGACCAACCGTCAGCCACGCACCTCGCGGCCTGCCGCCTAGCGTCGGCACGAGCAGGAAAAAACAATGTGCAGACACACACTTACGAGCAAAGCGAGGGCGAGCGCCAGCTCACTTTATCTTGCTGTCCCCCACCACCCTCGCTGTCCCCCACCACCCTCGGTAACCGTACGGATCCTGCACATCTTTCGGTCGTGCAATCTCGCAACATGTGACGTTCCTTGCTATTGAGAGATTTCCGGCGGTGCCTCAACGTTCCTGGGACAAGGCCAACAACCCGTGCTGGTCGACGCATGACGCGACCTGGTATCGGGCCGTTTTGAGGCGGAGGAATATTGCCGCCGGCGCAAGCTTTCGACGAAGACTTTTGAGCTGTGAGTGCGCCATCTGGTGAGCCCGGAAGATCGGCGCAAACGTGCGGAATATCTGCGGAAATTGCGCCAGGAAAAGCCGGAAAAGCGGGGCAAGAAAGGGCCGCCGAAGCGACGCAAGAGCCCGCGCCGCTACCGCTACAGCGTCCGTACGGACACCGGTCCGATTGCCCTGCAGGCGTTCTGGGGCAAGCATGTGGAGGCGATGAACTGGAGCGGGTTGGGGCTTGCCGAATATGCCGCGGCGCTCGGACTTTCGCCCCATGCGCTGCGCAAATGGCGCGCTCGTCCCCGAGGAATTCGAGGCCGAAGTGGACTGGCGATCTCTGTTGCATCCGAGTGCGCGGGCTCAATTCAGCAGCGCTGCTAATTGCGTACGGCGCCAATGTCACTTGACACCGCGGTTGACGGGCGGTCGAACCGGCGCCGCTTCAGCGACGCACAGAAGCAGGCGATCGTGCAGGAGACGGAGAAGCCCGGCGTCAGTGTGGCGGAGGTTTGCCGCCGCCATGGGATGGCCACCAGCATGCCTTCGGCCGGCGTGTCGAGTTCGGCGTGACCGCTCGCAAGGCGCCGCAATTGGCAACGGTTGCACTCATCCATGGGACGGAAACCGAACCGCCGGTACTGACTGCCCTGCGCAATCTCGTACGACCGCCGGACGGCGTGATGACAGCCCAACTGGACGACGGGCGGCGCGTCTTTGCATCCGTCGGCACAATGCAGATGCAGTCCAGCAGCATCTCGCGGCGAGGAAGAACGCATCATGATCGTCGTTCCGACGGGGGTGAAGGTGCATCTGGCGCTCGGTCATACCGACATGCGCAAGGGGCTCGATGGGCTCGCGGCGCCGTGGTGTCAAACGAGTTGTCAGCTGCGGGGTGGCAAGCGCTTCAAAAGCAGCACGCCGTTCATCAGATATTCGTTGAGCCAGTAGGCGGCAGCCGTTCGGGCGCATGCCGGCTGCCATGTCAGCAACATCCATCCTGCCGATCGGCGCGAGGCGGTGCAGCCCACCTGAATGAGTCCCACAAGAGGTACACGCGAGGGCCAATTCATGCCGGGGCGAGACCAGGACCGCGGCACAGAGTGTCGCGACGACAATTGTTCATGGCTCAATCCTGCGACGCAGGAGCCATGATTCATGGCGCTGGCTTGCGTTGGGCTGTGCGCTTGGCGCGCGGAGAAGCGAGGGGGAAAGCCTTCCTGCTTCCCCGACGCGATCGGCAACTTGTCTGCAGCCGGACCGAACGATCGCAGCGACACTTGCCTGCTTGATATTTACACGGAATGAGGTTTGTTGGCGGAGTAACGAATTATTTGCCTGGATTGGCAAATAGACAGACCATCCGTTTTCAAAGCGCGCTTTGGACAAGAGGAAATTCGATGACCGTTTCTCCAGACCCAAGCGACCAGGCTGATCTCGTATCAATCACCGCCGACATCGTTTCCGCCTACGTTTCGAACAATCCGTTGCCGGTCGGCGAGTTGTCGAAGCTGATCGGGGATGTCTATGTCGCTTTGCAAGGGATCGGCACACCTGTGGCTCCGACCGCAGCCAAACTGGAGCCGGCGGTGTCGATCAAGAAGTCAGTGTCACCTGATTTCATCATATGCCTGGAAGACGGGAAAAAGTTCAAATCCTTGAAGCGGCATATCGGAACGCACTACAATCTGAGTCCGGACGAATACCGCCAGAAATGGAACCTGCCCTCCGACTATCCTATGGTTGCGCCGAACTACGCGGCGACTCGCTCGGCCCTGGCAAAATCAATAGGATTGGGCCGCAAGGCGGCAGCGCCAGCGACAGCTGCGGCGGAAAAACCAAAACGAGCTGCTCGCGCGCCAGCGGCGGCAGCAATTGCCACGGCAATCAAATCGCCGGTGAAGAAGGCGCGCAAAACACCCGTCAAAGCATAGCGTGCTGCACCAGATAGAGGTGCAGTGGCGAACCTGAACATGGCGAAGCCCCGCCTTGCGCGGGGCTTCGTGTTAGCTCGGATCACTCGGCGGCGCGGCGGGACCAGATGAGCGAGAACTCGCCCCCGGGGTCGGTTTCGACCAGGCTCGCATAGATCGGAGCGGGGAAGCTGGGATCGTCGAGCTTGACTGAGTGATAGTCGCGGCCCTCGCGCGAGGTCTTCTTCCATGCCGCCCCGAACTCGATGGCGCCGGCGAAGATGCGGAAGTCCGGACCTTTTTCATTGTCGCCGTCGACCGGGGTGAACGACACTGTCTTGACGTTGAGGTTGAGGGTTTTGACTGAGCCGGAGAAGCCGTTCGCGGTGCGGGAGAATGTGCCGATCGTCGCCATTGTGGTGGTTCCTTCTGTTTCTCGGGCCGCGCCCATTGCGGCTTCACATGAGGGACCACTCGTCAAGCTGTGGCTCTGAGCTGCTGAGTGGTCGTTTCTGGAGGACGCTCCGCTCGGTGCGAGGCGTCCTGTCAAGGGTGCTCAATCGCATTCGGCACAAGCAGCGCGATCCCTACCGCCACATGAACCTGAGGTCTGAGCCCATTCCTGATCCGCGCGTTTGCACGTATCAACCTCACATCCGGTCGCCGCTCGAGCGGCCGCACCATAATCCCGCCTGCGGCGGCAAGGGCTCAGGAGGACGAGACCAGTCTCGATGACGGCGTTCAAAGCCATGCCGCAATGCGGTCGTCCACCTGGTTCCGGCCGGGCTGATCAGGCCCTGGCCGAACTGGAATGCGGTCAGATCGTCATGGTCTTACAAACGCTCCTTCGATCACCACGCCGGCGCGGACGTATTTCCACAAAGCCACGATCAGCTTGCGGGCCAGCGCGGTAATCATCACCTTCTTGAAGCATCCGCCATTCTGGGCAACTCGCTCGTTGAACCAGCGGCTGAGCGCCGAGGCGGGCTGGTGCCGCAACCAGAGCCACGCCATTTCCAGCAGCGTCGATCGCAAGCGTGGGTTTCCGGACTTTCCGATCCCCTGTTCCCGGTCGATCGACCCGCTTTGCCATGGCGTCGGCGCAAGGCCGGCATAGGCCGCCAGCTGCCGGCGATTGTCGAAGCACCGAAACAAGCCCTCTCCCCACAGCACGGCCGCAAACTCTGGTCCGATACCGACGACTTTCGACAGCATAACTACTTCACGCGCCGATTGGCGTTCTTCGGCGAGCATGGCGTCCAGGTTCCGCCTCGACTGCCTTGATCTGATCGAGCAGCATTTCCATTCGGTCGACCTCACGCAGAACCTGGCGCTTCATATTTGCGGGCAGATCCCGTCCATCGCCGGTGTGAAGAGTTTCCAGCCGATCACGACGATCACGCCGCAAAGGATCGTAGCCGGTGATGCCCTGCGAGAAGAGCAGACCCTTGATCCGGTTGCCGTGCCGGATGCGTTCTTCCATCAACACCTTGCGCTCCCGGACGATGCGGCGGCGATCCTCCTCATAAGGGCTCGGCACGCGTAGCATGGAGCAGACTCGCGGTCCGCCACGCTTGAACGCCAGCAGCGACGCCGAGTGGTTTTGAAAGCAAGGCAGCACACAAAGAGCTGGACGAGATCTTTGTTTCGGTGGAGTTGAGCAAGAAGTCCTAGCTGGTCACCTCGATTCGCCGGGAGCTGGCGAGAAATTATCGCGCCATACCATCCCCGGCGCGGATATTGCCGGGTTTCTTGGCCGGCTCGCTCAGTTGAAGCAAAGGCTCGTAGCCGAACCGGCCGCGACTATCCGTTCGTCATCATTCAAGGGGCCGGCCTTGATGGCTTCTGGGTCCACCGAGTTCTGGAAGCAGAAGGCCACGACACTCATGTCGTTGACGCAGCATTTTGAACATCACTACGGTTCGGTCGCTTCTCCAAGCGCCCGCCGTGCGGGTGGCGGAGGAGTTGTATGGCCTCATGAGGGTTGAACGAATGTTTCGGGCAAGTTTGCAGCCAGCTCCGCCGACTGAACCAAGTCCGGAGATTCCATATCGACGCTTGGGTTGGACGCTCGCGCCAGCCGGAACCAACGGCGGCCACAAGCGGTTTACCAATCGAAGGGACTGCAATGGATGCAGGATAATGGAATTTTTGGATATGGAACTGGCGAGAGCCCGACAGCGGCTCAACGGAGCGCAGCTTTCCCTTAAACGTGCGAATGAAATGCTGGATGAAGACTGCGGCGTCGGCATCAATATCGCGCTGTGCAGCAGGATACGGGCTGCGCAACGGCGCGTGGTGGAGGCCAGATCGCGGTTGACGAAGATCGATCCCACCAGCGCTGACGGAGTTCGCACACGTTGAACCATCCGGGCCGTGAAAGCCTTCCGATCCGCCGCTGCCCCATGTCGTCACGGCTAGCGCCTCAGACCGCGCAGCAATATGTGAGGACCGGCCTCTCATTCGTCACGGCCCTCCGGCCAGCTCTTTGCGAGCGTAAGATCGGACAGCGGAACCAAAGGCGGATTCGCGAATTCTACCGCTAGACAATTGGATTGTTGCCCATGAGGCTCGCGACCCTCCACCTTGAAACTGCGAGATACGGCGATGTATATCGCGCCGCCAGGCTCGCGCGAATGACGCGGCAAATGATCCGGCACATCAAGCGCACTGACACCTCGGCTCAAAACGTCGAGCAAGCGCTGGCTAGGTTGGCCGAAGCAAACGCGCCCATGGACCGGCTCACGCTGCATCAGTAAGGCCGCCACGCTCATGCCCGCCCCCGCATCGGCACGATGTGCGGCTGGTTGTTCGGTTACTGCATGTGGCGTTCCCTCCACATCCGTTTCGCGGTGCCGGGGATGGCGCTGATGATCTTGGCGATCGGGCGCTCGCTGCCCAGTCGAGTAGATCGAGCTGCGCTGGGTCATGATATCGCTTCTTCGTGACTCCGCTGGTCCTTAATCGGTTGTTCTTGCGAGACTTATGTAACATCGTGCCAGCGCCGTTCAGCGCATCGTTGCCGCCACGGCCTCGGATGATGTCGGCGACATCGAAAGAGCCGAGCCGTTGATGCAGCCCAGTTCGCTGCTACGGTCAATGATCCTGGTCGGCGGCAGACTTAAAAGCGCTGACGGGTGGCTAGAATGTATCACGTCCACGGATATGCCTACGAGAACGTCTTCCCCTTCGCGGGTGACTTTACGCGGCTTCCTCATCATCGTCTGACTCGTACTTTCGAGCTCGTGACGCTAGATCCCGGGTGCTGTCAGGCCGCATGCCGGCGATAGCAAAAGAACGCCCCCTCAATAGTGGGTCTTGCGATGTAGCGGTCTCCCACCCTCAAATTCCAAACAATTCTCTGTTGGAATACAGCGCGCTCTGAAGCCCAGGATGGCGCCGAAAGCTGTTTGCTGGGCCGTGCGCCAAATCAGCCGAATTGCTCTCTAGAAAGCCGTTCTTCTCCATACCTCTGTGCTACGCTATTGAGCACACAGGTTGGCGATCTCAATGAATTCAAGTGCTTGGCGCATAGCGCCTAGCATCGAGTTTGCAGCCTGCTGCGCTGGAGCGAGAGAACCCGACGACGAACGCGAACGCCCATCGACAGGTTTGAGAGATTTTGCTCTAGTGAGAGTATGATCCACGCCGCATAGACCGGTGTTATTTCGCCTGGCGATTCTTCCAAGAGATCGCGTCCTCAAGCCGGTCGTCACCCCAGAAAATCTCCTTGCCGACGACGAAAGTCGGCGAGCCGAAAATGCCGAGGCTCTTGGCTTGGTTCGTCGCGTCAACAAGCCCCGCCACGGCTTCTTCCGCGTCCGCGCGTGCCAGCACATCCTCCACATCGGCGCCGGCCTCCGTGATACTCTGGCTGATGTTCGGCTCATTTCCGGCAGGAAGTCCTTGTTCGATCCATCGCCTGTAGCTTGCCCGGACATAGGCGGGACACCAGCCTTCTGCTGCCCCCACGATCGCTACACGGTTCGCCCGTTCCAGCTCCGCTAGAGGGTACGGCGCCGGGAGCTTCGGCGAGAGCCCGCGCATTTGCGAGCGCCGCTCGATGTCCCTCCACATATAGGCGGCCTTTGCCGGCTTGTTCACAAAGGGGACGTTGTTCATCTCGATCATCACCACCCGCACATTGAAGGGTTTCCAGACGAAACGAACGCCAGTCTGCTTCTCGACCTGCTCGATGCGCATGACCGACAGGTATGTGTAGGTGCTGCCTATTGAGAACCAGAAGTCGATGATTGGCATTACCTAAAACTCCAGAGCATGACCCGCCTTGTCGCCAGCGAGGTGTGCTCCCAACGCGGCGATCCCGCTCCCGACATTAAGGCAGGCCTGGCTTCGTTGCCATTGTAGTTACCAATACGTCACCGGAAACCTGCGAGGCCAGGAAATTGCGAGCGTCGCGTATGTCCCGAGAGAACTCTGCATCTGCAAAGGGAACCAGGAGTTGCTCCAGCATCGAGCAGGGATAGAGCCCAGGGCTGGCCTCGTGTGCGAAACGCGCGAGATCTGTCGCGGCTCGAAGTTCCAACATTCGGGCGTCCTGCTGCCGCGCAACCTCCATTGCGGCGAGGAGGCTGGTTTCCACCCGGGAGAGGTCCGGCTGTGGTTGCTTCAGTGCCACCAGGCCATCGAGCCGATGAAGTTCAGCCAGCCAGAACTGCTCGCCCGACCGGCCAACGAAGGCGAAACCTTCCCGCACCGCAGCCTCTGCTGCCACCGTATTGCCGGCCTTCAGAAGGCATTCGGCAAGCTGCGCGACGAACACTGACTCGAATAGGTGAGCGTCGCGCGTTCGATTGGAATCGAGCGCCTGACGGATCGTCGCTATGTTCTCGTCGGTTGGCTCGCGCCGGGCTCGCACACATGCATGGCATAGAACGCCGTTTCGCTTCAGGTGCTCGACCTTCCGTTCGCCGCAATAGGTGACGAGCGCAACAGCATCGCTCTCGCAAGCGTCGAGATTGCCGAACAGAAATTGTGGCCACACGATCGTGTAGAAGTTGCCTGCCGCGACGGTGTGAGCGTTGCCATGATTTAACAGCTCTGACCGCACCTGTTCACTGGATTTCGCGACGCCCTCGTACTGTCCCAGCAGAGCTAACGCCATTGTCTTCCAGTACAGGACGTTCAGGCCGGGGTCGATGCCAAACCAGGAGCTCAACACCTTCTGGCGGTCGGGGTCACGATATCTTTCAGCCGACTGCAGACTTTCCAGAGCCTCGCGAGAACGTCCGGTCAGGACCTGGGTCGTCCCGAGAAGCCGATAGGCGACCAACTTGAATGTCGGGTCGACCTGGCGGTCCGCAAACTCTACAATCTGCCGCGCTAGGGCGAACGCATCCTCCATCTTCCCCGCGAAATAGCTGCTCGCGCATAGGCCATGCAGAACCGAGAAGCGTTGCAAGTCGGAACCGACGCCTGCGTCAAGCAGTGATTTGGCACTAGTCAACGCCGCAACTGTTTCCTGGAACGGCAGCAGCGAGTTGGCGCGGGCGACCAATAGAGCCAGTTCAAGTGGTCGACGCACCTGCTCGTCTTCGATTTGCCGGGCTGCCGTCAATCCGGCCCCGGTGTGCTGAGTGGCCTCGGCAAGAGCTGACCGCGACAGGGCCAATTCCGCAGCAGTCAGCCAATAGTGCGCCGCCGGCTCCGAGAGTCCCGCCTCAGTGTAGTGATGGGCGATCACCGCCGGCGCGGATTCGCTGCTATCAGCAAAGCGCTCGACAATTGACCGGGCGATGTCCGCATGGATGCGCTGTCTGCGGGAGCGAAGCAGCGAGTTGTGGGCTGCATCCTGCACGAGCGCGTGTTTGAAAACATAGATCGTGTCACCTATGGCGGCGCGAGAGAATACCAGCTCCGACTCGACCAGTTTGTGTAACGCCTCCTTAAGCGCGGTTCCGGTAATCGGCGAGATCGCTTCCAGCAGACGGTACGAAAATTCCCGGCCGATCGCCGCGCCAATCTGTGCGATTTCCCGGATCGACCCGAGCCTATCCAACCGCGCCATTAGGGAGTCCTGCAGCGTCGATGGAATCGCCAGTGCCGTCAACGGCGCGGCCAGCACAAAACACTGGCTTTGCTCGCGCAGTTGCCCCGATTCAAGGACCGCCTTGGTCAGCTCCTCAACGAATAAGGGAACGCCGTCAGTCTTAGAGATTATCGCGCTTTGCACTTCTGCAGGAATCTCCTTGCCGCCGGTGATGCGATCGATCATGGCTGCAGCGTGACGCCGTCCGAATCGGTTGAGCGCCAACCCTGTCACATGGCCTTGACCGACCCAGGGATTTGTAAACTCCGGGCGAGAGGTCACTATCAACAGCGCCCGCAATCCCGGTACTCGCTCGACGATGCCGCTGAAGAAATCCAGCGAGGTGGGGGCTATCCAGTGCGCGTCCTCCAGCACGGCAAACACGGGCGCCTCTCGCGTCAGCCCGGCGAACAGCTCAATCAACGCGGCAATCGTCTGCTCCTTTGCCTCGCTCGGCACTACTCCGAGGTCCTGAAAGTGTCCCTCGGTCGAGATCGACAGAAGCGAGGCGAGATAGGATGCGACGCCCCGGCCACCGAGGCCCGAGCGGGCGATTAAAGCTTCGAGCCTTTCGATTTGCGCTGTCGGCGGCTCGCCGGACCTAAGACCCAGCGAAGATGATATCTGTCGGACGACCGGATACATCAAGACGTTGCGATGGTGCGGAGAACACTGGTAACGCACAAGGCCATAAGGTTGACCCACGATCCGTTCGCGCAGTGCCTCCAACAGGCGTGACTTGCCGATGCCTGCCTCGCCGGTCAGCAACACTACTTGGCCTTCCCCCCGCACGCGTCGCTCCAGCGGTCGGCAAGCAACGCCACTTCCTGATCACGTCCCACCAGGGGCGCGTTCGACCGGGACGCCTCGAACCGATTGACGTTCTCCGTCTCGCGGAGGACCTCCCAGGCCGAAACCGGAGCATCAAAGCCTTTGATGACGTGGACGCCCAGGGCCTTGAGCTCGAATACCTCGCCAAGTAGTAGGCGCGTCGAAGACGCGATGACGATGCGGCCTGCGTTCGCCAGACCCTGAAGCCGGGCCGCGAGATTCGGCGTATCGCCGACCACCGCATGCTCGCGCGATGCACCATGGCCGATCACGTCCCCCACCACCACCAGGCCAGTCGCAATTCCGACGCGCGCCTGGAGTGTGCCTGCTGCCGCCGTTTCAATCGTGGCAACCGCAGCTACGATCTCCAGAGCGGCACGCACGGAACGCTCCGCGTCGTCTTCATGGGCAAGCGGATAGCCGAAATAGGCCAACACGCCGTCACCCATGAACTTCGCAACAAACCCCCCGTACCGGGCGATGATGACGGAGCAGGCTTCTTGGTAAGCGCGCAGTACGTTGCGCATCTCCTCCGGATCCAGCCGTGTCGACATTTGCGTCGAGCCGACGAGATCGCAGAACATAACTGTAATCTGACGTCGCTCAGCTGTGTCGACATGCGGCGTCGTCGGCTCTATGGGCTCGGGTTCCAATTGCCGCGCACCAAGGCGTTCGATTGCCTTCAACAACCGCTTGCGATGCCCGAGAAGCACGCCGATCTTTTCCAGGTCGGCATCCGTAAGGTCAGGCAGCACTTCGCTGTCTATCCCGTTCTCACGGAACGAAGCTTCATATTGAACAAGACCGAGGCTCTGCAGCCATTTCCCTAAATTCATGGACGTATCGCAGCCCGATTGGACCAATAGTCCTCAAACGGGAGCCGGATGTCTAGTGAAGAGAATTCCGGGTAGTGGGTCAGTTTGAAATCTGACGCTGCGCTTTTTGCCGGGGCGCCGTTCTTCGCTCAGCTCTGGGCATATTTGTCAGTTCTTCGGCATTTGGGGTGGCACAAGTTGAACGTATGGCGTCGTCGGTTCCTTATCAGGGCGAATGCGACTGGGGGCCGGCTTCCCGTGTTTGCCGAGCGACCTAATGTATTGATAGAGCGATTGCATATCGCTCTCGTCCATCGCTCGAAGATTGTACCAAGGCATCGGTGGAGACGTTCTAATGCGCTTCAGCATCCCTACAAATCCACGCTCGGTCATTACCGAAGCATCTATCCGAAGATTGGTCGCATAGGTCGTGCCCCAAGGACCGCGCCAACCGACCGAGTTGCCCATTAAAGCCTTTTCAGGATCAATCTTGCCTTCTGTTTCCCGGTAGCCTTCGGTATGGCAATCGTGACACCCGCCGATGATTGATACCTGCAACCCTCGTTCGACCGATACTTCGCCTTGAGCGAAGGCTGCAATTGGCATCGTGAGACCGGCTAATAGGAAAAACAGGCTTGTGACACGCATCCTTCCCTCCCATGCGTTCCGCTAAGCAGTATGAGCCAACGTCCGAAGGCGACGGCTAGCTTGAAAGGCTCTTTTTGTAAGGGCCGCGAATAGCCGGTTTCTCGGCTTCTCTCGCTTCGATCAGCGCAACGATGTCACCAATCTCCCAAAGCTTGTCAGTGACGCCAGTGGCCATCGCAGGCGTCATGCGCAACGTGGCATGGATGCGAACAAAATTGTAGTACATGAAATGCAACGCCACCGCATTGGCGTGAGCCTCCACCTTCTTGGAAAAGCCATTGGTCAGGCGAGTGAAGCGGCGCATGTGCATCCGCATGGTCAGGTTCTGGCGTTCCGCAAATGACGTGCTGACATGCTTGATGTCAGGATTTCCTTCGATCCGTTCTTTCCGCGCGCCAGTGCATTCGGCGGGGCTATAGCGGCCCTTGGCGCTGTCAGGCGAAGTGCCATAGAGCTTGATCAGCATGGCATAGTCGATATCGCCGCCGAACGCACCTTCAACAGCCTCTAGCGACTTGAACCCCCGACGTCAGCACCGAAACATTCTGCCGCATCTTACCCTGTCCGATTTGCACGTCGCTACTCGCCTTTCCCGAACGAGCCGGCCAAGCAGCTTCCGCACCACGCAACATCTCTTATCTTGGGCAACACGGTCTCTTCATTACCGGATGTGCGGGATGTGGATTTGTTGTGCCGAGTGCAATATGGCCCCGTTTACCGGGACCGAGGCTTGTCGAAACAGTCAACCGCCTGGATTTGATATCGTTGTGCTGTTTCAGTACCGACGTTCTCGAGGCCGCGTCTATGAAGAGTGACGCGCTTTCGTACCCGCCCCGCGGCCTCTCTCGTGAGGAAGCAGCGCGCTATGTCGGCGTCGGATCGACACTATTCGACGACATGGTTGCTGACGGCCGCATGCCGAGGCCTAAGCACGTCAACAGTCGCGCGATCTGGGATCGTGTGGCGCTCGATATCGCTTTCTCCGCCCTGCCAGACAAAGACAATGGTCTCCAACAACTATTGGAGCGGAGCAAACGAGAGCCGACAAGGAGATAAGCAACTACGCACATTGCGTATACGCTGCAGGCGTAGTACAGTCATCGCCTGAGCGGATGAGATGACGTGAACGACAATGAAAAGCTCGCGCGAGAAGTGAAAGCCTGGCGGGCGAAGGGAGGATTCACCGCCGAGAGTGCAGCCAAGGTCTTGGGAATACCGAAACGCACTTTTGAAGGCATAGAGCAAGGTCGGGGCTTCCCTTACCCGGTACTCCTGCGCGTTGCCATGGAAAGCAAGACCCTTTCGCTTCAGGCAATGTTGGAGGATTCCCCGCCTGTTGAGCAACGGCAGCGGAAAACTCAAAGGGAGATTTAATGGCCAGGCCATTCAAAGATATCCGCTACCCCGGCGTTTCGTCGCGCATCAAGAACGGAAAGCTCGTCTATCGCTATCGCGGCAAAGGAATGCCCGAAATTCGGCTTCCTGGCGGACCAGGCGATCCTGAGTTCGAAGCCTATGAACAGGCAACGCAAGGCCAAGGTCAAAAGGCCGTCATCATTGACTTGCCCGGTCGGGCGTTGCCAAAGACATTTGGTCATGCTGCGCGCCGACTTGAAGCGACGATGGAATGGCTGGACTTCGACGAAGCGACGCAGCAGAAGAATGCTCGGCTTATTGAGCGCTTCCTTCAGATGCAGGTCGATCCTGCCTATCCGCTGACTTGGCGCAACACGCCGGTGGAACATCTCGATGCCGACCATCTGCGTGCGATTATCGAAAGTGTCTTTGCCACCAACCGGACGGTTGCCAAGCACCTGCTGGTGGCAATCAAGAAGCTCCTGTGGGTGGCGATCGAAGTTGAGAAATGGATCAAACCGCAGGACGATCCCTCGCTGTCGATCCGCGTCCGCATTCCAAAATCGACTGCCAATCCCGCCTGGCCGATCGCCATTCGTGAAAAGTTCGAGGCGCACCATCCAATCGGCTCAGCGCCGCGCACCTGCTATGCGCTTGGTTTCTGGCTCGGCAACCGACGCGGCGATATCGCCTCACTGGCGTGGGACGATTTGGTCTTCGAGGAGATCGAATTGTTCGATGGCTCCTTGGAAACAATCGAAGCCTTCGACTTCCGACAGCAGAAAAATCGTAACCGTCATGGCGGGCGCGAGATGTTCATCCCGGTTGTGGACAAGCTGGCGCAAGCTTTTAGTGCCACTAGATCGCTCTAAGGGTGGCACGGTATTGAAGAACGGCTATGGGCGTCCGTTCTCCGAAAAGAGCCTCACCGGCATGATGGCACATTGGAACAAGCAAACCGGCATCCCGGAGGGCTACACCCTGCACGGGCTGCGCCGTACCTTCGGTACGTATCTCGCCGAATGCAACATCCAAGCGCGTGCTATCATGGAGGCGATGGGGCATTCTTCAATGACGGTAACAGACGAGTATGTGCGAGAGGCCAATAAGAAACGGATGGCTGTCGATATCGCCCGCGCCATTAACGAGCGGGAGGCCAAACGCGACGCCATGAAGCAACGGACACCGCTGCGCGTCATCAAATGAGCGGTTTCAAACCGACCACATGCAGGGTGGCCTATCGGCCGCCCTTTTTGTTGGGCCCATAACGGGCCCAAAACGTTTTGCGCCGAGGCCACTTTTTATAAACAAAATCAATGGTCATGGTGGGCCCGGAGGGTATTCAGAAAGCCATAAAAATCAATTGGTAAGAGATCAGTGGGACTTCAGAGCATTCAAATCTTTTCCAATGTTTTTCAATGTTGTTGTCCCACTCAGAAGTGCCTCAGTCCACCAAGCCGACGCACTGAACGCCTCACTCGGAAGGGAGGTTTGCGCAAGGTGAAAGGAAGATCGCGTCGGTGTGCAGCCTTCCTGAGAAAGGTCGCGGTAGAGCCAACTGCTGACGCTCAGCGCGAAGACATCAATGTCCTGTTATGGGGCCGTCAGAGGACCGCCGCTTCTCGCGCCCAGAAAGCGATAGCAGACATGCAACTAGGTGGTACAAAAGTCTCTAGCGTGACCCTTTCGAGACATTTGCGTGCGGCATTTGCGTCTCGAAAGCGGTTCTTCAGTGCTACCAGCACCAACGACCGTCTGCGGTCGTTCAGAACACGGGTTACCGTCTCTAAACCGGATATTGGACCGGGCAGCCGCCGGAAATTGATCGAATGGAGGTGATCGCCTGTCAGGAGGCGTTCAAAAACGACCTACGACCGCGATCTTCATCGCGGCCGTTTTCACGGTGTCATTCCCGGCTATGCTGACAAGTTCTTTATGATCGGCAGCTTGCGGATCGTCTTGCCCGTCGCCGCCCGTAGCGCGTTGGCGACGGCCGGGCCGATCGGCGGCACACCGGGCTCGCCAACGCCCGTGGGCGGCTCGTCGGACGGCACAATGTGCACCTCGACGCGCGGCATCTGCTCGATCCTGAGCGGCGTATAGGTATCGTAGTTCTCTTGGTCTATGACACCGCCCGTCAGGGTCAGCTCCTCCTGGAGGATCGCGCCTAGCCCGAAGCCGATACCGCCCTCCATCTGAGCGCGGATCTGGTCAGGATTTATCGCGGTGCCGCAATCTACCGCGCAGACGACGCGGTCGACTTTGAAATCATTTCCATCGTTGAAGGTGATCTCCACCACCTCGGCGACATAGGTCGAGAGGCTTTCATGCAGGGCCACGCCGCGGAAACGGCCTTCCGGCAGAGGCTTATCCCAGCCTGCCTTCTCAGCAGCCAATTTCAGCACGCCGGCATGCCGTGGATGGTGACCGAGCATCGACAAGCGGAAATCGACCGGATCACGGTTCGCAGCGGCGGCGAGCTCATCGATCAGGGTTTCCATTGCGTAAGCGGTGTGGGTGGAGCCTACCGAACGCCACCACAGCACTGGGATGTTCACGTCCGTCGTGGTCAGCTCGACCTTCAGGTTCGGGATCGCATAGGGCAGGTTGGTGGCGCCCTCCACGGAGGTCGGATCGATGCCGTTCTCGATCATCGCCGCAAAGGGCGAACCGCCCGCGATCGATTGGCCCACGATGTGGTCATGGAGAGCGACGACATTGCCTTCCTTGTCGAGCCCCGCCTTGACTGCGTGCACATAGACCGGCCGGTACCGCCCACCCCGCATGTCGTTCTCGCGGGTCCACTGCACCTTCACTGGCTTGCCGGGTCCCAGTGCACGCGCTGTGGAAACAGCTTCGATAATGAGATCTGCGTCCGAGACCGCTCGGCGGCCGAAGCTGCCGCCGGTCTTCATCACGTGCAGCCTCACCTTGTCCGGCGTGGTGCCGCCTACTTGAGCGGCAGCCGCCTGATAAAGGTCGGGCATCTGGTGTCCGCCCCAGACGTCGATGGTGCCGTCTTCGTTGATTCGGGCGGCCGCGTTGAGTGGCTCGATCGAAGCATGGACAAGATAGGGGAATTCGTAGTGCCCTTGGATGACTTTCTCAGCACTGGCCAACGCTGCGGGAGTGTTACCGTCGTCGCGCGCGGTGGCCGCGCCCGGATCGTCTGCTGCCTTAGTGTATTCGGCCATGATCTCGGCCGTGCCGCGCCTTTCGGCCTTCTCTTCGTTCCAGGTCACCTCCACGAGATCGCGGCCCTTGAGCGCCGTCCACATGTCCCTGCCGACGACGGCAATGCCGCGCGGCGTCTGGACGACATCGACAATGCCGTCGAGTGCCTTGGCCTTGGAGGCGTCGAAGCTCTCGATCTCAGCGCCGAACTTCGGCGGATGGATCATAACGGCCGTATTGAGTCCATCCATCTTGAGGTCGATCGTGTAGGTCTGCGCGCCATTGGTCTTGCCGGCGGAATCGTAGCGCTTGAGGCTGTCCGATCCGATCTGGGCCCACTTGTCGCGCGGCTTTAGCGGCACGTCGTCGGGAACCGGCATTCCCGCTGCGGCTTCAGCCAGGTCACCGAAGCGCGCCTGCATCCCTGAGGCGTGCGACACGACCCCGGAAGCGACTGTGATCTCGCCGGCTGGCACGTCCCACCGCTGCGCCGCGGCCGCCACCAGCATGGCCCGTGCGGCAGCACCCGCCTTGCGGTAGCGCTCCCACGACGAGCTCATCGACGTGGAGCCACCGGTTCCCTGCGCGGCCCCGCCCCAGGCGAGATTGCCGTAGAGCGCGGTATTGCCATATCCGCCGACCACGTGGATCTGCGCCCAGGCGCCGTCGAGCTCTTCCATAACCAGG
The DNA here is from genome assembly GCF_040321085.1 of Mesorhizobium sp. M0522. NCBI lineage: Bacteria > Pseudomonadati > Pseudomonadota > Alphaproteobacteria > Hyphomicrobiales > Phyllobacteriaceae > Mesorhizobium > Mesorhizobium sp. M0522. The sequence goes on from NZ_JAMYQW010000036.1 coordinate 18,851, forward strand.
GTGGCGATGCCGAAATAGGAGCCTTGTCCCATCTCCAACTGCGACGAGTGGATGACGATTCGGTTCTCCGGTGTGATCTCGACATAGGTCTGGAAGGGGTTCGCCTGGACCGTTGCAGGCGTCGTTTGTGCGTTGGCGGGCGCGGCCATCATTAGCCGGTAGCCCACGGCGAGGCCCGCGGTGGTGACGACCGTGCCGAGGAGGAACTGGCGGCGCGTGGGCGCCACGGCATTATGCTTCGGGAGAAACTGCAACATGCCTCAAGTCTCCAGCCGGTTGGCGGTCTCGTGGATGGCCGCGCGGATGCGATGATAGGTGGCGCAGCGGCAGAGATTGCCGCTCATCGCCGAATCAATATCATCGTCCGTCGGCTTCGGCGTCTCTGTCAGGAGGGCCACGGCCGACATGATCTGGCCAGACTGGCAATATCCGCATTGAGGTACGTCGAACTCGGCCCACACGGCCTGGACCGTTTCGCCGATCTTGCCCGACACGCCCTCAATGGTGGTGATCGAGGCTCCTTCGATGTCGCCGACTGCGGTCTGGCACGAGCGCGTCGGCATGCCGTTAACGTGAACCGTGCAAGCGCCGCACTGGGCAAGGCCGCAACCGAATTTCGTTCCTGTGAGTCCGATGCCGTCACGGATCGCCCAGAGCAGCGGCATCTCTGGATCGACGTCGAGTGTTCGCGCCTCGCCATTGAGGGTAAAAGCGACCATGGCTTGCTCTCCTTGTCCTGAGCTGGCTATCTCGTTGCGCCTCCGCCCGGCTAGGAACCGGACTCTTCTTGCTGAGGCATAGCGACCACAGACTAGGATCGCGCAGCTCGAGCAACAAGCCGCTAGCTGGCAATCGCGAGATCGTGAAGTGGCTCGTGTCGAAAGGCTGGAGGCAACTGAATGTCATTTTTGGGCCGACCGGCCGGTCAGTTTCCGGCTCGATGACCTGGTTGGCAGTCATTCCGCTTCTAAGCCTAAACCCCAGACATGAACTGTAGCAGCATCATAAAAGACGACATCAAGCGGCGATTTTTCGTTGCACTGCACCGCTAGCTCGTTCGCGTGGTTCATGATCCGCTGGTTATCCGCGGATGCTGGTTCACCATAGATGCCAACACAGAGCTTGTGAAACTTGCCACGCGCTATGCGGTTAAGGATGTGGTCGTCATTCGTAGCGAGCGAATGGTGGAAAATGAGGAAGCAATGGCTGGCGGTCTTCACATTCGCGGTGAACTGCTTGAAGCCTTGGTACAGGTAGGCATTGTGACGGATCTTCGCCTTCTTCTGGGCGCTGGTGGGCTGATGAAGGGCGGCTTAGGGTCATGATTTCCGGTTCATCGCGCTGCAATGACCGATGAGTCACAGACGCTGCATTTCGCGCTAGACCGCAGCTGCGGTATTCTCGATCATACGCTCAGCCATCCTATTCGCACCTCGTTGCCGCCGTTCGCCGCACCTATCGATCGGAGGCCTTCCAGCCTCGCGATAGCCGCGCTATGTGGCTGCACACAACCTGACGACGAACAGGAGCAAGATTGGACATAGAAGCCAGCACAAGATCGCCCTCCCCCTGTCCTTGCTCGTTTTCATGCGAAAACAATCAAACTGAGTGCTGCGGGGATAGCGAGGTCGATTTGGCCCACTTCAGAGCAAAGTCGGCCATAAGCCATTGATATAATTTTGGTGGGCCCTGAGGGTGCTTGGAAAGTCAGAAATATCAAAGGCTATTCGACAGTGGGACTGTGTTGCGTTACTATGCTCTCCGGTCTTTTCCGGTTGATTTGTCCCACCCCTGATGCCGATTGCGGTCCTTCGCCGCTGCCTTGGTCAATTCCCGATTCCACAAGCATCCGGTCCTGAGTGGGCAGACGGCCTTCCTAGTGGTAATTAGTCAGCGACACGTTGACCGTTCTCGTCATGCGGGTGAAATCTACGTTCGACCATATACGTCGTCGAAGCGAACGATATCATCCTCGCCGAGATAATCGCCGCTCTGCACTTCAATGATCACCAGGTCAATTCTGCCTGGGTTCTCCAGCCGATGCTTATGGCCGCAGGGGATGTAGGCTGATTCGTTTGTCGCCAGGAACAACTCCTGCTCGCCATTGACGATTTTCGCGGAGCCGCTGACCACGACCCAGTGCTCCGAACGATGATAGTGCATCTGCAGGCTCAGCCGCCGACCGGGCTTCACCTCGATGCGTTTGATCTTGAAGCGCTCGCCTTCCTCAAGAACCGTGTAGGTACCCCACGGCCGGTGTACCGTGCTGTGGACCAGGTGAGCTTCATGTCCTGAAGCCTTGAGGCCCTCGAACAGCTTCTTGACGTCCTGAACGCGGTCGCGGGATGCGACAAGCAAAGCGTCCGGGGAATCGACGATCACCAGATCGCTGACACCGACCGTGCCGATGACGCGCTTGTCGGAGCTCACATAGCTGCCGGTCGTGTCGACCATATGCACATCGCCGCGTATCCTGTTCCCGCTTTCGTCGGCGGCGATCAAATCGGCCATTGCGTTCCAGGATCCGATGTCGTTCCAATCCATGTCGCAGGCAACCACGGCAAGTTTGTTCGTCTTCTCCATGACAGCGTGGTCGAGCGAGATTCGCGGGGCGGAGCCGAAATGCTCAGGCGCGAGTTCGATTTTGGCAAAGCCTTCGCCTTGACTGAAGCGGCCGTTCTCGTAGCTGTCGGAGACGGCCTGGATCACCGCGGGGCAATGCGATGCCATCTCGTCGAGCATGGTTTGTGCGCTAAAGCAGAAAATGCCGGCGTTCCAGAAGAAGCGCTTGGACGCAACATAGGCTTTGGCTGTGTCCAGATCCGGTTTTTCAACGAAACGGACGACTTTCTCACCATCCGCTTCGATATAGCCGAATGCCGTGTCCGGTCTGGTTGGGGTGATGCCCAATGTGGCGATCCGCCCGAGCTTCGCATGTTCGATGGCCCGGCACATGACGTCTAAAAATGCAGGCAGGTTGCCAACCATGTGATCGGCTGGGAAGACGCATAGAATCGCGTCAGGGCCTTGCGTTGCCTTGGCATGGATGGCGGCTGCCGCAACGGCTGCGGCCGTATCCCGGCCTTCAGGCTCGAGCAGAAAGGTGCGTGGCAGGACCACGGAATCTAGTTCGTCGAACTCGTCCTTGGTAAGGAAGAGGTGTTCCCCAGATGTCACGGCGACGAGTTCCACTACGCCCTTTATCGAACCGACGCGCAACACAGTGTGCTGCATCAGTGAATGCCCGTCTGCCACTTTGAGGAAAGGTTTAGGGTGCGATTGCCTTGAGGCGGGCCATAGCCGCGATCCGGCTCCGCCGCTGATGATGACGGGAACCACTTTCATAGAACAACCTCGATTTCGTCTCTGGAGTGATTGCCCGCGCCCTTTCGAGCGTTAGCGTCACGATCGCCGTCGCTCTGGCTTGGTCTGCGGCCTCCGAGTAACAGTGAAGTTCTGGCGCGTTGCCGAACGGCCTCAGATGACGACGCTATCGGTATCGTACGACGCTTCCATGGCCTCGATGAGAAATGGACATTCAACTATGCCTGTTGGTTGCATCCGCCGAATTGCGCAGGTGGCGGGTCTTAACTGAGACCAGAGATTCTTTGGCTGTCTTCTATCAAAATCAAACGACTTGGCTCCTTCAGATCGAACTCGATTACCCGTGGCACGAAAAGGCGTGCATATCGTGTAAAGGCGCTCGTCGGAGGAAACCGAATTACGGTATCGCAGCGCCCGAGAAGATACATCTCAACGAGGGCGGAAATTGCGCCGTCAATCCCAAGTGCTGCAGTGTGTAAGGGGCCGTCTTGATCGGATCGGAAATGCTTGGGGACGGTGAGAAGATCGGGAAACCTGGCCGACAGATGATCCAGGATCTGGGCGCTGTCCGTGCACAAGAACAGCCGCACAGGCCTGGGGTGCGGTAAAGCTTTAGCCTTATCAATCGCAGTGCACACTTGTCGAACGGCGAGCTCCGGATCGGCCCAGTAGGGCGCATGGTCCATGATGTCTTCACCGTTACCATGCCGAACATGAACCCCGATAATGCTGTGCCCCTCGAAACATTCCTGATAAATGGCATCTATGCGTGCTTGAATTTCAGACCGAGGCTTGACACTCTGGAAGACCTGCCGCTCGGCATCCTCATCGCACCGCCACATCAAACAAGCGTCACACACTACTGTGTTCGCTTCGACATCGTGTTCGGCCTGAAAGAGCTCGCCCAACTCGTCGCGCTCTTGGAAAATCTGCTCATCTGGGCGGTAAAGGCAGTCGATCGCTGGCCTATTCCACCACTCCGGGAAGAATGGACCCGGGAAGGAAAAGTCGTTGATCCGGTCGTCGCAAATAGCCGGTACGCCAGCGATGTCATTGATCGGTTGGAAGAACACCGGAAAGGCATTTGCGAAGGGTTGGTCGAGATAGCAGGACCCGCGCCAGTCGACGGCTAGCGTTCGTCCCGACCGCTGAGCGTAGCGCCAAGCGGCCGCCAGCGACCACAGACAATCACCGAACCCCGTACGCCTCTGAGAGACGACGAACCTGCGCTTTACCAATCCACTGACCTGCATATTCGGAAATCTCGTTTCAGAGACGAGGTTGCATCTGGCTTGGGATCTCTTAATCGATACTAGTCGATCGTTACGCCGGGCGATTTGGTAGAGGCTGCGCCGTGGGGCAGAAGAGCTCCCTCAGCACTGCCTATCCTTATCTCTGTGACGCTCGCAAATCTTGACGCCGGTACACTCGCTTCCGGTTTAAATTCAGCGTTCTCTAATGCGCCCGGCGACATGTGTAAAATTGATTACGTGGATGTGGCCCATCCATGTGTTGGATACTAAGGCGTTCCTTGACGATGAGCCTCTGCTGACGTGGGGCCGCGCTTTGCTAAGCGAAACAGCCGGTCGAGGCAGTCCACAAAGCCCTTTTTCAAGTCCAATTCTTAACTGCCTCAACGTAACATGGCATTTGCGGGCGTTTCCTGAAGGACGGATGTGCAGGACCCGCCAGCCGTCGAATGTCAGGCGCAGGCCATCCACGTCATTTATGGCCATCATGGCGTCCGGTCCCATCGAAAGATGCGACACGGCGCCCTCTGACGCTTTCAAGTGCGCCAACATGGCGCAAATCCTGCCGGATAACTTTCGAGCCGGCTGGACTGAGCGACTGGCACGCGATGCTGGTGCGACGATGGCCGAGAGAGGAATTTTGGCGTCTGCAGCCATGTGGAGGATCGTTCCGACGGTTCTGCGGGTTCTCGGTGTCAGAGCCGACACCTGTGCGAACCCGCTCTCGTCCGTTTTCGACAGGCCCTTGAGGTTCATGACCCTGTTGTTCGCCGAGATCACCCGCCAGTTCAGCGATCCAGGTGAAGATCGGCACGCCTGTCGATGCGGCGATCATCGCCTCGGCCAGCGAAGATGAAGAGGGCCATTGGGTCAAGTACAAGCGCCGACCAGCGTTTCATTGCTTCAAAGCCCATTTCGGTGCCCTCGCCGATACGGCCCTTGTCGAGGAGATCGCCGTCACGGCGCCCACACCGAGGACGGCAACGCCGTTCCTGATGCTCTGCCCGACAATCCCGGCGAAGTGTTTGCCGACAGCGCCTACCGAGGCAATCATCTCGGCGACGCGGTGCGCGCCAAGGGTGGAAGGCCGCGCATCGTCGCAACCGCTATGTGGGGGCGCGACGAGGCCGAAAGCTCGACGCCTGGAACCAACCGATCCACAGAATTTGTACCCGGATCGAGAAGATCTTCGGCACCTGTAGCCGGATGCGATGGCGAGGGCTGGCAAAGGCGGCCGTTCAAATTCGCCGCACTGCGATCGCCTACAGTATGAAACCCAGTTTGATGGTCGCCTCGTCCCGCCCATCGTTGAAGCCCAGCCACCGTTTTCGGGCTAGCGCGCCCGAAATTTCTTGGAGGTCAATACGTAATGCCCTACCCGGCTTTTCGCCGCCGTCTCAGATGTGCGGTTCGCCCGAAGCCCGCCCACTGGCACGAACTTTGTCTTCGCGCGGAGCGAAACCTCGCGCCCACGACTTTGTGCCGCCGATGGTGCCGCGCTGCCCTGTCAAACAATCCATTTTATGGATGCACCTCATCCAAACAATCGATTTCACTGATCAAAACAATTTCCATTAGAAGACGCTGAAGCAGGCAAAGATTACTTGGTCAGCGCAAAAGAGGGATGGTGGAGTGCTAGTGTGGGTTGGACCCACATGCTCGCCATTTTATCTGGGAACGGCTACTGCCCTGCTGGCGCGAGGCAATACGATTCTACTGGCCACCCACTTCGTGGAAGAAGCGGAGCGGCTATGCAACCGACTGTGCGTGCTTGAGAACGGATGTAGAATCCCAGAAGGGCGTCCTAACTCGCTGATTGATGAGCAAATCGGGTGCGACGTGATTGAAATCTATGTCGCTCACCCGTGAGCTGAGTTCGGCACTCAGGCCGCATGTGCGACTTAGGCAGGTTAGCGGCGAGACTCTGTTTTGCTATGCCTCGAAGCAGGAGCAGGTGTGCTCGCTGGCTGACACTGTCAATGACGAGCTCCGCGCCGCATCTGTCGAAATCCTACCATAGGGTATGAGGCGGGCCGCCGGTGTGGCGAGCCAGATTCGAAACTTCAACTACCATAGAGCAGGAAGAAAATGGGCGAGAACAGGAAAGTTGCTCTGGTTACGGGCATAACGGGACAGGATGGTGCCTATCTCACGCGTCTTCTGCTGGAAAAAGGCTACGTCGTTCATGGGATTAAGCGACGTTCCTCTTCCTTCAACACGGGTCGCATCGAAGACCTCTACCAAGACCCGCACGATCCCGATCCGCGCCTAATTTTGCATTACGGTGACCTCACTGATGCGACTAATCTCATCCGAGTAGTTCAGGAATCCCAGCCAGACGAGATTTACAACTTGGCCGCTCAGAGCCATGTCCAGGTGTCGTTCGAAACGCCGGAATACACAGCAAACGCCGACGGTATCGGAACATTGCGACTTCTTGAGGCGATCCGCCTCCTCGGTCTGAAGGACAAGACCCGCTTCTATCAGGCCTCGACTTCAGAGCTCTACGGCCTCGTGCAATCCGTACCGCAGAACGAAACAACGCCCTTTTATCCGCGCAGCCCTTACGCCGCCGCCAAGCTCTACGCCTACTGGATCGTGGTCAACTATCGCGAGGCCTATGGTATCCATGCTTCCAACGGCATTCTCTTCAATCATGAAAGCCCACTGCGCGGCGAAACTTTTGTGACGCGCAAGATCACCCGCGCCGCCGCTGCTATTTACCTCGGCAAGCAGGACAAGCTTTATCTCGGCAATCTCGATGCTCAACGCGATTGGGGCCATGCGCGTGAGTACGTGCGTGGTATGTGGATGATGATGCAGCAGGATCAACCGGATGATTACGTGCTGGCGACGGGCAAGACGACCCCTGTCCGCCAATTCGTCGAATGGGTTTTCGAAGATGTCGGCGTCGAGCTCGAATGGCGTGGTGAGGGAGTCGACGAAAAGGGCTATGATGTCGAGACCGGCAGATGCCTAGTCCAGGTAGACCCACGCTACTTCCGCCCCACGGAAGTCGATCTTCTCCTGGGCGATGCCACCAAGGCGAAGGAGAAGCTCGGCTGGGTGCATGAGACATCCGTGCGCGAGCTCGCCGCGGAAATGGTGCGGGAAGACCTTAAGGTCATGCAGACATCGGTAATCATGAAGGAAGCATAATGTACGATCTGAAGGGAAAAGCCGTGTGGGTCGCGGGCCACAAGCATGGTGGGCAGCGCTGTTGTAGGCCGCCTCGCGTCTGAAGACTGCAAAGTTATGGCCACCCTGACGTTTCCCCCAAATTTTATCCAGTCGTGAGTTCGTTTCCGGGGGTGGATTTGCCCTGATGGCCGGTGGACGCGACGGGTGCTGGCGCGGAGCGTTTCACGTTGCGCAGCGCGAGCGACCGTCGCGGGTTGAAGGTCGATGCACATTCGTTGGGTGTCTGCCATCCGATGTGCGAGTGCGGACGCGCGCCGTTGTAATCGGCGCGCCATACATTGAGCCTCGCGCGGGCCTGGGCCAGGGACGTGAACCGCGTCTCGTTGAGGAGTTCATCGCGAAGGGGGCCGTTGAAGCTCTCGCGTTAGGGTCCTAGCCAACCTCCGACTGTGAACTCGCGGAAGCGATTTACGGCAAGCGCACACAGCAGCTCGTCCACGGCGTTCGTACATGAAGTTTGGAAACTTATAATACTGGTACACACCTCCAAGGGGGAACATTATCTCCAATATCTCAGCGATTACGGGATAGCTATCTGCCTTCAGCTACCTCGGCCTAGTGCAGAATCTTGGCCGAATGAACTCGGCGCTCTTGCTGCACACCAATGGTCCGTCCCGCACGAAGTGCGATCATACCGCCGCAGCTTACCTTCAAATCCGGCACTGGCGAGGATCTAGATCCAAGCCGACGGCGCCGGGGATCAAATAAAAAGCCGCCGACCGAAGCCAGCGGGCTTGATTGGGATGGCCCGCGCGGACGGTCAAGGCTGCGCCGGCCGACCATGGCGGAGGGACCACCTTGGCCAACGGCACGGCCCGATGACGGCGTGCCGATGTACCACAACATGCGGCGAGATAGAGCCTTCCGGCGTCGCGGAAAAAAGCCCGCCGGTTTTGAGCCAGCGGGCAAGTTCTGGAGTGGCTGAGATCAACCCAGCATCAGTCAACGACCGGCGGAAGGGTTGGTTGCAGTGGATGCCAGCTAGCCGCAGCATGCTGTGAATCGTAGCAATGTGAAAAACAAAACTCTGGACTTCTAGGTCGGACTCGCCCCAATATTTGTTTGGGGGAATTCACATGAAAATTGGAGCACTCATCGCAAGTGCAGCCCTGTGCGTCAGCGGCTGCTCTACGAGCACTGTCGTGTCGGACAGCGATCTCACGGCAATGAATACCGTTGCGCTATGTCACGTTCTCGCCAGCAGCACGGACGAACAGTATCGTAGCAGGGTAGCGGCCCTTCTAGTGCGCAGGGGCGCAACAGCAGAGAAGTGCACCAGGCTTGTGCAAACCGACAATGCTGTCGCGACAGGCATAGCGATCGCGGCTGTCGGCGGCGCAGCTGTGGGTGTCGCTGCCAACAACGGCTATGGAGGCGGAACATATTACCGGCCACCGCCACCACAAACCTATGGCGTCGCGTGGGACCAATTCTATGGCCAGAACTACAGCGTTATCTGGCGCTGCCGCGACCGGTCCACCGGGCGGTTCGTTGACGACTACTATTGCGCCGGCCTGCCCATGGTCGACAGCGCATGGCCGGGCTGGTCGGCGTAGCGGATGAGCAGGCCATACCGCAAATATCGATCCAATCGGTGGCAGAGACCCACCGGTGCCAAGCTGTGGCGGCGCCAACGTGCGAGGGTGCCGGCAATGCTCGGTCTTACGGCAGCGGCGGCGGTGGCCGCCTTCCTGGCGCCGTCGGGCGCGCAACGTAGCGACGATGCATCAAAGGCCAGCCCACGAAGGGCGGCGCCCGCCTCGCTTACCGGTGTCGCTTCCGTCATTGACGGCGATACGATCGAAATCCACGGCCAGCGCGTCCGCTTCAACGGCATCGACGCGCCAGAGAGCCGGCAGCTGTGCCGCGATGCGAATGGCGCCGAGTATCCTTGCGGCCGGCGATCGGCCGAAGCGCTGGACACTTTCCTGGCCGCGTCGAGGCCGCTCGAATGCACATTCGTGACGTGGGACCGCTACCACCGCTTTGTGGGCGATTGTCGGCGCGCCGACGGCGCGGGCGTGGCCGCCTGGATGGTCAAGCACGGCCAGGCGCTGGATTGGCCTCACTACAGCCAGGGCGCCTATGCGGGGCAGCAGGCGCAAGCCCAAGCCTCAAAGATCGGCCTGTGGGCCGGGGCGTTTCAGGCACCCTGGGAATGGCGCGCTGCGCACGCCGACGGCGCGGCGCCATCGAGTCGCCCGCTGGGCATCATCAGCCGTAAGCTGGTCGCGCAGAGCGGCTATTCTTGCGAGCCGCGGAGAACGTGCAAGCAGATCGGTTCCTGCGACGAAGCCAACTGGTACCTGCAAAACTGCTCATGGGGCGGAAAACTCGATCGCGACAAGGATGGGATCCCATGCGAAACACTCTGCTAGCTGAAATGTAACGGAGTAAGCGCGCTACGGCCTGTTCGGCTTTCCGCTTACACCGATCCAACGAAGACCATGGTAAGACCTGATTGCAAAGGAACTCAGCGGTTTGGAGAAGGAGCGGATCCCCATGGCGCGAACCGATCAGGTCCGGCGTATTGCCTCACGATGGTACGGGAGCAAACCGGAGTTAGTCACCGAAGCGCAAGCGGGAAAAATCTCTGTAATTTGGTTTGGCTCCCTCGCGCTCATTGCCGCCACTCGCGGGACCAATCACGGCAATGGTGGCACTCGCTCTCCAGCGAATTGCCGCCCGAGAAGAGGATAATTCGAAGAGCAAGTTTTCCAGACTGCTTCGCAGAATGCTTTTGAGTTGGCGCTGGCGGCGGGTTCGAACAGTCGAGGTACCGGTCGAAGTTACGGTAGAGAAAGAGGTTGAGAAGAGGGTAGAGGTGCCTGTCGAAAAAATCGTCAAAGAGATCCTCTACGTTCCGCTCTTCACCGACGACCCCGAAGTTCTTCGAAAAGCCCTGGACCAAGATTTGCCGCCTGAGGTCGCTGATCTCGTGACGGTATCAATGAAGGACCGCAAAAGTGCTCGTCAGGCATAACACCACGCTGCTTGAACAAGCCGTCGATCTCGCCGTCAAGAGGTCGGCAATTCCGACCCTGCAAGCTCAAGCCGCGGCTCAAGAGAAAACAGCTCGAGCGACCGCCTTTCGCCGAATGGCGACTGGCGGAGCCATTGCAGTGGCGGCGGTCGGGATTGGGCTAGGCATCAATCTTGGTCTATGGGACAAAACCTTGCCGGAGCCGGCGGCTTTGCCGACCATAGAGCAGCCAAGCGATCTCACCTCCCCAAAAGACGAGCCGCCTATTCCTGTTCCAACTCCAAAGCCAGCTCAGGAGCAGGCGCCCCAGGCTGACGTCCCTACCAGGCCTGACGTGGTGACCGTCGACTTCAACAAGTTCGCCACCAAGAAGGTCGAGTTCCAAGGCACCACTTGGGAGTTAATCACAGGTCACCACTTCAAGGATGAGAACGACGAAACCTGGGACCGAGCGTGGTGTTACTCTCGGCGGAGTGTGAACGGCGTAGACGTAAATGTATCATTGGCAGCTCGTTCTGCCCCGACAGCGCCACCAGCCGGGCCTGGTGCTGCTGCGCAGACGCTTCAATTGGTCGGCCTTAATGATTCATCCGCCGTCGATCTTGCAATAAGATGCGCGTGGCTGGATGGTCGCACATTTGCGTCTTCAGACATCATTCCTGACCCGTCACGAGAGCAGGCCGCAACTGTCCCCGCAGAAACTCCTGCGACAGAGGTCGACCCAGATAGTGGATTTGTTGTCGTGTCCGGGTGGGACGCGATCGGAAACGACCTGCCGGATATGCCAATTAGGAACGTGAGTTCTGAGCAGTGTCAAACCGCCTGTGATACCGACTTCAGGTGTCTAGCGGTTACTTATAACACGAAATTTCGAGCTTGTTTCATGAAAGGGGACGCATCGCTACTGGTCAAAAGCGAAGAGTCGATCATGGCCGCAAAGAAAGTGGTCGAGAGCAATTTGCGCTACTCGAATTTGGTGTTCGCCATAAAAACGGAAATTTCTGGCAATGCCTATTGGACCTCTCCGCTCCGATATCCCGACTGCATACTGCAATGTGCAAACGACAAATCCTGCTTGGGGTTCAATTTCCGCAAAAAAGAAAGTGCGTGTGTCCTTTTCAACAGCATAACCCAATCCGCTGATAACGCAGCGGTCGCATCTGGCATCAAGAGCGTCGCCAACTAAAGTTGAAGCAAAGCACCTATCCTCAAGGAGCGATTGAAGCCAAGCCACTTGTCAAAGAAAGTGGCTAGAAAAAAGTCCACGATAACCTTTGGGTTAGCGGTAGGAATGTTCTTCGACGAAGCTCTAACAGAATGCAAAGTGGAGCCAACTGAGGCATCTCAGAGAAAGAATTGTCGTCGGCGCATTGCGGGACCGTCTGACTGAATGTCAAAAATTGGGCCGTGAGCGGACTGTCTGCTCCCAGATGTAAGGATGGGATAGCTGCCTTTCCACAAGGCAAGGGTGAGGTGGTCGGTGTGAGATCGGAGCATTAACCCATAGCCTTCCCGGTCAGTCGCTACTCGTTGAACCAAGCGAGCATCGCTATTCGGTAGGTGTCCATGAGATATGCCTGCGTGGCGGCTAGCAGCTCCAGGTGTTCGCTTTCCGTCTGACGCTTCGAGTACCCCGGCTGGACAAGGGTGATCGTGAAATCCGGACGCAGCTGCCGCCACTTGTTTATCCAGGCTATCAGCATCGCCTGACCTCCGAGTTCGTATCGGCTCGCCTTTCCGGCCTTGAGACGATCGGCCTCCCTGCGATGGAGTCTTTTCAGCATGTCTCCGAGATGCTCGGCCCACCGGATGGATTTTTGCGCTTGGCCGCATATCTCGTAGAGGTCTTCGACACGGGCTCCGGGGACCGGCCCCGAAGAATACTTGCAATGGAATAAATGGACCTTGAGCCGGCCATCCTCCAGTCTCATAGCCACGACGTCCGCGACCTCGCCGGCCCCGTCATCGTCGAACACGATATCCCAGCCTCCTCCATCGACGAGGGAATTGATAACCCTCCGCTGAATCGAGTCCGCCCGTTTTGTCGGCCCTTGGGATTCCTTGCGAATGTTGACGCCGGGCCAACTGTCGGAGGTAATCCTGTCTAGATCGAAAGGCAGCACGTCTTCCCGCTTGGGCACAATGAACAGGGATGCACCCACCAGCATGTCGCCATCGGCGAGATAGACGTGCGGCGGGCTCTCCGCGAACATGTCAAGGAGAGGACGCTCCCTATTACCGATCCGCAACGCAAGGTCGGGTCCGGTCCGCCGTGTATAGCGGGCGATGCCCCGTTCGATGGTAAAGGTGTACGCGGTGGTGAACGTATCGCTGACCACCCTGAACTTCACGCCATCATCGGAAGAGAAGCTTTCCAGTTCGACGGCGCATTCATGGAAAGGCACGACCTGCTCGCTTGCCAGGAGCAATACCTTATCCTCGTTCTCGAACAGCAGGTCTTCGGGCCAATCCACCGCCAGCGGGGTCTTGTTCCCTGGCAGCGTGTCCAGGGCGACAGCCTTGATCAGGTTGCGCAAGATATGTTCGGTGGTGATATGCTCGTCGAGGAGTTTGGCGCCCAGCTGTTGGCACCAGCGCATCCATTCCGCGGGATTGTTTGTAGTGGACTGCGACCAGATCTTTCCCTTGATCGAACACCCCATGCTCGATCTTGCGCGGATCGACCCTTGTATCAGACCGTCCTCGTCGACCCTCTCCTCGTCTACAAAGCCCTGGCCGAAGAGGTTATTGAGCGTCTTGGTCCTATTGCCGGCATAGGCATTGAGCTGGTCGGCAATATCGACGCCCATGAACATTGAGTAACGGACAGGCTTGCGCTGAGCCTCGCTCAGTCCCAGATTGCTCAACATCAGCCGGTCGAAGCCGCTGAGCACACGGAAGATAGTCTCGCCGCCCATCCGCTGGACATCCGGACCAGCAAGGGCCCGCGCTAAGGGCTGATGGAGGTCCTTCTTCCTAGAGGTGTTGATGAAGAGCAGGTTCTGCTCTTCATCCCAGTGAGCCATGATCAGGTTGTACTGTACGTTTCTAGGGAATTTGATACTCGTCCACGGCAACGCCTCCTCGTCCCGTGTCACAAGTATCAGCAGCCGCTCGTCGGGATTAATGCTGGGGCCGTCCGCTATGGTCGCGCGCGGACCGATCGCGTTCTCGATGTCGGACGTATCCCACTCCCCACACGTCGTCCGGTAGACGATCGTGCTCATGCGCGGCTGCAGGTTCTCGACATGGAAGCTTTCCGCCGGGGCTAGCAGACCGGTGATGATGTCCTCGCGGCGCTTGGCATCGAAGGTTTTCCTAAAGCCCACCACGTTCAGAAGGTGGTTCCAGTCTGCATCCTCAGCGTAGAGCGCCTTCAACCTCTCGTTCACGTCATCCATCGCGATATTTGCGATCACTGTTGCGTCGCCTAGGTCGGTGCGCGTGCGAGTGAAACGGCCCACGAATTGCAGGGTGATCGCCTCGCTTTTGTGCTTGTCGTGCAGTGCCGCGATCTTGAGCTCTGGCAAATCGAAACCCTCACCGAGCATGTTGACGCAAACAATAATGGACGCCTCGCCGGAACGCAGCTTCCTCAGGGCTTCCCACCGAGCACCCGCACCCATCTTGCTGTGGGTGAGTTGCGGGTTGAACTCTTCGCCGGCCCTGGCGACATACTTCGCATGCAATGCCTTGGCGTCCTCGATGGTCTCCACCCTCGCCATTGCCAGATGGGGCCGGTTTTTCGCGCGATCCTCGCGCAGTTTCGCCAGTACTTGCCCAATAATGAGGTCGTCTGCGTCGGCGCGGTCCAGTCCCATCACCGGGATATAGTTCACCGGCTTGAACAAACCATCGAGCTGCGCCTGGCGGAGGGGATAGCTGTAGATATGCTTGCCGTCGACGCGTTTGCCATCATTGCGATAGGGGGTGGCGGTGAACTGCAAGACGGGTCTCTGGTCGAACCGCTGTTTAAAGACGCGCCACGTCTTGGCGCCGATATGGTGGGCTTCGTCGACGAAGAGATGCGACGCCCATTCCGAAACCGCCGCCTGCATGTCCTCGGACAGTTCGGCGACGACGCTCATGGTTGCGACGACCACCTGCGCACTGCCCAACAGGCGGTTCATGCCCTCGAGCGTCTTGGGAGCGCGGGTCAAGGCAACGACGGTGGGTAGCAATGCCCCCGGAGCGAGGCACCCCGTCTCCTTCAGCTTGCCCAGCCCCAGGAATTTGCCGGCGACCTGAGAGCGTAGCTGGTCCGTGGGCACGATCACGAAGAGGCGCGGGATAGCGGCCATCACCAGCAGCGCCAACATAGTCTCGGTCTTACCGGTCCCAGTCGGCAGCACAACAGTGACGGCGCTCTTGCTCACGCTCCAGTGCGCAAGGACCGCACGAACCGCGCCGACTTGGGGAATCCGCATTCCGGGACGTACCAGCCGGGTGCCGTCGTAGCGTTCGACGCGGAGATCGAAAGCGTCCTGCCAAGACGCAATTGTCCGGCCGGTGTCGGCGACTTGCGCGGGCGTCAGATCGTCTATCGGTGTCGGCTTGGGCAATATCCACTTGCCGCCTGTCGCCGCTGCATGAATCGTCGAGGCGTCGTCGACCTTGAGCACCGCCTGTTGGTCTAGCAGCGACGTGGTCGTGCGATCTAAGACCGCAAACGGGAGGAAGTCCGGACTCGAGCATCGGAACCCTGTACCTTTCGGCAACAACGACCACTTGACCTTCAACCGCTGCTCAGGGTGGGAAAGCCGCCTTAAAATACTGCCTTCGATCTTGCCAGTATGGCTCACCAGTTCAGGAAGCGTGATCTCCGCATCCTTGGCAAAAAGATCGTGCAACGCTATGCCCCCGACAAAAGAACAGTGCTTATCCGTAGAACGTGTTCTGGACAGTCAATCAGACCGCCAGACGCCGCAATACTTCAGCGATTGCGGGATTGTCATTTATCGCATAGCACTCGTCAACCGGAGGTCGCATTCTAAGGCCGCTTATCCCGAGTGGATATTGCCGATTTTGCATGCTGCTAATCCGGAACCAGCCGACTTGCTCGCGCATCGGAAGTGATCTCGAACTGGACCGGCCTGCCGTTCTTCTGCTGGACCACCATAGAGCGGGCCCCTATTTCCGGACCCGCCACAAGCAAACCAATTTTGATCTTCACCAGGTCACATTCTCGCAACTTGCTGTCTATCGCGAGGTCAAAAAGCGCCCGATCCCGCGTATGTCCTTCGCGATCGAGGAAGAAACGGATCGCCCAAATCTGCCGGGGCTTCAGGGCTCGCTTAGCTCCAACCCGCCGACCCGCGTTCCATGCCGGCCGACCTCTGGCTGCCAGAACATATCGTGAAAAACCACCGTCATTCTCCTCGGCCAACCTTGGCCAAGGAAGAAACGATCAGGGCTTCTTGCTGACGCGGGCCGGGAGGACCATCCGCTTTCGTATGCGGTGGCGTGAATAGCTGCAATTTGAACGCCTACCAGTTCACTTTCCAGTTCCTGACACTAAGCGCTCAACAGCGTCAAAGCCACCATTGCCGATACCGGCTCAGGGGGTCGGCCGCATAACGCCGCAGAGTGCTGCCGCATCTCGCCGATGGTGCCGGAACTTCTAATTCGACCTAAGATTTCTAATTATGCTTTCAGTGCCCGATCGCACGACGTTGGGGAGGATTTGATATCGATGTTGGGCGAGACATGCAGAGAGAACGACATGCTGATAGCAGAGCGCGTTTCCGCCGACGGGTCGCCGATAAGCATCCCGACTGATGTGATGCCCTTCATGCTTTCATTTACAACGAGAGCGTAGCCGCGCTGCCGCACGTCCGGAAGCTGGCGGCAATCCACCTAGGCGTTCCATAAGCCACTGCCAAAGCCTATTCCGATGCACAAAAAGCCTTGCAGAAAAACCAGGATTACAGGTTGTGTGACGAAGAGATCGACCAAGTTCGTACAAAGTCACTTAGAAGATTGTAGCCACTAATCCCTTTGCGGATTCCACAGAAGCCATCGACGGTAGATAATAGTACCAACTGTTTCAGCAACCGCTCCAGGTAACCGCCATTCCGCCGATAAAGAAAGCCCTAGGCCTCACGCCCACCGAGCAGCATCTAGCCAAGCTGGCCGATGATACGTTTCTCGACCTCTGGTCCTGGCCCAACGTGTTCAAGAAGGCAGGCAAGGAGCTATGTGACCTTCTTGTGGTCTGCGGTGACGATGTGCTGATGTTTAGCGACAAGCATGTCGCGTGGCCGGATGCCCCTTTTGAACTCGCATGGAAACGCTGGTACAGCCGGGCGATCGGGGAATCCGCCGAGCAAATCCGCAAGGCGGATCTCTGGCTGAAAAAGAATCCGCAAGCGATATTCGCGGATGGCAAATGCGAACAACCCATCCCGCTGAAGTTGCCGCCTATCGGGCAAAGGCGCGTCCATGGCATCTGCGTCGCCTCCGGCGGAGAGCAGGCCGCTTCATCCTACTTCGATGACCCGGACGGGACTTTCATGATCGTGCCGCACCTTCGCGGGAAGGACCATGTTAACTTCACCCTGCCGCATCATCGGCCTTTCTGCATTGGCGACGTCGATCCCGATGGTCCCTTCGTCCATGTGTTCAACATGGCAACCCTTGATGTCGTCATGTCGGAATTCGACACGATTACCGACTTCACGAAATACCTCAACGCGCGTGCAGGTCTCATTCGATCGGGAAAGTTGTCGCTTTCACCGAGCGAAGCAGAGCTGGTGGCCAACTATCTGTTGATGATGGAGCCGAACGGGGAGCATCGGTTCCCTATGATTTCGGATGTGAAGGGTACCAACGCAGATGCTGACACGGCAATTGCATTTGTGCAGGGCGAATACGCCTATCTGGCCCGCTCCCCGGAATATCAACGGCGATGGACGGCGAACCGTATCTCGTATGAGTGGGACCGGCTGATAGGCCTTTTCACCCACGGGGTCCTGAACGACACCCAATTCCGAATCTTAGATACCGATCCCACCGTCGAACTCGCGGAACGAGCGCTGCGCATTATGGCGAGAGAAGACCGTGTGCAGCGCCGCGTGCTCGCTGAGGCGATCATCGGTGCGCGGGAAGCACTCGAAGCGCAGAAGATGGGACGGCTTGCCCGCATCGCCATGACACGTGATCGGTCCACGGGTGAAAAAGTCGCCTATGTCTTTCTTGTTCTCGCCGGCGCCGACACAATGGCGCAGGAAGATTATCGCCGTGTCAGAGCAACTATGCTGCAGACATACTGCCTCGCTGCTTTGCACGACGACCGTGATCTGAAACTCTGCGTTGGAATCGCTGTGATGGCGATCTCCGATACGGGCGACTCGGAGGATCTCGTTGCCTATCCGCAGCAAGAGTGGACACCGGAATTGATCGAAGACTTGGGCGTGGACCGCGAGAATTTCGAAGTCCTGCAAAAGCCCCTTGAATTGAAGACAACGCCCATCCACGCAAGCAGCTTCCCTCCCGATCCCGCGTTTGAAGGCATGAGCCGGCAGCAGCGTCGCGCGCTGGAACGTCAACGAGCGAAGCAGCAACGATCGGCGTGGCGATCGCGATGAGGTGCGCGCCGAACCGAAGCGATTGCGATTTCGGAGCCGCAACGGGCTGGCAGAATCCGGGTGAGCGAGCCGAATTTAGTTGCCATGAAGGCCACGATCGCTTGCTGTTCGCCACGTCACCGCTTTCGCGCGGTCGACGTAGAGGCAGTCCGCATTTTGTGCTTTGGTATGATGAATTAAGCTGTTGGTGGTCACTCAGACGCTGGCAATGGTGAAGGACGCTCGATCGCGGACGTCCCGCAGATTGCAGGCCTGTTTCAGTCTTAGCCGGACGAAAGCTCGAACGCGACCTCCTCGAAGTACCTTGGGAACGGCTTAATAGTGGCCAGTACCAATTCTCGCTCAGCCCGACATGCCGTGACCACGTCGCGATAGCCGTCGACGGCCGGGAACGCGGCGCCGAGGGCCTGGGCCACCACCCTGTCGGCGAACCCCGCCTCATGGAACGCAATGGCCGCGTCACTGGGCAGACCATACTTGATCTTTTTCTGGACGGTCACCAGCCGGGAATGCAGATCTTGGGATCTTTCCTCGACGAGGTCGGCCAATGCCGCGACGACCATCGACAGGTCGTACGCGAAGCCGCTTTCGCACAGGTGGACGACGTGTTCCGAAGTCGCGTTCGCGTTGCCGAACCTGACGCGGGCCGCCGTCAACGGCATCCGGATCTGGTCATAGGTCTTGCCGGCAATCCAGTCGGCAAAGCAACCCCACCGCAATTCCTCGGGGACTGCCGCCAAAACCGGTGCGTGGGCGTGCCGGCCCGCCTTTTCCAAAACCACGGTCAACAGCTCTTCCTCAGTATGGGTTACCGACAGCAGTTCCAGATGTTGGTCCATCCAGTCAGCCAACGCTTTTACGTCGGACGACGGCAACGGCGACTTTCTCACCAGATTTATCAGGCTTAGGTCCGCACCCTGCTGAACAGCTTTGGCGGCCGCCTGGAACACCACAAGGACCTTAGCCTTCAGATCGTCTTCCGAGAGGTGATACGCCAAGGTGCTGCGCGCAAGTTCCTCGACACGTTCATCGGCGAGGTCGTTCTCGAAATTGACGTAGGAAGCCAGATACGATGCTATGCTCTGCACCGCGCGCGCCCTTTCGGTGAGAAACCGGCTGAATTCCTTCGCTTTCAGCCCTGGGCGCTCGCTCACTGCGACCGCTGTGTATGCAGCTATGATCTCCTTGGTAGCGAACGTGAGATCAAGCCATTCGGCCGGCAGATCCAACGTGATCGTTGGCACGCCCCTACCTTTCTGCTCGAAGCTGTCGAAAAGCTTGAGGATGGCGCTAGCCGACGGTTCCGAATTATCTGCGTTGAGCAATCTTCTTGTCTTCGACCAGCGCCATTGGCCGTCCCTTTCTTTTTCGTCGTAGAGCGACGGGGCGGAGAATATCACGTTACCTTCGGTATACATGCCTGCTCGGCCCGCGCGCCCCATCAGGTTGTGAAAATCGCGCACCGCGATCTCTTCCTTGCCCTGCTGGGTGGATGTCACCACGAGATAGCGTATCGGAAAATTCACGCCCTGCGCCAGGGTAGACGTGCAGACCACCATTCGCGCAAGGCCTGCCTTCATGGCGTGCTCGATGGACAGCCGCAGGCCTGGCGGCGTGTTGGCGTGGTGCGACAGGATCCCGAGCCTCGCGGCCTTCGATACGCGCCCAAGCCCGAGATGGGTTTGACAAAGATCGGCTATTTTCCGGATCTCGTCTCCGTGAGAGTTGGCCAAGGGCCAATCGAGCGTTGAACCGCGCTCAGCCACATCCACTGCGCGGTCGCAAATCGTGCCCACGCTCTCCTTCTTTCCGCAGAAGATGGCTACGCTACCGTTCGCCGCAAGGTGTTGGCCAAGATAAAGGCCGATGTCAGTGTTGCTTCTGGCGGTACCCCGCTCCGGAAAGCGCCTTTCTGTTCGTTCGCCTTTCTTTGCGGCCAGAACCTTTGACTCCACGATGCGAGGCACGAAAAATTCGTCCGCATTGGGATCGGACGGGCTGACGTAGCGCAACCAGGCCCGCTCGAACTGCCAACTCGCGAAGGCGATGTTCCTCACTGTCGGCAGCAGTCCGGATCCCGACACCACCGCGGTCTCGTCGCCGATCAGCCAACCGGCGATGTCGGCTGCGTTCCCGATGACCGCTGAGATCAACACGACCTGTGCGTTCTTAGGCAACGAGATACGCATGGAGGCAAGCAACAGCTCGTACGTAGGGCCGCGGGTCAATCCATCGAACTGATGTCCTTCGTCGTAGATAACCAGTCCGACCTCTTCGGCGAATTCCGGCTTGCGCCGAAGCATGTAGAGGAGCTTTTCGGGAGTCACGACGAACACCGAATTCTGCTTTCGCGCCTCCTCGAGATCGATGTCGAAGAGGTAGGAGTCCGAGATCTCGTTGATCAGGACCTCTTCGCCAGCGAATGAGCGCACCAAATCTGAGCGGATGTCGTGGCATAGAGACCTGAAGGGACCAACTATGACGACCAGCGACGAGCGCCGCGCCAGGAAGTGCGCGCGGATCATGAACTCCGTAGCGCGGGTCTTGCCCGCAGACGTCGGCATCTGAATTACCGCAGAACGTCCACTTAAAATCCCCTGTTCGCAAAGCAGCTTCTGGGCCGGCCAAAGCTCTGCGGGGAAAGTCTCTTTACGCAGGGCTGGCCCCCAATCGGCCAAGTTGAGTCCCGAACTCAGCGGCAGAAGCGTACGGGCCGCTCCGTCCAGTTTTCGAGAGATAAGCGCGATCACGAGGTCGGCGTAGAACAGCTCGCGGGCCGACCCCGCCGAATAGGCTTCAGCCTTCAACTTCTCGCAGAGAACGCGGATTTCTTCGGCTCCGCCCTGCATGACGTAAAACGCCCGCATTGCGGCCAATATCCCGTCAACGAAATGACGGTGCGCGAAGACCTCCTCCACCGGATCGAAAAGCCCTTTCAGGATCCGGTAGGCCAGAAAGGCAAGGCCGTGCCCGAATTCCAAGGCTGGAGGCTCGGCCTTCTTTAAGACAACCGCTGCGCTGCCGATACTGTCGGACAAATAGTAGGATGCGGCGCATAGGAGGGAGAACTCGTTCGTCAGATTTTCGTCAAGCCTGGACTCCAGGAAGGCGTCGAAATACCGGGCGGAGAAGTGAACCATATCACGGATCGATCCGTCTCGCTCATCCCAAGACCTCGGTCGGTCGCTCTCTGCCTCCATAGCGATGAACCGGTCCGCAAGGGCCGCCGCGGAGTCGCCCAGTATCCCGACCGCCAGGACCACCAGCGAGTCCGGCGCGCGCGTGAACTCGTTGTAGTCCTCCTCCTCCGCCCTGAATTCGAGCATCTTCGCTCGGGACCGGACGGAAGCCAGCAATTGGATGGAGTTGCGCTCAGGCTTCATTGGCGGCCCGGTCGTAAAGGGTACGCACGAGGTCCATCATCGAAGTGCCGCGAATGATCAGAAGCCGCAAGTTCTTTATGTTGGGATGGTGCTTGGCGAGCGTTGTCGTGAAATCGACGCTGTCGAATACCTTTTGGTCGAGCACTGCGCCCGCGGCGTTGACGCGCCTAAAAGGTCGATCGTTGTGATTCTGGAAGCGCTGCACACGTTTCGCCGCCGCGCGGTCGTTGCGAAGCAGACGTTGCTTTATGGCGTTCAGGGACATGGCTTCGCGGGTCATGTCCTTGATGGAATCCTCCACTGCGTTCTGCAAGCGGTTTTTGTACTTGTCCTCAGGCCGGCCTTCGACTCTATCAGCAGAAGCTCATCCCTTGGATGAACAGGGGAGTCGCCATGAAACTTGAATGCAACCACGTCGCAGCCGTTCGACGGAACGTTCCGGTTGTCGCGGTTCTCGTATCTGCCCTCCCGAGGGCACCAGTAGCCCAAGATATACTCAGCGAAGTCGGCGAGCAGGATTTCGCCGAAGTCGCCCGAACGGGTGCCGGGTCCGGGAGCCTGGATGGGGTCCGGAAACTTTACCGTTGCCAAATAGGTGGCCGGCGTGTGCACTGTGCCCTCGATCGAGTCCGCCAGATCTTCGTCTTTGCAATAGTGCTGCCTGAAATGCCTCGCCCATGAGGACAGCACCGCGTCGTCTGGCTCGTGTCCGAGTTCCCAGACCTCGACCTCGATGCCTTCGGTCGTGGCGATATTGGTCGCCGTCTTCTTTAGCCAGCCGATATGCGCAGGTGCCGCCATGATTCCCCCCGATCATCACAGTCTCTAGCATTCCCCGCCCGACGACCGGAACCGCCTAAGATGGATATGTCGAAGGTATGGTATACGGACCAAGGCGCTCGGCCAAGACCAAGTTCAGGGGCAGGAAAGTTCCAAGATGCATCTGAAAGGAGCAGGTCAAGAGGTTCTGCGGGCTCTTTGCCTTTGAAGGTGTCCGCTCCTGGCACTCTGCCGCTTATGCTCAATGACCACAATGGGGCCAGAGCCGGCATTGGTTCGGGGCAGATCAGCTCGTCTATTTTGCCCTGTGTTTCGGCTTGCCGCCGGCAAGTTGCTTCAATGCATTTGCCCGCCTAGAAAGGTGCCCCCTCGGACTCACTGGTCGCTGTCATTTATTCGGACCCTGAAATTGGCTGCCGCCGCGATTTCTCTGACTTGTCGACGACAGGGAGCCCTTCCTTTCTGGCCTTGGCAAACGCTCGATCGCTCTCCAGGAACTCCGCCAGCATGAACGGGATCAGTTCCGCTACCGATTCGGACTCGCCATAGGTCTGACGATAAAGCGCCGCATAGTCCTTCAGTGCTTGGTTCAGGTCTGCACTTACGCTTATGGTGATCTTCGAAGGTGTCCGATCCGGAAGTTTGCCGAGTTTCAGATTGGTCATGATGACTCCAGTCAATTCGGGTACGGCCGCAGCACAAGATCCTTGTGCACGATGACGCGCAGTGGCCAACCGGGCCGGATAGTGATGGTGGGTTGGATATTGAGGTTCTTCTCGGTGATGCGCTGGCCAGCTCGACTGACGTTCTGCTGAGCGGATTCGCGGATTGCTTTGACTAGGTCGCTTTCGTCTTCCCCGAGGCTCAGCTCGGTGCCGACCCCTACCAACGTGGCCAGCGCAACGCCTTTGATCAGCTGCCAGGTGTGGAAATCCACCTTGTCCTCAAGCCCGGCATAGCCGGCGGTGTCCGTCGCCGGCAGATTGTCGATTTCGATCGAAGAGCCGTCGGGCAGCAGTATCCGTTGCCAGACCAGCAGCGCGCGCCTTTGTCCAAAGGCAACAACGCTGTCATAGGTGCCAATCAGGCGAGAGCCTTGCGGAATGAGCAAGGTGCTGCCGGTGACTGTGTCGTGCACATTCTCGGTGACCTGTGCGACGACGAGGCCGGGCAAGTCGGAATTGATGCCAGTGATCAGGCTCGCTGCGATGACGCTGCCGGCCATCAGCTGATACGGCGAAGCCGGCGTCTGCAGTGCATGCAGATTGTAGATTCCACTTGTGTTCCGCTGGCTGACAAAATCGAGCTTGCGCTGTTGATTGTTTTGGTCGCCCTCGGCCGGTGCAACGGAAGCTAAATCGCGTGCGGCATCGGATTGTGGAGCCGTTGCCTCAAAGGGTGGACGCCCGCCCTGCCCGTTGCCGGCGATCTCCGCTTGCCGGGGTCGATTTTCGATCCGGAAGAAGACTTGCGATTCGCGTGCCTCGACCGCCTGCTGTGCAAGGCGCTGCTCCTCCGCCGAAACCTCCTGGCCCGGCGTGATGCCCAGCTGGCGTTGGTGCTCAAGGATGGGGCGGCCGAGGTCGCCGGGCAGCGGTGGTCCAAGCACCGGAGGCTTGGGCTTGATCCCGGAATAGTCCTTAGGCAGCCGTTCAATTGCCTCCGCGGTTGGCTTCCGCTCAGTGTTGTAAAGCTCTTCAGCCTGCTCTTTGATGCGCAGCGCCGGTCCGTGCAGCGCCATCATGGTGACGCCTAGAACGGTGCCGGAACAAACAGCTGCAATGGCGACAATAATGCCGCGCTTGAAGCGCACAGCGCGGCGAGGCGAGGCCCGCAGCTGCAGCTGTTCTGGATCGAGTTTCGGTGGAGCATCGGAGCGGGAAGTATCCGTCATGGGCCGTCCCTCACCTGCTGGAACGCGAAAAGAGCAATAGCCGCCGCGGCGCTTGCCTGCCGTCGGTCCTCGTGATGCGCACCACCTGCTGCTGCTTGGCGCCGAGGCGCAGTTCGGCCGCGGCGAAGAGGCGATCGACGATGTAATAGTTGCCCCGTATGCGGTAGTTGACGAGCTGGTTGTCCCCGTCAGCACCGACGATGAAGAGCGGCGGAGCCTCGCCCTGATCGATGCGGCGCGGAAACTCGATATAGACCTTGCTGCCATCATCGAAGGCGCGCGTCGGCCTCCAGGGCGGCATGTCGCCCGTAATCGAATAGCGGAAGCGAATATTTTCGAGAGCCACATTCGACGCCACTGGCATAGCAGCCTCGGCCTGCGCATTGCGCCGGCGTAGCGCGATGATCTGGTCCTCGCTGTAGGTCCAGGAGATTGCCGCCATGGCGGTCTTATCCGTGCTTTGAAGCTGCAGGTGATAGCTTCGCCGGTCCGTGGTGATCACCAGATTGGTGGCAAGTCCTGGCGCGAAGGGCTTCACCAGCACATGGGTGCGCTGATCATCGCCGGAGCCACTGACGGTGTCGCCAATTACCCAGCGCACTGTATCGCCGGCCGACACGGATTGGAGTTTCTCGCCTGACTGCAGAGCGATATCGCTGACGCGCTCCGGTGCGGCATAGAGCTGGTAGAGCGCGCCTTCGGCAAAGGGGTAAACCTGCACCGCATTCACATAGCCATATTTGGAGGGTTGCTGCGTCGCCGCCTTGTTGGCATCGGCGACACGTTCTTCAGGCGAGCGCCTGTCTTCAGCAGCCTTGCCCGGCTCGGGCTGCAACTGGCCGGGCAGCGGCAGCGGTTTCGGCACTTCCACGACTTTGACGGGCTTCTCCGGCGCCTTCTCAATCGCCGCCGGCTTGAAGTCAGCATGGTCATAGGAAATCTGCGGCGGCGGCACCGGCTTCGAGGCACAGGCGGAGATGACCGCAGCCAACGCCGAGAGGATTAGCGCAGTGCGGAGCGACGAGAGTCTATTTATCATTGGCGGGCTCCTTTGGGGGAACGGAAGTCTGCGCGGCACTGTCGAGCTCGCGCGACCAGTCGATGGCATTGATGAAGACGCCGAGCGGGTTTTTGCGCAGCTGATCGGTATTGTTCGGCGGCCGGATCACAATGGTGAGGATCCCGGTCCAACGCGTTGTGCTGGCGAGGCTGCCGCGCTCAAAGACCTGCTCGGTCCATTTGACTTGAAAGGAGCTGTCGGACGCTCGAACCACGCTCGTCACCTGCACCGAGACGCTGCGCGTGCCGATCTTGCCGAACGGGTCGTTGGCCTTAGCGTACTCGTTGAGAAAGAGGGCTCCACGGTCGGTGGCAAAGTCGTAGGCCGAGAGCCAATTCTGCCGCACCAGCACCGCATCGGTGGAAACAGAGCGGACATTCTGGATGAAGCGGCCGAGATGCCAGGCGATCTGGGCATCGGTGGGCTCGTAGTCCCGGATTGCTGGGGCGACGGCGCGCGCCTCGCCGAAACGATCTACCTCGACGACATAGGGCACGACGCGGCCCTGCATCGACTGCCACAAGAGTCCACCAGAGAGCCCGGTGGCCAGAGCGAGGCAGCCGAAGGCCATCAGGCGCCAGTTCCTTGCCTGCACGCGCGCTGTGCCGATGCGCTCGTCCCAAAGTTGGGCGGCCTTCTGGTATGGTGTGACGGGGTGGGGCGTCTTCCCGTAGCGTTGAACAGGTCGCTTGAAGAGCATCTAGTCTTCCTTGTCATTGAGAGAGGGGTTGGCGCCGCTTCCACCCCGATCGCCATCACGGACGGCCTGCGTGGCGGCGTGGCGATGGGCGCGCGCGGTCTGTTCGGAACGCAAGCGCCTCGCCCACGCCGGCGCGGCATTGGCACCTGACGCGGCAGGGTTTCCGGTCATTGATGCGGTCGGCGTGCCGCCCGCCGCGGTCCAGGCGGCATCGCGGCTGGCATCGGCGCTGCGCCGGAATGGTTCTGTTGCAGATCGCATTCCCCGCATCGCGGCGCCGGCAGCTGCGCCGGCAACGCCTTGCAGTCCAGCAGCTACGCCGGAGAGGCCGGACTCGGGCGATGTTGCACGCCCCATCTGCCAAGCTGTGGAAGCAGCCGATCCCATGGCCGTGCCGGCTCGAACGGCGGCGAGACCGCCGCCGGTTGCCATGCGCGCGCCGGCAAGCGCCGCACCTCCGGCAACGAGCGTTGATCCGGCGGCCGCCGCGGTGGTTCCGAGTGCGGCTCCCGCGCCAAGCTGCGGCGCGCCCGAGACAAGACCCGAGGCAATTCCCGGCCCGAAAATGCCGAGCCCAAGCAGCGCCAACGCGCCCAGTACCTGTGACATGGCCGCGGCCAAGTCCGGCTCCTTGCCTTGCAGCGCGGAAGCGAACTCGCCGAAGAGCGTGGAGCCGATGCCGACGATGACAGCAAGCACCATCACCTTAATGCCCGACGAGATCACATTGCCGAGCACGCGCTCGGCCAGAAACGCCGAGCGGTTCCAGAGCGCGAAAGGCACTAGAACAAAACCGGCCAATGTGGTGAGTTTGAACTCCAGGATGGTGATGAAGAGCTGAATTGAAAGAATGAAGAAGGCGATGAGGACCAGGAACCAGGCGAGAAGCAGCACGAAGATGGTCAGCGCGTTGCCAAAGATCTCGGGGAAGCCGACTAGCTGGCTCGCTTGATTGAGCAGCGGCCAGGCGCCCTCGAAGCCGGCCGCGGCAATGCGGCCTGGCCGCAGGAGACTGTCGGCGGACAGATTGCCGGCCGATGCGTTGATGCCGAGCCCGGCAAAGGAATGGTAGATGATGTCGGCGAGGTTCTTAAAATTGTTCAGGATGAAGGCGAAGGCGCCGACATAGAGCACTTTTCGGACAAGCCGGCCAAGAACATTGGGCTCGCCGCCGAACGCCCAGACCAGGCCTGCCAGCGTGATGTCGATGCCGATCAGGATGGTGGTGAGAAAGGCGACGTCGCCCGAAAGCAGACCGAACCCGCTATCAATATAGCGGGTAAAAGTCTCCATGAAGCGATCAATGACGCCGAGGTCATTCATGTCGCCGCCTTCCTCGTTGTCTTGAAGAACTGCTGATCAGTTGCCGGGATAGGCCGTACCGGTGCCCAGGAAACGCTTCGTCGTCTCGCGGGCGGCTTCCTCGGACTGCGCCTTGCGGGCAGCATCTTCGGCTTCAGCCCGGAACTGGGTCGCGAGCAGCGTCTGGATCTGCATCTGCTGCTTGGTCGAAAGCGCGATCAGCTGATTGGTGGCCTGGCTTGCCTCAAGGGCACCTGCCGCGCCCTGACTGCGGTTGACGAGATCGGTAAGCAGGTCGCCGTCGGCCCGCACGTTCTCCACGATCTGCGACTGCGCGCTCATGGTTTGGCGGAACGCCTGCATGGCGTTTTGCCAGCGCTCGCGCGCGGCGCTCGCCACATCGCTGACCTCGATTGTGGCGTCGTAGCTTTCCGGATATTGCACACGCCACTGGTTCTGAAGCTTGTCGAGATCGAAGCTCAGGCCGCTGGCCTGGGTCATCAGGCCGTCGATCCGTTGGAGCGAACCTGTGAGCTGGCCCACGGAAGAAAAATCCAGGCGCTGAAGGTTGCGCGCCATGTTCTGCAGCATGGTCGCCTGGTTCTGAAGCGACTGGATTTGGTTGTTGATCTGCTCCAATGCGCGTGCTGCCGACAGCACATTCTGCGTATAGTTGGACGGGTCAAACACGATGACCGCATAGGCCGGCTGGACGTAGTCAGCCATCGGTTTGGCGATCAGGGAAACGGTGACCAGGCTAGTAAAAAGGCGGCGTCCGATCATGACGATTGCTCCTTGTTAGGTTGAGGAAATTGCTGGAGAAGCTCGGCAGCCCAATCCAGGCCGCGCGCACTGAAGAAACGGGCGGCAAAGCTGCCCTGCCCTTCTTCGGAAAGAACATCGTCGATCAGGGTCTGCGCGGCCGGGTCGGAGGCGCCGCAAAGCGCAAGAGCGATCGGGCCTAGCCCGAGCTCGAAGAGGCGATTGCCGCGGCGCGACTGCAGATAGTAGTGGCGCTTCGGCGTGGCGCGGGCGACCAATTCGATCTGTCGCTCATTAAGACCGAAGCGCTCATAGGCTGCCCGTGCCTGCGGCTCCACCGCACGATCATTGGGGAGAAAAATGCGCTGTGGGCAGCTCTCGATGATCGCCGGCGCGATGGAAGAGCCAGCGATGTCGGCAAGCGACTGCGTGGCAAAGATCACCGACACGTTCTTCTTTCGCAGCACCTTCAGCCATTCACGGATGCGGGCGGCAAAGAGAGGGTTGTCGAGATAGACCCACGCCTCGTCGAGCATCAGCAGCGTCGGCCGTCCGTCGAACCGCTCCTCGAGACGATGGAACAGATAGGTGAGCACCGGGAGCACAGCGCCTTGGCTGTGCATCAGCTCTTCGGTCTCGAAACACTGCACATCCGACAAAGCCAGCCGATCTTCATCGGCATCGAGCAGACGCCCGAACGGGCCATCGAGCGTGTACGGCATCAACGCGGATTTCAGCGCATTGGACTGAAGCAGAACCGACAGGCCCGTCAGCGTGCGTTCCTGCACCGGCGCAGTGGCAAGGCTGATGAGTGCCGACCAGATCGCCTCCTTTACCTCCGGCGTAACGGTGACATTCTCATGGGCGACGAGGCCGGCGATCCATTCCGCCGCCCAGCTGCGAGTAGCCTGGTCGCCGATATTGCTCAGTGGCTGGAAGGCAAGCGCACCATCCGCGCCCAGCGCGTGGTGTTCTCCGCCCATGGCCAGTGTTGCCGCACGAGCCGAATTGCCCTTGTCGAAGACATAGACCTGCGCCCCGGCATAGCGTCGAAACTGCAGAGCGACTAGCGCAAGCAGAACCGACTTGCCGGCACCGGTCGGCCCAACGACCAGCATGTGGCCGACATCGCCAATGTGGGTGGAAAGCCGAAACGGTGTCGACCCGTTGGTCTCTGCGAAGAGAAGCGGCGGGGATTCGGTCCCAGTCACGTTGGCGAGATGCTCGTTATCCACCGGACCGGCCCACGCCGACGACAGCGGCATGACATGGGCAAGATTCAGCGTGTGAACGAGCGGCTGGCGAACGTTAGCGTAGACATGACCGGGCAACGAGCCGAGCCACGCCTCGACCGCATTGATGCTTTCACGGATCGTGGTGAAGCCGAGCCCATTGACTATGCGCTCAACCGCTCGGAGCTTTTCTGCGGCGGCCTGTCGGTCCTGGTCCCATACCGTCACCGTTGTGGTGAGATAGCCGAAGCCGACGTGATCGCCGCCCAATGCCTGAAGGGCGGCATCCGCATCGAGCGCCTTGTTGTCGGCGTCACTATCGACGAGAGGGACGGGTTCGTTGGTCACGACCTCGCGCAGGATGGCTGCGACCGATTTGCGCTTGGCAAACCACTGACGGCGCAACCGGGTCAGTGTCTTTGTGGCTTCCGTCTTGTCGAGCGGGATGAAGCGCGTCATCCAGCGGTAGGCGAAATCCTGATGGTTGAGCGCGTCGAGGATCCCTGGCCGGGTGACGTTCGGGAAACCAAGGATGGTGAGGGTGCACAGATGCTGCTCACCCAGCATCGGCTCCAGGCCGCCGGTAAGCGGCGCGTCAACCAGAACACCGTCGAGATACATTGGCGTTTCCGGCATGGCGACCGGATGGCGGTAGGTCGAGATTGTGCCGTGCAGATAGGTTAGCGTCTCGGCATCATCGAGGGCGCGCACTTCCGGCATGAAGCCGGATAGCAAATCCAGGACGCGGTCGGTCTCGTCGCGAAACCACGCCAGCTCCTGGCGCCAGTCTCTAGCCCCTCCCGAGTGATGCGAGTCGACCAGTGCGCTTTCCGCCCGCGCCTGGCCATCTGGCGCCGGCATGAAGACCAAGGTCAGATGATAGCGACTCTCGAAGTGCGCGACCTTGCCCTCGAAGGCCGCGCGCCGTTCCTCATCGACCAGCCATGAGGCAGCATCGGGAAAAGCCGAGCTCGGATAGCCCAGCGCTTCAACGCGCTCGGCCTCGAAAAACAACCCCCATCCGGAGCCCAACCTTCGTAGCGCATTGTTGGCTCGTGCGCAGACGCCGACCAACTCGGCTTCGGTCGCGCTTTCAAGGTCGGGGCCACGGAAGCGGAAGGTTCGCTGGAAGCTACTGTCTTTATTGAGCACGATGCCGGGCGCGACCAAAGCGGCCCAGGGCAGATGGTCGGCAAGCCGATCGGCTTTGCCGCGATACTCCGAAAGGTTCAGCATGCAAGCCACCCCTTCAGGCGAAGATGACGGACAAGCACGCTGGCGAAGTCCGGATCGCGGCGAGCGGCAAAGACCGCGAGGGTGTGGCCGGCGATCCAGAGCGCCAGTCCGGCGATCCACTGCTGCAGGCCAAGGCCTATTGCCGCGGCCACCGTGCCGTTGAGGATCGCCACCGCTCGCGGCGCGCCGCCCAGCAGGATCGGCTCAGTCAATGCCCTGTGAACGGGGACTTCGAAACCCTCGACATGCTGCTCTCCGGTGGCCATCAGACGAGTGCCCCGCCGCCGAAGGAGAAGAAGGAGAGAAAGAAGCTCGATGCCGCGAAGGCGATCGACAGGCCGAAGACAATCTGGATCAGCCGGCGAAAACCGCCTGCCGTGTCACCGAAAGCAAGGGTCAGGCCGGTGGTGATGATGATGATCACCGCGACGATCTTGGCGACCGGTCCCTGCACCGACTCAAGGATCTGCTGCAGCGGCTGTTCCCAAGGCATGCCGGAGCCCGCTGCGTGGGCCGGGACGGTGAGAAGAAACGCGAGCGCGGTGGACGAAAGGAAGCGAAGCTTCTTGAGCATGAGGTGACCTTTCAAAACTGCTGGAGTTGCGGAAGCGTGAGCGGGGTGACAGCGTAATCACCGCTGCTGTCGAGACCGGTGACCTCAGCGATCGCGTCAATGCGGCGCGAGGATCCGCGCCCAGCGATGAAGACGATCAGATCTACCGCATCAGCGATGAGGCGGCGGGGAACGGTGACGACGGCTTCCTGGGCGAGCTGCTCGATACGGTAGAGAGCGGAGCGCGCCGAATTGGCGTGAACCGTCGCGATGCCGCCGGGATGCCCGGTGTTCCATGCCTTCAGCATGTCCAGGGCTTCCGCGCCCCTGACTTCGCCCACGATGATGCGGTCGGGTCTGAGCCGCAGGGTCGAGCGCACGAGATCGGCGAGCGTGACCGACCCCCGCCTCGTCCTCAAGGCAACGCAATCCTTCCCCGCGCATTGCAGTTCGCGCGTGTCCTCGATCAGGATCACCCGCTCGTCGCAATCGGCGGCTTGTGCCAGCAGCGCATTGGCAAGTGTTGTCTTGCCCGACGACGTGCCGCCGGCGACCAGGATGTTGCGCCGCTCGCGGACCGCCTTCTTCAGCGCATCGGCCTGCAGCGGCAGCATGACCCGGTCGGCGACATAGTCGGCCAATGTGTAGAGTTTCGCCGCAGGCTTTCGAATGGCGAAGCATGGCCCCAGCACGACAGGCGGCAGCAGACCCTCGAAGCGCTCGCCCGATGGCAATTCGGCGCTGACAATCGGATTGTCAGCATGCGCCTCGGCGCGCACGTGGGAGGCGACCAGGCGGATGATGCGTTCGGCCTCAGAAGGATGCATGTGCACGCCGGTGTCGACCCGGCCTTCACCCAACCGGTCGAGCCGCAGCGCACCGTCGGGATTGACCATCACCTCAATGACGGTCGGATCGGCAAGGGCTTCGGTGATCGCCGGACCCATGGCGGTGCGCAGCATGACGCGGCGGCGATGGTCGGCTTCCGGATGAGAACTCATCCTTCCCCTCCCCTGCGATCGTCGGTGCCAAGTGACCGTTTCCCGGAAGCGATTTGGCGGCCGACCTGTTCGACGAATTTGTCGAAGCGCTCCTGGGCAATCGCTTGCGTGGCCCTGTCCGGCACCGGCGTGTGAGCATGAAGCGTGATCGAAAAGCGGATGAAGAGCGCCAGGCTCTCCAGGATCATCTCGACATCGCGCCTGACATGTCCGAGGTCGCGGGAAAGACGGTCGAGCCTCTTGCCGTAGCGCTGGTCGAGTTCATTCTCCCCACGCCGCTCGATAAAGGCCTCGACCGCGTGCGCCACAATGGCCGATTTGGTGGTCGATGGATTGCGGCTGAGGTTCTCCAGCTTCTCGCTCAACTCGGGTTCAAGCAAAAACTGGTGACGAATGCGGTGGGGCTTCATGCTGCTCGTTCCCTCTGACCGGCGCTGATGCACCGGCGACGGGAACGAGCATCGTCGAGATCCTCGAAATCGCTTACGGCCGTTATCTACGCTGAGATGCGCCCGCGTATGGCGCGCCGTTCAGAAGCCGGGCACGATGTCCTTGTCGTCGCCCATTCCCTCGTTGAGGCCGTACGCACGTGCTGCGGTGGAAATCCGATCCATGACGCGCTTGTCGGCGAGCGTCTCGCAGTCATCGTCTGCGGGCGTGAATAGATCGCCCTGATCACGCTCCTGGGCGACTAGGGTCCGTTCTTCGGGCAGGCCCGGATGGCGCTGCTGCTGGACACCTCCGTCTTCGATTGCCGCGCCGGCACTGTCGTCGTCGCCAGCAAGACGCCGATCCACGCCGCGCACCTGTCCGCTCCAATCGTCCGGGCGCGACGTGGGCCGATCCGCGTAGGCACCGTCGCGCAGCACCGGCGAAGGCAGCACTCGCTCCGTGAAATTCGGATCTTGGTAATAACGCAACTTCTTGGCGCGAATCGGCGGCAATCCCGAAACCAGGATTAGTTCGTCAGCCTGCGGCAACTGCATCACCTCACCCGGCGTCAGCAGGGGGCGAGCGGTCTCTTGGCGGCTTACCATGACGTGGGACAACCAGGGCGCCAACCGATGGCCGGCATAGTTGCGCATCGATCTGAGTTCCGTCGCGGTACCGAGCGCGTCCGAGATGCGTTTGGCCGTGCGCTCGTCATTTGAGGAAAAGGCAATCCGCACATGGCAATTGTCGAGAATGGCGTTGTTCTCGCCATAGGCCTTGGAGATTTGGTTCAACGATTGCGCTATCAGATAAGCGCGGATGCCATAGCCTGCCATGAAGGCGAGCGCAGTCTCGAAGAAGTCGAGCCGACCGAGCGCCGGGAATTCATCCAGCATCATCAGGAGCTGATGCTTGCGGCTCTTCTTTGGATCGCCCTCCAGGCGCTCGGTCAACCGCCGGCCGATTTGATTGAGCACCAATCGCACCAGGGGCTTAGTGCGCGAGATATCCGACGGCGGCACGACCAGATACAGCGACATCGGTCGCTCGGCATCCACAAGGTCGGCAATGCGCCAGTCGCAGGCCGATGTTGCGGCGGCCACCGTTGGATCTCGATAGAGCCCGAGAAACGACATGGCGGTCGAGAGAACGCCTGAGCGCTCATTCTCTGACTTGTTCAGCACCTCACGAGCCGCCGAGGCCACGACCGGATGGACCTGAGGCTTGTCCATTGTGCCGAGGTGGTTTGTGGTCATCATCCGCTGCAGTGTCGCAGCGAATGAGCGTTGCGGGTCCGACAGGAAGGTGGCGACACGGGCGAGTGTCTTTTCCTCTTCGGCGTAGAGCACGTGCAAGATGGCGCCAACTAGGAGTGAATGACTGGTCTTCTCCCAATGGTTCCGCCGCTCCAGCGCGCCTTCCGGATCGACGAGAATGTCGGCGATGTTCTGAACGTCGCGGACCTCATCTGGACCTTTGCGCACTTCCAGCAGCGGGTTGTACCGCGCCGATCTCGGATCGGTCGGATTGAACAAGAGACAGTGCGAGAACTTCGACCTCCAGCCAGAGGTCAGCTGCCAGTTCTCGCCTTTGATGTCGTGAATGACGGCCGAGCCGGTCCAGGAGAGAAGGGTTGGAACAACGAGTCCGACGCCCTTGCCCGAACGTGTCGGCGCAAAGGCCATGACGTGTTCCGGTCCGTCATGGCGCAGATAGCGATAATTCAGTCCGCCAAGGAAAACGCCGGCCGGCTGAAACAGCCCCGCCTTCTCGATCTCCAGCTTCATGGCCCATCGTGAGGACCCATAGGTGGTGACCAACCCCCGCTGCCGTGCGCGCCAGAGGGATCCAGCTATCGCGGCGGCACAGCCCAGGAACCCGCTGGCCCCGGCAAGTATGCCAGCCTTGTCGAAGACTTCAGGCGCATAGGCGTCAAATTGGAACCACCATTCGAACAGTTTCCACGGCTGGTAGATCGGCCAGCCGACTGTCACAAACCATGGCGCGCCGAGTGGCGGCTGATAGGAGAGCATGTGGGCGCACCATTGGGTTGCAGTCCACACGCCAAGAATGACAATTGCGAATACGACAGCGATCTGCCCAATCAGCAACTTCGTGGGTGTCAATGGCTTGCTCCGCTCTTCTGGGCAGACGGACCAAACATCGCGCCGAGCGATGAGAATTCGAACGGCCGCTATGTGCGACTAGGTGCGATGACAAGGTTGATAGGCATTGTTCAGCTGCGAACAGCGAAAATCCGCCGCAGCAACCTATCGGCGGTGCCAGGTACGCGGTTTGGTCGCAGAAATGTTGGCTTCAGGCGCGGGCACATTGAAGATGTGCTGACAGACAAACCTTTGG
This sequence comes from Mesorhizobium sp. M0522, assembly GCF_040321085.1. Classification (NCBI taxonomy): domain Bacteria; kingdom Pseudomonadati; phylum Pseudomonadota; class Alphaproteobacteria; order Hyphomicrobiales; family Phyllobacteriaceae; genus Mesorhizobium; species Mesorhizobium sp. M0522. Next base: position 53,891 of record NZ_JAMYQW010000036.1, read on the forward strand.
AGCCGACGCGTTTGTGCGAGTAGCGAGCTGAAGGGCTCGGCGAGAAGTCGTCGTTCTCAATCGGGCGAAGGGGGAGACATCGGCGAAGACGGCATAAGGGAGCATGGGCCAGACCGAGCCGACGGAAAGGTCGTAGCCAAGGCCTTGGAGCGCATAGCGCCTGGCCGAGAGGCCGCCGCCAGCCAGACTTACGCGGCGCGTCGTTGAGCGAGGTGGAGACCCGAACGGGCTCGACGAGGGTCCACGGCGGTCACAATGTTGTGGTGGTGATCGCAGTAGACGCGATCCGGCGAAGTTGGCCCAGCACAAAAACGATAACCGCCGGGTACTGACGGGTCTTCGCTCACCGGGAAGCGGCACTGATAGAGCCCTAGCTGAATGAGGGGGACGTCTCTCGAAGTTGGTCTGATATTTTCAGGCATGATGGTTTCCTAGTTCGTAGCAATTGGCAGCTGACGGCCGCAGTGCGACCCGTCGGGACGAGCTTCTCTCGTTTTGGAGGGCTATGGGTCACCATATGGTGTTGGTAGCACCATCAATGAAGCCCTACGCCCTGCTTCTGAAGCCAATAGTTTGCGACTTAAAGCCACACGACGCGCGAACGCATTAGCAATCTACCATCGTCTCCCCAAGGCACTCGCCCGCCGCGGTTTGCCGGCGGCGGGGTGGCACTGGCTTGTGGCCGCTATGAGACGCGCTCTGCCGAGACCCTCGTTCACAGTCCGGACCAGCTCATGCCGGGCCGCTCTAGCCGACAAAACCCAAATCACTCTAAAACGACCGAGTTCCGAACCCTTGCAGTCGATCAGTTACGAGGTCGCATGACGCATCTGACCCAACCGCGACTTAGGAGCTGTGAAGCGAAGGACCGAAACGGGCATCGACAGCAGACGCTTAAATCCGGGGATCGACGAGCATTTTGATTGGCCACCTCATGTGGCCGCTGCTTCTGCTTTGTTCGGGGAAATCAGCGCAGGCGCTCGACACGGGCGGCGCCACCTGGGCCTACAGCTCCGACATGCTGGGCAACCGGCTATCAGTTGTCGACCCCAATCTTGGCGCTTGGACCCATAAATTTCGACCTCCCAGTCAGCTGGTCGAACTAAGGGACGCCCGCGCATCCACAACGAACTTGGCGCCTAGTGGCGCGCTGAAGATGTGAGAGTGACGACGGAGCGGCCGGACGGCGCCCACCAGACATTCCGCTTCGCGGGGGTTAGCTGAGCTAATGCAGGATCTGGGCCAGAAATAGCTTGCGCTCGTGGCGCGAGTTCGAGAAGAACTCGGCCGGTGTGTTGATCTCTAGGATTTCACCCTGGTCCATGAGGACGACACGGTCGGCCACCTGTCGGGCGAAGCCCATCTCGTGGCTAACACACAGCACGGTCATGCCTCTTCGGCCAGCGAGACCATGGTGTCGAGCACTTCCTTGACCATTTCAGGGTCGAGCGCAGAGGTGGGCTCGTCGAAGAGCATGATCTTCGGGCTCATGCAAAGCAGCGCGCGATGGCCACCCGCTGCTGCTGGCCTCCGGAGAGCTGCCCGGGGTATTTGTGCGCCTGATCCGGGATCTTCACGCGATCGAGATAGTGCATGGCGACCTGCTCGGCTTCCTTGCGCCGCATCTTGCGCACCCTGATGGGCGCCAGCGTCAGGTTTTCCAAAATCGTCAGCTTCATGAACTGATTGTGGAGCATGCGATATTCGAACGGAGCGCCGCAGCTGTTACGCTGCCGAACTGGAGAACCTTTTTCGAGACCCAGCCCAGCCGGTCAATCTCCTCGTTGCCGACCGCGATAAACAATTATTGGGCTATTCCGCCATTAGCCATCGATCAAAGGGCTCTAACTTCGGCGAGCCGCTAGATTGCGTAATCGTTTTCCAACAGACAGCGGCTTCCCATCCGGCTGACGCCTGAGCGACAATGTAATGAGCGGCTTCTTCGAAACCAGCCGCATTGTTGGGGTCGCCATGAACAACACATGTCCTGCGCCCGACGAGCCGCGACCACGCTGCCCTACCGAGCGAAAGGCGCAAATGTCGCTCCGCTGACGCTTCAAAGCCAAGCCCGCACACGTCACCGATAAGAGCTTTAGCTATTGCGTTGCGGCATCGTCGCTGCGCCTCCGGAACATCGAATAGGCCCACTCGCGGCGCTCGCACTCGATCTAGGTGCGGGTTTCCCTTGCCTCATCGCCCTGTCAACGCCTTGCAAATGAGCGAAACCAAGCTGTCGCGCGCTCGCTTGTGAAGCGCGCCTTTCGGCCGCCATGCAAGGAAATCATCAACACTCATTCAATCAACGGGTTTGTGTCGGCGTCTGGCTGGCTGAATTCCACATATAGATGCAGTTCGTCCGGCACGAAGACGACCCTCCACAATCCTTTGATGTCATTGGCAAGGTTGTAGGCGAGGACGGTGGGCGGGGCACTCCTTTCGCCGTGGAGTGTGCCTATCTCACGGGAAAATTCCATCACCAGAAGTTAGTATTGACGCTCGCGCTTTCTCAGAAATCCATCGTCCGCGTGATGCCGAAAGGTGCAGCTAGCTTTTTGTGTATCTCGATTGGGAACACGGGACCGCCGCGAAAGTTCGGTGCACGCAGCGAATCCTCCCCCTCCAGGTATTGCTGCAGATCGGTATCCCGATCGGCCCGCGCTCCCCGCAAGGGCGCGGGCCTCGGCCTGTGGTGCTCATGCCATCTACTTCGATCCGCAAGATGGAATATGATCTGGATAGAAGGACCCTCTCGGTGTGGTTCGTCGCCAGCGGCAAGCGGTACGAGTTTGAGGGGGTACCGCCGGAAACCTTTGCCGCGTTCCGGGCCGCGTTCGCCGAGGGCCGCTATTTCAACGACCACATCCGCAACAATTTCCGCTACCGTCTGGTTGCGAGCGATAGCGACCCGGGATGACCTGACCTGCCGGCGGCTCAATCGTCCTGTCGCTCCAACCGGCGGTTGGTGGACGCGTTGCCGCTGTGGCGCTTAGGGTTGGTTACGGTCCGCGCTCACTTGGCAAGCCCAACCCCCGCATCCCCCCGCCTGGTGCAAAGCGTTTGATCGGTCCCGCCGTTCTGGCAGTGCGGCGGGACTTTTTTGCGGTCCAGGTGGAGCATCGGCGCGCGGGGAAGGCGCGGTGCACGCAGCACCCTTTTCTCATCCAACGTACGTCGGTGGCGCGCTGAAGGGTCTCAACGTCGGTCTGCCGCCGGAGCTCAACTAGCTGGACTATTGCTCGACCGGAAGCGGCTCGTGCTGCGGCTCAGCGTGGTGGAACACCTGTCCAAGATCGCGCGCGTCGAACGTTTGGCCGCAGACTGGGCAGTAGACAAAATGCTTCGACTCGTCCTCTACCGGCCCGTCATGCGGCCTGCCCTCATAGCCTGTCGCGATGTTGTCGGTTCTAATCCGGGGCAACGACAAGTGCCTTTCGTCGTTTTGGCGGCCGATATTTCTCCATTAGCCGGACCTTGTCACGGTCGACCGTGACCAGCGGCCCGAGGTCGATCGTCACGGTGTCCTCGTCGATGCGCGTGACCTCGCCTTTTCAGGTCATTTGCTGGCCTCGGTTCACCTTGGTGTGGTCGATGATGGAATGTGGGAAGTCGTAATCTGGGATAGAGACGCTTACGCGGTCCTCTGTTATCCGCCTTCGAACCGTGGCAGTAATCGCCACCTGGTCACCAATGCCTATTCCCCGAGCCATGCCATGGATTCTGGTGCGGGCAGCGTCTTCTTCAAGAGGCTTCTAATATACGCCCGCCATCCTAAGGCTGACGTACGACCAGAGTTACAAAAGTTGAACTTCATCGGGGAACACTCCTTCTGTCTGCCTGTTCGATTTGCCAGGCACATCCCGCGCATTCAGACAGGAGAAAGAAGATGAAACGCATCCTTTTGGCTTCGGCCGTACTGGCGGTGTCGGCCGGGCTTTCCCTTGCCCAGACGACCAGCGGAACTTCGAGCGGAACCTCGACGAGCGGAACCTCGACCACGACAACCATGCCCAGTACGACGGATCAGGGCACCGGCACGACGAGCAGCGGGACCAACATGTCCGGCGATCAGGGCACCGACACGACCACCACCAGCGGCACCACAAATCCGAACTCGGCCAGAGACTGCGCGCCCGGCCAGCAGACTGGCAGCGCTCACCAGGCGGCGCCAGGTCAGCAGGACACGACAGCCAACACCGCCGCGCCGGGCGAGGTGAAAAAGACCGACGAAGGTTGCTGATTGGCACATCGGCTCAGGTTGGACTCACCAGCGTGTGGCTGGCTGGTTTCCCCGACCATCAAACTCGGCTGGCGAGCAAGTTGCCGCCAGCCGAGCATCAGTCCAGGAATCGTTGCGCTTGCTTGTGCTTTCAGTGGGGCACGCCTGGCTTCTGTTTGCTTTCGGTCAGATAGATACGCGATCGCCTCTATTCTAGCGCTGAACAGACCTGATGGCGCGCTGATCCACAGACATTCGCCAAAAGCCCGCTCTCTGGATCGAGGAGACGCGGGCCGGATTGGAGCACCACCGATCTTGCAGCAATATCGTATGGAGGAGCGGGAGGCTCGTCGGACAATCGCACGCTTTCGTCTGTCTCCCAGGTTGCCATCTCATCCGGATCGTCCATGCCGAATGCGATACTGAGTCCTGAACGCTCTGCGGCATCGAGATCGAGCGCAGCGAAAGCCGCGCCCGGCTCAAATGCGCTTTGCAGCCGCGCCGGTCGAAGGCACGATGAGGAGAAATGTCGATTTGTCAGGCTTGCGGCCAATAAGGAGTGTATCTCCCGCCGTTGCCTTCCGGGTTACGGAATTGTCGTAGTAGTAGAGCCGGTACTCCGTCCGTGTCGGATAACGCGCTCTCGCGTCATACCACGTCAGCATGCCCCTTTCAGACAACAAGCTGCCCGGTATGAGACACCCCATGGGCCGATCAGCGCCAGTCCGGCTGAACACTCATCAAACCTTCCGGCATCGGCACCAGCAAGCCGCTCGATCCAAGGGCCTTGTCAGCAAGAGAATGTCAGCTGAGAAGCCAGCCTCCGGCGCTGCCTATGAATGCGTCACGCTCCTTTGCCGCGTCAGGGACATCGAGCTCGAAACTGTCAAACAGGGTCCTGATGTTTGATGCAATCAGGTCGGCGAACCTCTTCATGCCGTGTTGACTGAGCCCGTCCAGCTGAGCAGCCAGGGCAGACGCGATTTCATCGCTGTAGCGCGTTCGGACACGACGCCGTGCTGCAGAGCTGTCAACTCCCATCACGCGAAGAAATTCTTCGAAGTCCTGGGCTGAGATTTCCTGAAGTCTGCGGGCAGGGCCAATGCTGAATGCGAGCTCGTCGGTCAGGCTGTCATCTAGCCGTGTCGGCAGGATGTCGTAACGTGGCGCCACGCGTGGCCGCTGTCCCCTCTCGAACAAGAGCGCGAAGTTCTTCGCGTGCCCATCTGCGTTGCCAACTAGCAGATCGAAGAGGGTTGCCCGGATGAACCTGTCCTTTTCGCCGGCCGGATCGTTGGTCGCTTCCAGAACTTTGCGGATGCCAGAGACGTCGTATCGGCGACCTTCCACACCACGCCGTTCGTACTTTAGTGACGCAGGCAAACCGAGCGCCTGAGCAAAGTCCTCCTGATGGATTCTAACGATCTTTCCCTGCCGGTCCAGGCCGCGGTCAAAGCGCGTGACAAGCAGCGTGTTTATGTTGGCCACAGGCGTCACAACAACTTCGGCCGTCTCAAATCCCAAGGCTCGGGAGAGATCCATTGCCTCGGCTTCAAGCAGTGCGTCTTGAAGGTGCTCCTGGTCGGGGACCTTTAGGATATGCGTGGTGGGCGCGCCGGTGCCCGGATTGGGCTCAGCGAGTCTGCCATCCGGCAGGACCGTCAGCGCGATCTTGCTTTGCATGCCTGCCAGAGGCGACGGGTCTTCCGTACCCTCTGGCAGGCGCCGGCGTTTGTGAAGCGAGTCAACAATCAATTCCAGCCGCCCCGGCGCTATCGGTGTGTAGTCGTGGTCGTAGTCTCCAGGCACTTTTACGGGTGGAGCCCCGATAGGCAGAACTGACAGGGCGCCAGCGCAGTCCTTTCCAAGATGAAGAAGCAAGCCAGCAATGTCGTCGCGTGCGAGCCCCTCTCGTGCCATGATGTCCGCAAGCGCTGAATCGCGTTCCTGAAGGAGATTGTCGAAGAATGGGCGGGTGACGACGTCTTCGTAAGGCTCAGGGCTAAGAGGCAAAGACAACGATAGCGCCGTGGCGTCCGGGTCGGACACATACTCTGCCTTGTAGGCGAACGCTACCGCTCCTCTGTCGTCGCGGACGAGGACGCCGACAGGATCGTTGTAGCCGTCAAGGCGAACGTCGAGGGCAAGCGCTTCCATTTTATCGGGGATTCCGGACAAAGATCGATATGCCGGCGGCGCGCGTGACTTTTAGGACCTTGCCCAATTCAAGCGTCGCCTTGCCGTTCTCCAATTCTGAAACGAACCGGCGTCCCACACCTGCCAGGTCGGCGAATCGTTGCTGCGACAGATTTCGCTTTTCGCGGGCTCTGCGGATCAGCAGCCCCAAATCTTCGGGCGAAGTGACCTCGACACCGGCTAAATCGGCTGTAGAGACATTCGGCTCCGTTTTGGGATCGTTGACAATCTTTGCGCTTCCTTCTCGCGGGCCCAAACTGCCCGGCTCCGGAAGCAGCCGCGGTAATGATGCCTGTATCGTCCGAGACATGTCCGGTAAATTGAGATTCACCCTCGGCAAAGGAAGGGCTATATTCTTGGTCAGATCGCTCAAGACGTTATAGTGCGATAGCGCCTTAGCGATGTCAGTCGCCGCTTGGTGGCTCTTTGTGATTTCGTTGCCTAGAGACAGGCCTGCGCTGATTTTCTTTAGCGCATCAGTTGGCGCGTTGATCTGGGCGATGTATTTGGCCAGATCTTGAACCGCTCCGGCTTGCGCTAACGCACGCGCCAAGTCCCCCGCGCCGGGAGTATTCAGTTCAGACTGAGATTTAGACGCTTTTTCGACCATTGACCTGCTCCCGAGCGGGAACATAGGCTATATGCAGGCGACTTTCAAGGCCTTTTGTTCCCGCTCGGGAGCACATCCAGGATTTGCGCCCGTACGGGAACACCTACGTGGATTTCCAGCCAAAACGGACAATTTGATCCCGCTCAGGAACAAGCCTGTTATCCGGTCACCTGGACACGGTGGAAGAATCGAGCCGCCGACAATTTTCCGTCTCCCGTGGACAGTCCCAAAAAATCGCAGGTCCTGTCCACGAGACGCCCAGTCGACCATCCTTTTTACAGGCCAAAGCAGTCCGCTTCTGAGCCGGCAGATTATGTCTCTTCCCTATCGTATGCTGCGTCCTCAGCATGAAGCGAAGTTGCATGTGATCTGGCATGGTCACCACAGTTCAGGTCACAATCGCATGCATCAGGTTATCCGGCTGGCATGTCGGGAGCTGATGCCAATCCAAACGCTCTCTCCTTGAAGCAGACAATCCGGCGACCCGAACTGCGCAGGATCGTTCCATTGGCCGACACCACCATCTACGAAATGGAACGACCGGGAGAATTCCCGCAACGTTTCTATCTGACGCCGCGCTGCGTGGTCTGGAGCCTGGCTGAAGTCGAAGCCTGGATCGAGCAGCGTCGGCGCGTTTCGAATTCGGCGACGGTCAAGTGCGCGCCACCGCGGATGTGCGCCAGCGCAAGACCCGGCTGGAGTGCTCCCCGTTTCACCGGACAGTCGGCTAGGTTGAGATTGCCCTGATGAACTCCCGAGGAGAAGCCATTTTGAGCGCGGAGTGAGGGTGGGATTGTTGTAATCTGTCATCCATCCATCGATCTGCCGGAGCGCGGTTTTGGCGTCCTGAAGGTTTGAGATGCGGACGTAGTCCCGCTTCAAGGTTTTGACGAACGCTTCGGACATGCCGTTGGACTGCGGGCTGGCGACGGGTGTGAAGCAGGGCGTCAGATTAAGTGCCTGAGCAAATAACCTGGTTTCCCGCGCCGTGTAGGGCGAGCCGTTATCGGACAAGTGCTCGATGGCATGCAGCGCTCGGGTCGCGCCGAAGCGTTTCTCGACAGCCTCCAGCATCATGTCGCGGACATCGGAGCCCAATATCCCGGCATTGGCGACAGCCGCCCAGGCGATAATCTCCCGGTCGAACGCATCGATGAAGGCGAGACGGATGACCTCGCCATTCCAGCAGGTGAACTCCAGACCGTCCGAACACCAGCGCAGGTTCGAGCACATCATCATGACCTTGCCATCGTGGACACGCCCCTTGCGCACAGCTGTGTGTTTCTCCAGCAGCATGGCGTGATGACCCATGATGCGGTGGACGCGCTTGGCGTTGATGGCTGGCTTATCGGCGGCTCGCCTTTCCCGATTGAGAAGGGCGGCGATCCGCCGATAGCCATAGGTCGGCCGCTCACTGACCAACCTTCGGATGGCTGGCCTCTGCATCCTCGGCCTTGCGATAGGGACCACGAGGCTTCGACTTGCCGTTCAGTCGCTCGACGAGGTTGGAGCGGGAGACACCCAAGGTATCGGCCACCGTCTTCATCGGGAACCGTCCTTCGACAACAAGAGCGGCCGCGAGATCGGTTTTTTTGACTGGGCTTTGGAAAGGGCCTCGCGCAGTATCTCGGCTTCCAGCGTCTTGCGGCCGAGCATGCGCTCCAGCTCGCGCACGCGTTCTTCGAGCTTCTTGACTTCGGAATTGCCGACGACAGGTTCGTCTGAATCCACGGCGGCTGCCCCTCCCTCGCTCAACAATCTGCGCCACCGATAAAGGAGATTTGGCGCAACCCCATGCGGGCGGGCGGTAGACGATACCGTCTCGCCCGCCTCAAAGCTCTCCTCGATGATCTGCAGCTTTTGCTCGGTTGTCCACCGCCTGCGGCGGACGTCGCCCGTTATCACTTCAATGCGTCGATACTCGTTGGACATAAGCTTATCCCCAAGCCTGTGCTTGAGCCTTTCTGCTTATGCCGACTGTCCGGTCGAAATGGGGGGCACTTCACCGGCCAGTCAGACGGTAATTGTACGCCGCCAAGGGTCCGGGCTTCCAGGTGACGCAGTATTGACCTGGCCGAACATACTGTCGTCTAGATCTAGCCTCCGGAGCGATCAGCTGCATGTTTGGCGGGTAGAGCGCCGGCTGATGCTTTCGGCCGTCAACCCATGCGTCGATGATGTCGGCCCACTCCTGCAGCATATGCCGACGCTGATGCTTATACTCGGCCTTGTTGTAGACACCACGCGACGAGTGCCCCTCCTCATGGGCCAGGCATTTCTCAATCCAGTCCCGGTTGAATCCCAGTTCATTCAGGAGTGTGGAGCCTGTGCGACGCAGGTCATGAACAGTGAACGGCTCGAGCGGAAGACCTTCCTTGCTGGCGCGCAGGACGACTGCTGTCGTGATGCGATTGAAGGTAGCGCCGGACATCGGCGCATCGGCGTCATAGCGCGACGGAGGTAGCGCGAATTTCCTGCGCAGGTCTTCAATGCAATCATTATGTCGAGCGCCTGTTGTGAGAGGTAGACGTTGTGCGGTCTGGAGCGCTTCATCCTCTCCTTGGGGATAGACCAGAGTGCATTCTCGAAATCCACCTCGTCCCAGACTGCATCCTGCAGCTCGCTCTTTCGCACCATCGTCAACAGGAGCAGCCGCAGCCCAAGGCGAATCGTTGGCAGCGTCGGCACATGCTCGAGCTGTTTCAGCATGATCCGGATTTCCACCGGCGATAGCGCGCGGTCTTTCGGCGCGAAGGTAGCCATGGAAGCCGGGCCGACATCATCGGCCGGGTTGGCAACCTTCTCGCCATTCAAAATGGCGAAGCCAAAGATCTGCTTGGCGATGTCACGCGCATGTATGGCGGTTGCCGGAGCACCACGTTCCTTCACTTTGGCACAAAGTGCACGCAGGTCATCCGGCGTGATCTCCTTCAGAAGGCGGTTCTGCCATGCTGGCAGGATGTCACGGTCGAAGATCGCCCGGCGCATGGCACGTGTGCTGTCCGCCATCTGCGCTTCCCTGAACCAGCGATCGCGTCGTGAGACCCTGACGTTTGGGGAACACGGACGGGACGGAGTCTCACTCGCCCGAGCCAGGGAGCTGTGCATAGACGCGCGCCAGGCCGTTGCGAACGGTATCTCGCCCGCTCAGGAGAAGCAGCGCGACAAGCGTCGCCTGAAGGAAGCCAAAAGCTTCGGTGAGTTTGGCCGTCCATTGATGCGGTAGTCAAGACGAAAGGTTATGAGGCCGGACGTCTTGACGACGACATACATGCCGTCGCGGTCAGCACTTCAGCTTCGCCGAGCGCTGGTAGCTTCATCTGCTTGCCGTTCTTACTTGCCAGGAACGACATGCAGTGGTCGCAGTATGCCATGCGGGGACCTTCAATATGTCGCCGTATGTCGCCGCGTGGGATGGCGAGGAAGCCGGCCAGCGCCAGTCGAACTTTGTAATGGAGCGGAGCAGCGGCGAGCACGTTGATCGGCTCGTCTCGCGTCCACGGGCCATTCTCCTTGCGCCGGTCTTCCGCGATCTTTGCCTTCCACGCATCGCTGCAGGATTTTCGCGAGGTGAATTGAGACCCGCCACAACGCTGATCCTCTGGGACGATCAAGGCTGTTCGAAGGACTCTATTCCGGAACTATGTCTTCTTCTGAAAGTTTTTCCTTAAATCGCAAAGGAGATTCGAAATGTCAGAAAGCCGCGAATGGTTTGTCCAATGGCTTAGAGATGCTCATGCCATGGAAGAGCAGGCCGAAACGATGTTGAACGGGCAGTTGGGTCGCATCGAGAATTATCCCGAGCTGAGCGACCGAATCCGACAGCACCTCGACGAGACCAAGCAGCAGGCTGCTCGGCTGAAAATTTGTCTCGACCAGATGGATGAGGGTTCATCCACGATGAAGGACGCTGGCGGCAAGCTGACGGCGATGGCGCAATCGCTGAGTGGTGTCTTCGCCGGAGACGAGGTGATGAAAGGATCGCTCGCGAGCTACACGTTCGAGCACATGGAAATCGCCTCCTAACGATCCTGATTGCCGCTGCTCGATCGCTCGGCGAAACCGAGGTTCTTCGGGCTTGCGAAGAGAATCTGCGAGAGGAAGTCGCGATGGCGGATTGGCTGAAAACCCATCTTCCCTCAACGACGGAGCAGTTCCTTGCGCGGGCCGAGGCGGACAGCGACAGCGCCAAGCGGTGATCGGGTGGGAACGCAGTGATCGTGGAGTGCGGGCTCGGCGCGGAGGCTGGTTAACACCGGTTCGATGTCGACGGGAGAGCTTCCGCGGCTTGGAACTGACTAGGAGCGGCGGCGGACGGCAACGATCGAGGGTGCCCACCGATCGTTGCCGCCAAAGAGAAACACAGCGAAATTGCTTGTAGGCGCTGCAGCGCGCTCGATACCTGCTTCCGGCGTCGGATTTACCGGAACGACGTACCTGAAGGCGAAAAATCGACTTCCGCTCCACGCTCCTCGTTTGTAGCCATCGCCGGATCGAGAGGAAGTCCGCCGTTCCGCTAACACGTGGGGACGGGGCGCGCCAAGGTCATCGCTGACTGTCAAACCGTTTCTGCAGAATTTGACGCACACAATGCCGATCCGAGGCCAACTGGGAGTGCATACCAGCTTGGAATTGTGTGGAACCGTACGAAGTCGATTGCAAGCAACCAACCTGGTTGGCCGGGCATTAATTTAGGAAAGGGTCAATTAGGGAAAGCATCGGGAGGAAGACCATGCTGCACCTTAACATGCCTGGGGAATTTGCGGTCGGCGACGAGGTTGCGCTAACAAGTACCGTCATCACGATTCTCCCTAGCGGCCGCGCCAGAGTGAGCATTCCATCGTATGACCATCCTTATACGATTGATCCGCCACCCAAAGCCCGGGCCGGAGACCGAGTGGTTCTTGTTGGGGACGTCACCCGCATCGATCGCGGAGCAAGCAAACTCTCTGTGCGGATTGACTGCGGCGGGGTGATCACGGTCGACAAGTCGGCGATCACTCGGCTGAGAAAGCACCGCCGGACTTCAGCGGGTTGACGCTCCGGCGATACAACGGCCGGTGTCGGTGTAGGGAAGATGCCAACGCCTTTGAACAGCCCAAGGGTGCGGCGCTGTCCAGCCGAATACGGGGCGGACGAACGGATAAGCGGGAGTTCGACGGCTAGGGCACGAGTCCAGCCTAGTGCGTCGTTGGCGTCTTCGGACTACTGGTGAAGCAAGTCCGATGTGCCCTATCGCGACCCCGCTTGTCCTGCCGTCCAGCCGTTCGCGATTCGCGATCGTCGCTCTCGGCAACAGGCGGCGCGCCCGGCCAGGACGTGTCGCATGTGCGCGCTGTCGAAGGAGGCGCCCAGCAACATTGCGGGTGAAGGCAACGCGGGCATCCGATCGATCGTTAACCTTTCTCTGCTGGAGATCACATGGGCCGCACGCCGGGCAGAGGACGAAATACTCCTCCTCCCGAAGAGGCGATGCATCGTGGTCTTGGGGATGACGATGTCATTGTATTCGTCGGGCATTGGGTCCTCCGGCAACGCCGCCCGCCATGCTGGAACCCCTGCCGGCAGGATTTGTTTCAAAGTTACTGCGCTTAAGAAGGAAGCCCGGAACGGGTGAAGCACAATGCCGGTAAGCGCAAGGCGACGGCGCCCGAAACTCATCACGTGAGCTGAATGACTGCTTTTGCCAACTCGATGCTCGAAAGCTGCCGATCTGCTTAGACCGGTTCCGGACATTCGTGACCGGCGTCATAAGTCATAAGAAGCGCCCATCACCGACGGGACTCCACTGAGGGAAGCCGACCTTCCCCCACCCTTTCGCCAGGCACGGACTCTTTGCCAACCGCACATTTGAAGCCTATGCTTCCCACATCGGCCGCCAGCGCTTCGGACGCAGCCGACAGTAAGAGGTACGTGCTCTTGCCCGTATGGGAGAGAGCCATGCCCCAATCCCTTCTTCGCAACCATGTATTGAAAACCCTCTCCTCGGAGGATTTCACGCTATTGCAGCCGTCAATGCATCAGATCGAACTGAACATCAAAGCCCAGCTTGAAGTCTCATATCAGCCGATCAAGCGTGTGTATTTTCCAGAGATGGGCATCGCGTCAGTGGTCGCTACGATGACCGGTGGGCGACAAAGCGAAGTCGGCATCATCGGACACGATGGCATGACAGGAGTTGCCGTTATTCTCGGCCAGGACAAGTCGCCCAATGAAACCTATATCCAAGTCGCAGGTAATGGCTGGATCCTCCCGGTTGAAGCTCTTCGCTCTGCGATTGCAGAGAGCCAATCCCTTCGCGAGTCACTGCTTCGCTATGCCCACGCGTTCCTCATCCAGTGGTCCCGGACGGCACTGGTCAACGGCCACTCCAAAATCGAGGAGCGGCTGGCCCGCTGGTTGCTGATGGTCCAAGACCGCGTCGAAGGAAACAAGATCTACCTGACGCATGAATTCCTGGCGACCATGCTTGGTGCCCAGCGCCCCGGCGTTACCATGGCCCTCCAAATGCTTGAATATCGGGGGCTGGTTCACGCCAAGCGCGGCGAGATCACGATTATCGACCGCATTGGAATGATACAACTCACGCATGGTGCTTACGGGGAGGAGGAGCAAAGTCACTTCAGCCTAGCCTCCGTCTAATTGTCCTGAATCAGACAAACCCTTGCAAGCTACCGAATTCGTGCCGTAAATCGTGTGGGTCAGGGTTCAGGGAGGAATTCTCGATGACCACCACTTTTGACACAGTCACGGTTGAAAGAGCCGCCGAAGCCTATGTTCTCTCCAGAGGCAAGGCCCACTTCCTTTCGATCGCACAGGCAATCCGCGCCATCCGAACACTCATGCCCGCATGCAGGGCCACCGACCGCGAGCTGGAGGAGCTCTTGGCGGCAGCATCCATTATTCACGGTGTGCCCGTCGCGTTCGACTTAAAAACAGCCGTGGCCGCAGAACCACGGCTCCATTCATAGGGCCGGTGATGCCTGCGCTCGCGCAGATGCCCACCCTGTCGGACGTTTGTCCGTTACCTGATCGACAATGTCGGCAGGCCGTGCATTTCGATATCCGAGGTTAGCCACGCTGTAATATTTCCGCTTTGCGACCTCACGGATTGGGAACTTGGGGATCTCATTGCGCGAAGCGCGATCGATGCGGGATTCGCGATTGAATCCGACGGGGTGGGTCCCGAAAACGCATGTCGAGGCTCAATAGCGGAACAGCTGCTTTAGCCATGTGGCTCCCAATCACGGACGGTCAGGTTGTGGCCCACGTACAGCCGCCAGGCGGCAACGCGCCTGATATCGCACTTTGAGATCAACTCTGCCGCTTCCTGTTAGCCGAAGTTGCAAGCGGCCCCGC
>NZ_JAMYQW010000037.1:0-58324 GCF_040321085.1 Mesorhizobium sp. M0522
GCACCCGCCCAACCCGCGCCTTCAGCGCTGTGAGCTCCTGCTCCCAAGCCAACAACGACCCTGACCACGAAGCGACAGACATGGTACCCTCCATAACCTGCCGAAGTGAATCAGAAAATCAAATGATCCGCAACTGTAGTACTAGGCACTCCCCGATTGGCAAACCTCTTCGAGCGACCGAGCTCGATTGGATAGAGCCTCAATTCAGCAAGCGGGTTGTCTTCATATCGGCTGACCGTAACAACGCTCTCATAGTACATCTGGTCAGAGAGGGACATCCACAACCAGCGACATCGCGCGGGTCTGCTTCGAAGTGGTAACCTGCGCTGTCACCTTTTTTGAACGTTACGCCGCCAATTACAACCCGGTTTGGATCCTGTCCGGCGGGATTGTAGTTTGGCAACGCTGCGCGGATCTGCATTAGGCTTTCGAGCATTTCCGGCGGGACAACGATGCTTTTGTCCAAACGAAGAGCATTGAGTCCTGGTCTGCCTGGCGCTTCGCCAGCCGGATCGCACGCACGGGACATCGGCGTGAAGGATGCAGCAAATGATACGAGCGCCACCCGACCGCGAGCGGTTTCCAAGAAGCGAGGGGCGCCGGCCTTGCCCGGTCCTGCGCCCGGCGCGTGCTTTGCTGGTCCGCATTCCCCTTGGTTCCCGCCCTTCGCTCCTCCTGCTCCGCAGCCCGCAGGCCGGCCTTGTTCGCAGGGTTCCTCGCTACTATGGCGGAATCAGACCCCTCGTGATCGTTCATCACCGGCTACGGCTCCTCGCCTTCCCGATGCGGACCAGCCATGGCACGCCACGCTGGCCAATCACGAGGTCTCCCGGTTCCCGCGCAAGGAGCGTCCATGCATGCCAGGGTCAACGACCACGCCGGGTCGGGCAGGCACTTGCGATATCGCACCCTTCCGTATTGCCTTCCGCTGGATAGATGGCGTCGGCACCCGGGATAAGATCTGTTTCGCGGCTCCATGGCTGGCCTGCATGCTCCCCTGTTAACGCTTCGCGCACCGCCTCATGGCTGCCCGCGCATGACTCTGGGCCAATGTGGATCGCTACTCCTTCATCATGATGGACTTTCACCATCTACTCCTTGCCGGTTTGTACCGGCGCTCCTATCCGTACCGATCTTGGCGCAATCTTCGTCTCGTTGGAACTCTTATGTTCATTTGCAAGCGGCGTGGCCACGCCTGTTCGTCCCGCCAATAGTGGCTGGTCCTGCATGGTGTAGCTAATGCGCAATGTAGGAGAAGGGTCTCAAGACGACGGTTTGCAAACTCTTATACGCGGGTTGGATACCGCATTTCCGTGTGTACGCCTGGGGCTGCTTCTATCTTAGCACGGGCATCGACGTCGTCGGCCACTCAGTTCCATCGAAGATTCCCCGACCGGGACCCTGCCTCCAACATTGAGCATCAGCAGATGATCGATCTTGTTTCCTCTTTCTAATTGGTCGCCAAATGCGAGCGGCGCTAAGTTAAGCTTGATGAGCTGGTTGCACTTCCTGGCCAATAGCCCACAGGAAGGCCCCCATTTCTCTAGCGATCGCGGTGATCGCGATGGCCTTGTGCTTCCCCGCGAGGATCATTTTTCGGTAGCGAGAGCAGAGGCGGAGCTGACCTTTCCACGCTATTTCGCGAACGGTTCTCGGTAGGCCTTCCAACTGCGCTTGCTTGGTTCGACTTACCCGCGCCGGGAAGCGGTAAGCCCATGCGCCTTCGACCAGCATGGGACGGGCCCGACAGTTCCCGGCCTTAGTGATCCCGCCGCGTTTGACATGTTCACCTGTCGAGCTCTCTGACGGAACGAGGCCAAGAAAGGCCATCAGCTGGCGGGGGTTTTCAAAGCGGCGGATGTCGCCAATTTCGGCAACAAAGACGACGGCGGCAATCAACGATACGCCTCGCAACGCCTGATAGGCTTCGCCATCGTCCAGGATTTGACAGTCTCCGAGATCAGATCGGTCAGACGCTTTAAGCGCACCTCGGCATCCTCGACGCCTGGCAGTATTCCTTGAGCACGATGAAGTGCGCCGGATGCTCGAACTTCAGAGTCGATATCCACCGCATATGCGCCAGCGACCAGGATGAGCGGCCCGAATAGATGCGGCCATGTCGAAGGAGGAACGACTGAAGCTGCTGACGCGCCCGCTTTTGAGCCTCCTGTGCTGCTTCACGGGCCCGCACGAGATCGCGCATAGCCTCATGCCCGCGGTCCGGCACCCAAACCGCCGTCAGCTCACCCGCACGATGTAACCGTGCCAAGCTGACCGCATCGCGCCGGTTGGTCTTCACTCGATCTCCGGGACGCTTGGGAATTAGTGCCGGTGCCACCACCACACAATCATGGCCCATCTCGGTGAGCTGACGGTAGAGTTCGTAACCTGTAGGCCCTGCCTCGTAACAGAAGTGGAGCTTTGTTCCTCGCTTGGCCAGCTTTTGCACGATGGGTGACACCGAGGCCGGATCTGACGGTATATCCCCGAAAAATCTTACCTCACCACCCCGCTCGCCATCCGCGACGGCTAAAGAAATCTTCAGTTTCGAGACGTCCAGACCGACGAAAAGCCTGTTATGCTGATCCATGGTTCACCCTCGCTAAGCTTGGGGCTCGGCTTCGGCCACTCCGAAGCAACCCCCGATCTCAGCTTATCGCGGGGGTGAGCCACCTTCACCCCGAGAACATACGGTCTCAGTCGCTCGAAATGGCTGATCACCTCGCTGTCGCCCGGTGGTGGGAATCTGTCGAAGCATTCGGCAACGGCCGGCGACATCGCCAGCATGCTGGCTCGATTTGCCGAGTTCACCCGAAAGGCACAAGCGCGGACCGGGAAATGCTTTCCAATCATCGTGATCCGGGAGGCCGGGCTTGACGGCTTCTGGATCCATCGCGTGCTGCAGGCCGAGGGGATCGAAAGCCATGTCGTCGATCCGGCATCGATTGCCACATCGCGCCGCCGGCGGCGGGCAAAATCCGACAAGATAAGGGCGAGGCGCTGGTTCGGGCTTTGCTGGCCCACAAGCGGGGCGAGCCAGGGGTTTGTGCGATGGTCCGGGCGCCGACACCGGAAGAAGAGGACCGGCGCCGTCTCTCGCGGGAGCGCAAGGCATTGACGAACGAGCGGATCGGTCACGTCAATCGCGTCAAGGGCCTACTGTTCAGCCAAGGCGTGTCCGGCTACGAGCCGCTGCGCCGCGACCGGCGTAAGCAACTGGAGGAACTTAAGACCGGCGACGGGCGACCATTGCCCGCCCATTTGAAGGCGCAGGTCGGCCGCGAACTCGATCGGCTGGAACTTGTGCTGGAACAGATCAAGACGGTCGAAGCCGCGCGCGATGCCATGCTTGCCGCCGCTGAGGCTGTGTCGCCAGCGCCGGCGATGCTGCTCAGCCTGAAAGGCATCGGGCCGGAGTTTGCTGCCTCGAAAGGGCTTTCCCGCCATTTTAACAACCGACGACAGCTGGCCGCCTATGCGGGCCTGGCACCGACACCCTGGCAGAGCGGGTCAATCGATCACGACCAGGGGGTCTCGAAATCCGGCAATCCAAGGCTACGAGCGACGCTGATTCAGCTCGCCTGGCTATGGTTGCGCCATCAATCGCACTCGGCGCTCACCTTGTGGTTCCAAGATCGGGTCAAGCGCAATGGCGGGCGGCTCAAGAAAACGACGAATGTTGCGCTTGCCCGTAAGCTGCTCGTCGCATTGTGGAAATATGTCAATGCGGGTGTCGTCATCGAGGGGGTAAGGATGAAAGCCGCCTGACTATGGCTGCTGAATGTTAAACCTATTCCCATCCTCAGGGCTTGACCAGTCCTGACGATCCAGGTGGACGAACCGTGGTGTGGCTTGGCTTGAAATGCCGCTTCGCGACAATGGTCCCGTCCTTCTGAGCCTTGTCCGCCGCAAGCGGGATGTTGGTGCAGATGGCTCCGAACAGCGACCGTATATGTTGGATCTGGCTCGGCAACGGGCCGCGTCATGCATTGGGCTCAAACCCTGGGACGTCGTCGGCCGCTTGCGTCAAATTCAGCTTGCATATGGTCGTCATCTAAGAGTGAGATGGCCGCCAAGCTACAATCCCGAACTTTTTTTGGCGGCCGCGTTACGATTAGATCGCCAATTGCTGCCCGTCGTGAAGCCGCCCGCAACGTTGTTTCACTCGAACCGGCCCTACCCTGCGGCCAGCGCAGATAGCGCATCGTCCGACCCTTCTTGGGCGGGTAGACCCGACCGTGCTTGTGCATTAACGCGCTTACATGCTGCCGGTGGGCACGAAGCGTCTCGATCGCAGCGGCCCGGGCGCGGACGAGATCCGAATGGCTTCGTGACCTTCATCGGGAACACACACCGCCGTCAGTTCACAAGCGCGCGGCAAATCGAGCCAACGCAAGAGCATCCCTTGAGATTAGTGACGGCGCCACCACGATGCATTCATGGCCGAGCGAATTGATCGGCCGATAAGACCATGGCCGATCAGGCCAGAACTTGGCGGCGCCGCTGTATAACGCGGCTCATGCTCGTATCCGATGTTTCGACCTCGCCAAAGAAGCGAACCTCTCTCTCCCGGCCGGCGTCCACAATCGCCATGGCGTTCCTCAGCTTCGCGACTTCCCTGTATTCTGACACGGTTCGTCCTCCTGTGATAAGGATCGACTCGGCCGACCGAAGCAACCCTCGAACGCGCAGTGTAGGTCCAGCCACTTCACGACCTAGGCGGACATTTGTTCAGCCTCCATTGGTATAGAATTTACGATTCGGCAGGAGGTTGGAACTTGCTGCAGGTTTTAGGCAACCAGCGACAAGTATCTCTCCGGATAAGGCTTCTGACTAGCGCCCCCGAGTAACATCATAGTGACGAGCCGGCCTTCAGCCTTATGACTCCAGTATGGTTTTCGATGGCAATTTCGGTCCCGAACGGCTCGGAGAGCTTCTGAAGGCGCTCAAGAATGGCTTTCGCCTGTGGCCCTGTTGCCAGCTGCGGGACGCCCCGATTGGCAAACCTCTTGGAGTAGCCAAGCTCAATCGGATAAAGCCGCAAATCAGCAAGCTGGTTCTGCTCAAATCGGCTTACGGTGATGATGCTCTCATAGAAGACCGTGTCTGTAAATCCACTTGCCATCTCAGCGACGGTCACCTCGGCATCGGTGTCGACCCGTGGGTCCTTGCCATATTCGGCAAACATGTCAGCGCCTACGGGGGACCGAAGCTCGTCCATCATGAAATTCCCAATGCTATAAAAGATGGGTCGGCCCTTATAGATCTCTATGCCTCGCAACTGGTGCGGTCCATGTACGACGTATGCATCGGCCCCGGCATCAATAAGTCCACGCGCAAAGGATTGTTCGTAGTCAGGCGGCTGCTGGCTCCAGTTCCCGGGCTCGTGACCGTGGTTCGTGACGATGCAGAAGTCGGCGAACTGCTTGCCCCGGCGAACGTTGCGTAGGATGTCGGCGACATCGCCCGGGTTGGGTTCGTAGCTGTATCCGGGCTTGTCGCCCGCCTTGAACGTCGCTCCGGCGACCACCACTCGGGCTAAGTCACCAGCATGGCCGGACTCGTAACCAGGCAGCGCATCGCGCACTTGCCTTAAGTTTTTGAGCATCTCTGGCGGGACCACGATGCTTTCCGCCAACCGAAGGGGGTTGAGCCCGGGTCTGCCGGGCGCCTCGCCGGCGGGACCGCACGCACGAGACATCGGCGTGAACGTTGAGGTAAACGACAACAGTGCCACGCGACCACGCGTAGTCTCCAAGAAGCGAGCGGCGCCGGCTTGCGCAAGATTTTCCCCGACACCTGCGTGGACGATCCCGCTCTCATCCAATATGCGGCTCGTCTCGCGCATGCCTTCGAGACCCCAATCAAGCGTATGGTTATTTGCGCGGCTCATTAGATTGAACCCCATCGCCTTTAAATCAGGTCCCAGCTCCGGTATGCTGACGTGATATGCACCACCGTACTCAGCCTCCGGACTTCCCTTGAACGATCGAATATCGAAGATCAGGGTTTCCATATTGCCGAACGTGGCATCGGCATCGCGCAAGATCCTGACGATCTCGTCAAAGCCGGAATGGTTCCCTTTGGTAAGCGGTCGCGATACGATGAGGTCGCCGACTGCGACCATGGTGAAGCCGTCTGCAACGTTGGTTTCGATCGAGCCGACCATATCGTAGCCATCAGCCCGCCGGGCTGGATGAGAACCGATATCGTGTGAATTTTCTTCCATTGCTTCCTCTGTAGGTTGACTTCTTACAAAACCGCTGAGACTGTCGTGGTCGAGGCATTCGCTACAGCCGGTGGGGCCGGGATGCCGGTGGCCGGAGCGCGCGCATGACAGGCCACGGCGCTCCCGTCTGCCATCGGCACCAATGGCGGCACGTCGACGCGGCAGCGCTCGACCGCGAGCGGGCAGCGCGGATGGAACGCGCATCCACTCGGCGGATTGACAGGCCTTGGCACCTCGCCCTCGATGGGCGCCTCCGAACGCGCGTCGGATCCGGTACCGGAGCCGCCGCAATCAGCGCCTCGGTGCAGAGATGGACCGGTTTCGCGAACAGCGCCTCGCACGGCGCAAGCTCCACGATCAGTCCCAGGTACATGACGGCTACGCGATGCGCGATATGCTCCACGACGCCGAGGTCATGCGAGATGAAGACGAAGGCGATGCCCATCTGCTGCTGGAGATCCAGAAGCAGATTTAAGATCTGCGCCTGCACAGAGACGTCGAGGGCTGACACCGCTTCGTCGGCGATGATGAGCGAGGGGTAGAGCGACAGGGCGCGTGCAATGCCGAGCCGCTGACGCTGACCGCCCGACAATTCGGAGGGGAGCCGGTGCATCATTTCGGGCGACATTCCGACTTTTCGGAGAAGGTCCGCGGCGAGTGCCTGGCGCTGCTTCCGGCTGAGGCGTTCAAAATTCTCGACCGGTTCGGTGATAATTTGCCCGGCCGTGAGACGCGGGTTCAGCGACGAGTAAGGATCCTGAAAGATCATCTGCATCCGACGGCGCCACGCGTGAAGCGCGTCCTTCTTGAGGCCTGCAATATCGGTCCCATCGATCAGCACACGCCCGCCTGTCGGCTCCACGAGCCGCATGAGGAGCCGTGCCACGGTGGACTTGCCGCAGCCGGATTCACCGACGATGCAAAGCGTCTCACCCGCCTCGACGGAAAAGGATACATCCTGCACCGCCCGGATCACCGGAACGCTTTTGTTGAAGATTCTCGAGCCAAGCGGATAGTGCTTGGTC
This sequence comes from Mesorhizobium sp. M0522, assembly GCF_040321085.1. Taxonomy (NCBI): domain Bacteria; kingdom Pseudomonadati; phylum Pseudomonadota; class Alphaproteobacteria; order Hyphomicrobiales; family Phyllobacteriaceae; genus Mesorhizobium; species Mesorhizobium sp. M0522. Next base: position 7,255 of record NZ_JAMYQW010000037.1, read on the forward strand.
AGATTCTCGACTTTCAGCAGAGGACCGTTCATGCGCCCATCACCTCTTCGGCGCGCCAGCAAGCCGCGGCGTGTCCCGGCCAGGCATCACGCAGGATGGGTATCTTCTCGCGGCAAATATCGATCGCGAACGGGCAGCGAGGCGCAAAGCTGCAGCCGACAATGGGCTCGCGCAGACTTGGCACGATGCCGGGGATTCCGGAAGGCGGCGCTGTCGGCCGTGCCGCCGGTCAGGCACCGATCGCATGAGGCCCTGGGTGTAGGGATGCGCGGGGCGCGCGAATAGATCTATCACGTCCGCTTGTTCTACGATCCGACCAGCATACATCACGATCACGCGTTGGCATGTCTCGGCCACGACGCCCAGATCATGCGTGATGAACATGACGGCCGTTCCCGTGCGCTCTTTCAGATCGACGATCAGCCGCAGGATCTGCACCTGGATGGTGATGTCGAGGGCTGTCGTCGGCTCATCGGCGATCAATAGTTCCGGTGAGCAGGCGAGAGCCATAGCGATCATTGCGCGCTGGCGCATACCGCCTGACATTTCATGAGGATAGTTGTTGACCCGACGCTCGGCATCCGCAATGCGAACCAGACGCAACATCTCCTCTGCTTTCTTCATGGCAGCGGAGCGGGACGCTTTCGTGTGAATCTGCACCGCCTCTGCGATCTGGTGGCCGACCGTATAGACCGGGTTCAGGCTCGTCATCGGCTCCTGGAAGATCATGGCGATCCGATCCCCGCGGATCTTTCGCATCTCCCGATCCGACAGCTCAAGAAGGTCGTGTCCCTGGAAGCGAACCTCGCCGCCGACAGTCCTGGCGGTCAGCTTGGGCAGCAGGCGAAGGATCGAGAGGGCAGTGACGCTCTTCCCGCATCCCGATTCACCGACGACACCGAGCGTTTCGCCTTTCTTGACCTGAAAGCTGATGCCGCCTACGGCGGGGGTCACGCTTTCTTCGCCATAAAAGTGTGTCTCAAGATCTCGAACGTCGAGCAGCACGTCGTTTCCTGCGGTTTGATGCATCTGCATGTCAGCGCCTCCGCTTGGCGCGGGGATCGAACAGGTCGCATACGCCACCGCCAAGTAGGTTGACGGCAAGGACCGTGACGGCAAGGCAGATACCGGGGGCGAAGATCGTCAATGGGGCGATGGCGAGATACAGCCGCGAACTGGCGATCATGTTGCCCCAGCTTGGAATCTCGGGCGGCACGCCCACGCCTAGGAAGCTGAGCCCGCCTCCGTCAGGATCGCGCTGGCGCAGACGGTAGCGCCCTGGACCATGAGCGCCGGAACGGTGCTCGGCAGGATATGTCGCCACAGCACCTTGGGCAGGCGCGCCCCGCCGCAGAGCGCGGCCTCCACATAGGGACGCTCGCGAACCCCCAGAACCACCGATCGAACCAGCCGCACGACGGCTGGCGTCTCCGGGATCGCGATGGCGACGATGAGAATGCCGATGCCGGGGCCCGTCAGAGAAATAAGGGCAATCGCCAGCAGAATCGTCGGTATCGACATCAGGCCGTCCATGACGCGCATGACGACATTGTGGAAGCTGCGGCTGTAGCCGGCTACAACACCGATCAGAGCCCCGGCAAGTGCCGCGCATGCCACCGACAGCAATCCGACCATGAGGGAGATCCGCGCGCCGAAGATCGTTCGCGCAAACACGTTGCGGCCCCGATTGTCGCTCCATGTTCACCGGATCGCCGGCGTAGAGCGGGGCGGCGAGCGCCAGAATGCTCAGGAGCGCCAAAAGGCCGCCGTCGACCAGGACCAGAGGGTGCCGTCTTGCCAGGCGGGGAAGGTCAGATATTCGCATCAGGATGAGCACACTCTAAATGATGGGATAGTCGCGGTTGTTGATTGCATCCACGACTAGACGACCGATGCCGGGTATGTTGAACACCGTTTCTGTGAGGACAACCCCCCAGATCAGATAGGCGAAACTTATGCCGATGACGGTCAGGATGGGGACGCCAGCATTCTTCAAGGCATGGTGGAAAAGCATGGCATAGGACGAAGCGCCCTTGCGGGGGCTTCTCACAGCATGTCCGCCGAGGCCCCGATCAGCACGTTTTTCCCGACCGAATGGAGAATCTTCCAAACGGGGTTCTCAATTCGGCCGGCCTTCCCGAGGGGTCCGGGATTCCCGGATCGTGGCGCCGCTCAACGATGCGTCATCCGCGTGACAAATCCTCCCCGAGCACGGCGACGACATTGCCGCCATAATCGCCGCTACAGCGCTTGGTCGAGACCGCTGTCGAGGATGACGGCACCGAGCCGTAGGCGCACGGCCGTGTAGCCGCCGCCATAGCCGAGGGTCCTTCAGTTCGCGGAAAAGCCGGCTGCCGGTGAGTCCGGGATATCGCGTGACGCGTTCGCGAAGATAGGCCGTGAAGGGATCGATCACCGCCTGACGCGGCTTGCGCGGTCCGTAGGCCGGAGCCTCGAGCCCGCGCGCAATGTATTTGCGCACCGTCTTGCGGTCGATCCCGCTCTCCCTGGCGATCGCCGACACAGGCCCTGCCGATGCAAATCCAGTATCATCATCATCTCCCCGATCTTGATCACCGAAATCCCTCTCCCGACCATCAGGAGAAGCATCAACGATCACGCGCCGCCGGTCTCCCGGAGCGCGCTCCGGAAGACCGGCGACAGCGCTAAACTGGGGAAGATTCAAACGGCACTTCTGGGGAGTATTGAGCCGGCATCGACACAGGTCTCGGGCCGGATAGCCGGCATCGACACAGGTCTCGGGCCGGATCGCGCTGATCGTCTTTTGCAGCACCGACTTCCGCGGGCTCCAGGACCACGGCAGGCGGGCAAAGGCCCGGAATGATGCCGAGTCCTCCAGATGAAATGCCAGCTCCTGATAGGTGAACTGCCGGTATTGCTTGAGAAGCGGGCAACGCAAGACCGCTTCAGCAGGTAGGCCTTGCCGTCCGATGGCCCTGACGCCGTGCCGACCCAAATCTCGCGCGCCACCAAGCCAAGCAGATCGCGGCGCTCGTCCAGCCACTGCGACATCGCCTTCAGTTCGTGGCCGATCTCGTGCGCGGCGAAAAGATCGAATATGCTGGCTTGGACGGTGCGTTCTTGTCGCATTGTCGGCTCCGCGGTTGCAGATTGTGCTTTGGAACCAGTGGCATGAAACCAAAGTGTACCTGAAACCGCCGGGCCTTGCCTTCACAAAATCACGATTTAAGCAATAAGATCAATGGTTCGGCGTTTATGGACGGAAACTAGCTAGGTCATTCCTTCGTCCTTGGACAATCTGGCAGAGAGGGTTTCGCCCTGATTGGCAGCGCCGCAAACGCGTTTCTCTCGATGATCCGGGTGGTCACGCCACCTTCTCCTCCATCTGCTTCGCCGCCGTTTCCAGCGCTGCCAGAGCGATTCGGCAGGCGCGGCGGTGAACGATGAAACAACTCATATGCTCAAGGTCGATATACGTCCCCCGGTACGGACCTTGGCGAGCTTCGAGACCGGTGCCTTCAGAGAGACACTATACCGGCCCGAGTTACAATCTCGAATGTGACAAGATCAATAATATGTTGCAGAAATATTTAACAACGATATTGAAATTTTCACAAATGATTTCTTTGAATATTATTCACCATATGTAACACTTGGCCTGCAACGTCAGCAAGTCATCAGGACAAAAACAATGAATGATGAGATTGGTAACAAAATTTCCCTGTCAGATTTTGAACCATACTTCAGAGAAGATTACCTTCATTTTGGCGATGTGGTCAATCCGCCTGAGACGAGTGATCGACAAGCAGGAGTAATTTGGGAGATTCTTTCTCTTGGACAAGGCAGCTCAGTTCTTGAACTTGGATGCGGCTATGGGCGGATTGCCAACCGTTTGGCGAAAAAAGGAGCGCACGTAACCGGGCTTGATCTCTCGCCGATCTTGCTAAAAGAAGCTGAAGCGGATGCGGCTGAACGCGGAGTAAATGTTGAGTATTTCCTGGGCGACATGCGCTCACTTCCCTGGCGTGATCAATTCGACGCGGCTTTTCTGTGGTACACGACGTTTGGATATTTCGATGACGCGGACAATGAGAGAGTTCTTCGTGAAGCCGCTTCTTCACTTAGAAAGGGCGGGCGGCTGCTAATCGATCACCACAATCGCGTCCTTGCGCTCCGCCACAAATTGCCTATCTGTTACGTTGCGCAGCGTAACGACGATGTAAAAATCGATATAGTAAGCAATGATGTGCTAAGTGATCGCTCGCACATCGAAAGGATTATAGTCCGCGACGGATGCGTTAGACGAACGCATCTTTCTTTCAGACAGTATGGGTTTTCTGAATTTGTTCGCATGTTGCGAAGCGCGGGGTTCGAGACTGTTGAGGCTTATGGGGAGGAAGGTGGAGCGTTTACATCTGATAGCTCGCGCCTCATGGTTGTAGCACACAAATAATACCAACGCCCTAGGCTCATGTCCCGTAGCGTGGTGTCGCTCCGACGAAGCCGCTCGCGAGCACGCCCTCCATAGACCCGATGATGGTCACTTGCCCCTCGCAGGGGGGCTAGATGTTTGATCCCGGGCTTTGATGGGTCATCCTTATCTCCCGAATCAAAAGATGCGGTATGCGCTAGGTTCTGCATGGGAGCGCCACAACGACAGAGGCGGTCCGTCGAGCGATACAGCATAGTCACGAGAGCCTGAGGACGCTGGCCAAGCGCTACGGGATCAACCAGAAGACGGTCGCGAAGTGGAAGAGGCGCGCTTCGGTCGCCGATCTGCCGACTTGGTCCGAAGGAACCGAGATCGACGGTGCTCTCGATTGAGGAGGACGCTTTCCGCCGCTATACGCTGCTGCCGCTCGACGACTGCCTCTATGCGCTTCAGGCGACCATCCCACACCTGACGCGGTGTTCATTGCATCGCTGCCTGCAACGCCATGGCATCGGCCAGCTGCCGGATGTCGAGGGCGACAAACCGGCGAAGAGGGAATTCAAGAGCTACCCGATCGGCTACTTCCACATCGACATTGCCGAGGTCAGGACCGAGCAGGGCAAGCTGCACATGTTCGTCGCCATCGACCGCACCTCAAAGTTCGCGTTCGTCGAGTTGCACGAGAAGGCCACCACCGCCGTATCGGGAGACTTTTTACTGCGGCTGATCGCGGCCGTCCCCTACAAGATCCATACCGTGCCTACCGACAACGGCATCCAGTTCACCACCCCGGTGCCGGTGGCTCGGCGGTGCCGCTGATCAACGAGGCAATCGCCAATGGCGAGATCTCCCGTGCTCACGCCTTCGAATACGCCTGCGCCAGGAACGACATCGAGCACCGCACGACCAAGGCCAGACATCCGTGGACGACTGATGTGATCGACAACAGCCTTTTTGTTAATTTCAGCTGAGAGCTGACCCGCGATTTTCGCCGAGAAGTGACCCGCCTTTATGTATGGTTTGGGTCTCAGGTTTTGGTCAAGGGGGGCGGCTTTTTCCTTCTTGCTCGTTGCGGTTTGGGCGGAGCTGTTCTTGAAGCGGAAGCTATCGTTTCCAGTCTCCAGGATGTGGCAGTGATGGGTGAGCCGGTCGAGCAGCGCCGTGGTCATCTTGGCGTCCGCGAATGCTTCATGATGCACCTTTCCTTGATCGCCTGGTCCGTCGCAGTCGGCGTTGAAGTTGATCGATCTGGTCGCTGGAAAGGCTGATCTGCCAAGGCTGGCCTTTCGTGCTTTGCCGACCGTGGACAAGGCCTTGGGCGAGGTAGTTGAAGATGGTTTGAGCCGTCACGCCGATTGCGGCGGCTGCGCTCTGTACAGAGTAGGTTCCATCGGGCGAGCGCGGCGGATTGGCTGCGACGCCGTTGATCTTGGCTGTGGGGATTCCCCAACGGTGGCGTAAGAGCCAGATGTTCTCATAGCTGAACAGCTTGCCTCGCGCCGAGCGGACCCCCTCGTCATTCAATGTTTTGGCGATTTGCCTGTCCATCTCGCCCGCAGCATTGAGTTGCGTGATCCGCTCACGCACAAGCTCGATCTCGCCATAGTTCGAATCGTAAGATTGAACGCGACGTTGGATTTGATGTTCGCTGGTTGCGCCGTTTGCGGCCTTCTGGCTGGTTGGTTTCCGAGTGCCAGATGGCCGGCAAATTCTCGGCGAGTTCCTGAAGCGCGGCGTGATCCGCCGCCTGTAACACCAAGGGCTCTCGGTCTCTCCACCGACGATATTCCTGCTCGATCTCATCGACCACCCGCAGCTTGTCTTCCCAAGCCTTTTCCAGGGTTCTGGCGACGAGACGATTTTCCGGTTCCACGGTGTCGTATTGTCGTCGAGCCCGTTCGGCGTCATACCGCGCACGTTCCCGCCGTAGCCCATTGTTTCTCGAGGCTCCGCGTTTCCTCCGCAATCTCGTCGAGCGCAGCGATGGCGATGGCGATTTGGTCAGGTTCCAACGCCTTCAGGAGGGTTTGGGCGACCAACTCATCGACTGCGGGCGCCCGAACCTCCTGACAGAGAGAGCTGCCGGTCTGGTTGCGGTCCGCCAGGCAGCAGTAGACGGGGCGTGCACTGTCGGGGCCGCTGTAGCGCACGGTCATCCGCCGTCCGCACTGGCCGCAGACCGCCAAGCCCTGCAGCAAAGCAATGCCCTTGCGCGCCGCGCCCCGGTGGCCGGCCTCGTATCGATTGGTGTTGTCGGCGAGGCGTCGCTGATTGGCCATGAACTCCTCCCAGTTAATATAACCAGGGTGTGCGCCTTTGATGCAAATATCCCAGTCGTCAATGGCCACCTTCGAGGTTGCGCTGCGAACCCGGACTGCGTATTCCGATGAAGCCGGCCACCGATTCCGATTTGAAGCCGGCCAGTCATTCCGATTTCATTCCGGCCACCATTCTGATTTGAAGGCGGCCAGTTTTCGGTCTGATCCTGGGTCTCGTTGATGTTTGGGTTGGGTTTTGTTTCAGGTCAAGCTTCGGTGTTTTCGGGGACGATCGGCGGGCGCTGTTTTCGCATGCTTTCACCGGTGAGATCGATGCGATAGGCGTTGTGAACGAGGCGATCCAGGATGGCGTCGGCCAAAGTTGGGTTTGCAATAATTTCCCACCCATTGATCCACGGGCACCTGACTTGTGACGATGGTTGAGCGTCGTTCGTAGCGATCCTCAATGATCTCCAGGAGATCGCGGCGTTGGTCGTCATTGAGTTTTTCAGGTCCCCAGTCATCGAGGATCAGCAGGTCGGTCCTGGCAAGAGATTTGAGGATCCTGCCGTATCGCCCGTCGCCTCTTGCAAGCGCGAGAACAGCCGGGGAACCCGGTGGTAGGCGACTGAGAAGTCTTCGCGGCAGGCCTGGTGGCCAAGAGCGCAGGCAAGCCAGCTTTTGCCGACGCCGGCTGGCCCGGTGACAAGAAGACCGTGATGCTTTCTGATCCAGTCGCAGCCGGCAAGCGCCATGAACATATTGCGGTGGAGGCCGCGTGCGGCGCGGAAGTCGGCATTCTCGATCTGCGCGTCATGGCGAAGCTTGGCAGCCCTGGCGCGAGCCTCGAAACGCTTCTGGCGGCGCATGGTCGCCTCGCGTTCGAGCAGCATGGCAAGCCATTCGCCATGCTCGAGGCCGCGCACTTCGGACTGTGCGTCGAGTTCCTGGAAAGCGGTTGCCATGCCGTAAAGGCCGAGCTCTCGCAGCATGTCGATGGTGGGATTGATCAGCATGGGTGGATCTCCTCAATGAAAGTAATCAGGGCCACGCAGATTGGCGTGATCGACGATGGCGGTTGGTTCGGTGGAATGGCGTGCGGCTTTGTGGTTGGCGATGAGCGAAGCAATGCTCTTGCAGTTCAGGCCACCGATCTCGACAGCGCGGGCTGACACGGCTTCGGCCCGATTGCGATCGATGTCCCGAAACAGGCGTAGGATGCCCAGACATGTTCGAAAGCCCTGCTCGGGATGCGGACGGCTGGCGAGAATTGCGATGACCAGACCTTCGGTTTGCGGCCCGATCGACGTGGCCCAGCGGCGAAAGCGCTCCGGCGTCCATTCGGCATAGCGCCGGTGGGAACTGGGCATGTGATCCGGATCGGTTCCATGGCGAGGACCTCCATAGCGGCGCTGATGCACCGCGACGCGCTTGCCGCGGTGGAAGATCTCGATGGTGCGCGCCGTTGCTCTCAGATCGACCTGCTGACGAATGAGGCTGTGGGGCACGGAATAAAAGAAGGTCTTGAACTCGACATGATAATCCGTCGAGACGCGGGCCAAACGCCATTCGGCAAACTCGTAATCCTCCAGTGGAAGACTGGCCAAAGCCGGGCGCTCGACGGTCTCGAAGAGCTGCCGGCGACTGACGCCCAGCCGGCGCATGACGTGGTCGTTGATGCGATCGAGCGCCTGGGCAATGGCGGCATTGGCTTCAGCAAGCGAGAAGAAGGTCTGATTGCGCAGACGCCCCAAAATGCAGGACTGGGCGAAACGCACTCCATTCTCCACTTTCGATTTATCCCGGGGCTTTCTTGGCCACGCCGACGCCATAGTGGGAAGCCATCATGCCGTAGCTGCGGTTGATCTCGGGATCGTAGAAACTGGCTCGACTGACGCCAGACTTCAGATTGTCGGGAATGACGAGTCTGGGAAGCCATGAAAAAAACGAAACATCCGGACATGCGAGCCAATCCAGTCGGGGAGCGTTTGCGTCCAGGTGGCCTCGGCAAAGGTGTAGCTGGACGCACCCAGCACCGCCACGAAGATCTCCGCCTCGCGGATCTCACCGGTCTTGCGATCGACAATCGGAATCTTTTTGCCGGAATAATCCACGAAGACCTTGTCGCCGGCCGCATGCTCCTGGCGCATCGTCGGTGACAGTCGCTGCTTAAATCCCCTTAGAAGTTCACAAAAGCGACTATAGCCGTAACCGTCGGGATGCGACCCACGATACTCCTCCCACATATGAGCAAGGTGACGCCGGGCTTCTTGAGCTCGACCGCAAGATCGGGCCAGTTCGGTTCCGTGCGTCGTCGCGTGCCCTGTTTGACGCCGTTGCGACTGAAGAGCTTGTGCTCAAGCGCATCGTCGGTCAGCTCGCCCGGCAAGGGCCAGCTCAATCCAACCGCGGCTGCACGCTGCAAATTATCCTGCACCGTACTGCGCGCTATCCCCAATACGACCGCAATCTCGCGGGAGCTCGTCCCGCTTCCGGCAAGCCGCAGCATTTGTCTCAATTGTCTCATGGTCAGCCTTCTCTTTGCCGGCATCAAAATGTCCCCGTTCATGGCGAGGTGATTGATGCCAAAGTTGCTGACCCAGGAGGTAATCTTCAGTGCCGAAAACTGGCCGGCTTTTGATTGGAACGGTGGCCGGCTTCAAATCGGAATGGTGGCCGGTCTTTGATCGGAATGGCGGCCGGCTTCACGTCGGAATCGGCAAACCGGACCTTGGCGGACCGCATTTATTCGGCGCCGGCCGTAGACATATGCGCCGGCATAGGCCGGGTTGTGCAAAATATAATGGACGTGGGCGATGGTGGCGTCTCGCCACACCAGCTCATGGGGCGCCGGCCCGCGGAGCGGCCGCACCGGTACGCGTAGGTCGTGCGTGCGCAGGTAACGCATAACGCGTCGCGCGGTCTGAAGCTCTCTAAATTTGTCGAAGATCAGACGCAGCCGTGGGTTGAACACGATCTGGCCGGAGCGGTTGTAGGCCAAACCACCTGGCAGCGGTATGCGAAGCTCGCCCCGCGCCGCCTTCTGCCGCTCCCCTTGATGCAGGCGGATGCGGATCTGGTGCAACTCCGCTTCGCTCATGATCCCCGAGAGCCCTAACAGCAGCCGGTCGTGATAAGCGCAGGGGTCGTATAGACGTTCACCATCGGCGATGACAACGCCGAACAATGAGCACAACTCGAGGAGTTGATGCCAGTCCCGGTTGTTGCGCGCCAATCGAGATGAGGCTGACCACCAGACCCGCGTTGCCGAGCCCGATCTCGGCGATGAGCCGTTGGAAGCCGCCGCGCTCGACTTGGCCGGTTCCTGATTTTCCAAGATCCTCGTCGATGACGACGATACGATCCGGCGGCCAGCCCAATCTGACGGCGCGGTCCACCAAACTGTACTGAAGTTCGGTGCTTTCCTGGTGGTGGCGCACCTGGTTTATTGAGGATTGGCGCGAACATACACGTAAGCGAACTTTGAACGTCGGACGGCCGTGAGCCGCTCGTCAGGACTGCTCGGAATAGCCAACATCAAACCGCTCCCTCGCCGCTGGCGCGTTCGGCGGCATCCGGCGGATCAGAGTCGCGAGCATCTGCGCGACTTGGTGCTGAGATACCGGTGGGAGATTGTTCCAAAGGCTGGGCGTATCTGGCTTGATCCTGACCAGTGGAACACTGGTCTCCGGTAAAGACAACGCAATCCGATGCGCCACAGCATGAGCAACCATCGCAACTCGCCATTGAGTTACTAAAGGTGATTCGCGCATAATACACTAAAGGAAGCAAAGTCCGAACGGATATTAACTTTCTCGCCGCGCTACGATGTTCACTATCATCATCGCTAGCAGGCGACAAATCCGTCACTGACCGGCGGATATTGCGTGACCGTCCATCCGGAAGGCGGATGACAACAAAGGCAGGTCCGCGCCCTGACCGAAGTGATGCCACCTCAAAGCGCTGTCCACAGAGTGCGTGTCGACGGTCAACCACCGTGACATGAGACACCAACCGATCAACAAGACGGGTATCCTGCGCTGCTTGGGTCGCCGAAGACGGTTGCCCATTCGCTGAAGCTCAGATTGGTGGTGATGATGACGCAGGTGCGTTCGTAGAGCGTGCTCAGGAGATGGAACAGCAGCGCACCGCCTGAGGCACTGAACGGCAGGTATCCGAGTTCATCGAGGATGACGAGATCGGAATGTGTCCAACCCGGAGACATAGGTAACAAATTGTACTTAAGACATGGGTGACAACCTCGTGCCGAACGGGTTGTCGATGGTCTGCAAGGTCCTCTGTTCCAAGTCGATATAACCGAGATCGTAATGCATGAAGCTGACGAGCCAAATGCCGTCGTCGACCTCCTTGATTCCCAGCCTCTGACCGGCGAGCACGGTCGAGACGTTGATCTTCTTCCTGTGCATGCAGATGCGGCCGCAAGCGGTAACCAGGATGTCGCGGTCGTGGAAGGGGTATTCCAGTTCCGGCAGGCCCTCATAGGCTCTTGAGGACGGCGTGTAGAGCTCGGCCGGGGTGCGCATGGCGAGCGCCTCGTGTGGCCTTTCCTCGTTGAATTCGCTGATGAAAGCGTCGAACCTCGCCTGCTGCTGGAGGATATTCATGCCGGGCGGCCTGGTCGTCTCTTTCTTTAAGGTCAGATGCATGCGCTCGTGGCGGCCGTTCTGCTGCGGCCTGCCCGGCTGAATGCGCTCGATGACGATGCCGAGCCTGAGCCAGAACACCGACAGGCGCGAGAGATTGTAGAGGCCGTTAGGCGAACCGAAGGGGAGCCCGTTGTCGGAGCGGATGGCGGCGGGCAGGCCGCGCTCCCTGAACAGCCGCACGAAGGCCTCGATGACCGGCGTCTCCTTTGTCGATTCGAGCGCTTCGCAGGCGAGCACATAGCGCGAGGTCTGGTCGGTGACCGTCAGGGGCTAACAGTAGCTACCGTTGCCGAGCCTGAACTCCCCCTTGAAGTCGGTGCACCACAGATCGTTAGGGGCGGCGGCTTGCGACAGCGGCGTGCCCACGGCCTTGTTCGCCGGGTTCCTCTTGCGGGCCTGGCTCACAAGGCCGTGACGGTCGAGCACGGCATGCACGGTGCTTTTGGCCGGGATACGCACATCACCGGCGAGCTTCCTGACCAGCAACTCCCTGATCTTGCGAGCGCCCCAATGCGGCTTCTCGCGCTTGGTCTCGACGATCAGCCGCTCGATCTGCTCGGGCAACTGGTTGGCGTACCTCACCGGCCGCCGCGAGCGGTCGCAAAGCGCCTCTAGCCCTTCCTCCCTATAGCGGTTGAAGATCTTGTAGCCAGTCTTGCGCGAAATCCCGAAATCCCGGCACACATCGCTCATGCCTTCTCCCTCGAGAAGGCGGGCAACGAAACGTAGACGTTCCTCCATCACCGAACACTCTCTCCACGGCATCAACACCTCCGGCCAAAGCCCCATGTGTCCGGTACAAAACGTCACCCATGTCTCAGGCCGCGCAATGGGCGAGCCGGTTGGCGATCTGGCCGGCCGTTCCCTGGGCTTTCTCCTGCTCGAGCGCGTTGACGAGTTCGACGGTTGAGAAGAAGCGGATACGTTTGCGATGGTGCTCGATCGCCTGCACGCCGAGCGCGGTGGCGATGTGGGCGTTGCCTGTGCCGGTCGGACTGGGCTCATAATGCCCGTTATCAGGATGGCGAGGCAAAGAAGATTGTCCGTTACGCCTTTCATCCACGTTCGGGCGGGGAGATTTTCGTCACAGGCCGTCAGCGTTATTGCGGTGAGCCGGCCTATGTCGGGCGACAACCGGATGGCAGCCTGGCGCTGATTCCGATCTGGATGACGGAAGAGATCGCCCTGACGATGGCGGTTCGCGAGGCGCCCCGTTTTCCCCTTTCATGCCTGCGCGACCTGCGCCGCGAGGTCGATGCATGTCTACGTTTTCTGCAGAGCGACTCACGCCAGCCAGGAGACGACCATGCAGCGCAGGCAATGCCGAACCGACCAGCCAGACCTGTTTTCCAAGAAGGCTCCGCCATCGAGTCTTCCAGGCGAAGTCCGGGAACGCACCCTCCCGCTGATCGAGACCTTGCTGAGGGGAGCGGTGGTGAGCCAGACGGGACGGGAGGCAGATCATGAAGATCACCGCTGAACATCTCGCGCGCGGTGCCTATGTCTATGTCCGGCAGTCGACGGCCGATCAACTCGTCAACAATCCCGAGAGCCGGCGACGCCAATATGGCCTTGCCGAGCGAGCGCGGTCCCTTGGCTGGAAAGACGCCATCGTCATCGATGAAGATCTCGGTCGTTCAGGGTCTGGCATCAGCCGTCCGGGCTTTGAGAAGCTTCTGGCGGCGATCTGCGAAGGTCGGGTTGGTGCGGTCCTCGCCATTGAAGCCTCCCGGCTGGCCCGCAATGGCCGGGACTGGCATACGCTCATCGAGTTTTGCGGCCTTGTCGGAACGCTCATCATCGATGAGGACGGCATCTACGAACCGCGTCATCCCAACGACAGGCTGCTGCTCGGCATGAAGGGCACGAAGCGAACTGGAGCTTTCGATCCTGCGGGCCGCTCGATCGAAGCCCTGAAGCAGAAGGCACGACGGGGCGAACTTTTCCTGACGGTGGCCATCGGTTACGTCAAGTCGGGCCGGAACCGGGTCGAGAAAAACCCGGACCTGCGGATCCGCGAGGCGATCGATCTTGTATTCCGGCGTTTCGACGAACTGCAGAGCATCCGGCAGGTGCATCTGTGGTTGCGCCGCGAGGGCATTATGCTCCCTGCCGTAAATTACACGCGCGCGGCGGACAGGGCGATCGTCTGGAAGCTGCCCGTCTACAATACGGTGCACCACATTCTCACCAACCCGATCTACGCCGGCGCCTATGCGTTCGGGCGAACCTGCAGCAAAGTCACCATAGAGGCCGGACGCAAACGGATTTTGCGTGGGATCAGGCGCGATCGCGCCGACTGGGAGGTCTTGCTCATCGACCATCACGAAGGTTACCTGAGCTGGCACGATTTTGAGAGGAAACAGCGCCTGATCACGGACAATGCCACAAGCAAAGGCCTGGTGCCGCGCGGTGCTCTTCGCCGGGGCGAGTTGCTGCTCGGCGGTCTCTTGCGCTGCGGTCATTGCGGCCGCAAGCTGCATGTCTCCTATTCCGGCAGCAACGGCAATACGGGGCGCTATCATTGCCGCGGAGCGCAGGTCAACCACGGAACCGACCCGTGCATCGGCTTCGGATCGTTGCGGGTCGATCAGGCGGTCAGCGCGGAGGTTCTTCAACGCCTTCAACCGCTCGGCACGGAAGCGGCGATCAAGGCCATCGAGACCTCCACCGTGCAGGCTGGAGAGAAGCGGCGCCATGTGGAGCTCGCACTCGAACAGGCACGTTATGAAGCCGCCCATGCACGCCGCCAGTATGACGCCGTCGACCCGGACAACCGGCTTGTAGCAGGCGAACTGGAGCGACGCTGGAATGCCGCGCTCGTAGCCGTCCGCGAGCGTCAGGACGAGCTTGACGCGCTCGACCGCCACAAGCCTGAGGCTCTGGGAGAAGAGGAACGGCGGAGCCTGCTGCGCATGGGCGCCGATCTCGAACTGGCATGGCATCATGCCAACGCCACCGCCACCACGCGCAAGCGGATCATCCGTGCCGTGATCCGCGAGATTGTCGTCGCCATCGAAGACGACCACATCAAAATGCTGGTGCATTGGCAGGGCGGCGACCATACCGCGCTTTCGGTCAGGAAGAACAAGGCAGGCCATCACCGTTGGGGCGCCCCGCCGGACATCGAGGACCTGATCCGTGCCCTGGCACGCCAATTGCCGGATAGAGCGATCGCATCGCTTCTCAACCGGCTCGGCAAAACCACGGGTCGTCTGAACGGATGGACGCAGTCCCGTGTCTGCACTTTCCGCAACCAGCACGACATCGCCGTCTACAAAAAGGACGAACGGTCGGAGCGCGGCGAGTATACATTGCAGGAAACGGCTGCGAAGCTCGGCCTGCGGCCAATGACCGTGCTGCGCATGATCCGCGCCGGCGATCTGAAGGCCGAGCAGTATTGCAAGGGTACGCCCTGGATCATCCGTCATGAAGATATCGAGCAACTCGATATCCAGCACCATTCCGGCAGGAGCGGACACAGTCCATTATCACAATCACAGGATCAGCAGATCCAGCTTTTTCAATAACATAGCGAGGTGTGCATTATGTCGTGGGATCGGGGCCGCCGACGAGCACGACGTTGTTGGCGTGGTCCATGAACTCACAGCGATGGAGCTGCCGCACGAGGGCCTCGTTGACCTCGCTGCTGGCAAAGTCGAAGCCGGCCAGATCGCGATAGACGGGAAAGCGGGCAGCCTTGAGCTGATAGGCCACAGACCTGACCTCCCGCCTGGCCATCTCGGCCTTCAGCAGTTGCGACAGGATCGGAACGGCGGCCTCGAAAGCGGGAGATCCCTGTTCGGTGAGTTCGGCGACGGCCTGCGCCATGCCGTGCATCTTCAGGCTTCTGAGCATGATGACGACGGCGGCGCTTGCGGGGTCATGACGCATGGCGCACCTCCCTGGCCTGGCGCGGGGCGTCGTAGCGCTCGACATCGGCCTTCGGCTCCTTGGCCAGGCTCAACGCCTGCGGTGCATCCACGACTGAGGCCGAGAGCGACTTGCCGTCGATCAGCCTGTGCAGGATTGAGGATACTGGTCGAGCAGCGCCATGCGTTGCGACAGCCACGCGTCGGGCGTTATTCCCTCGGCGACGAGGTCCCAGGCCGACACCACGACAGCAACCCTCGTCGGCTTCAGATCGATCGGGTTCTCTGCGAAAGCGTCGAGAATATCGACGACCTGGACTTGGCGCGGACACTAAGACTAGGCGCTATGGGCGGGTTTCCTCAGGCGGCCGGCTGCATGGCCGCCTTGAGCAACATGCCGAACAGCTTGGACGACTGGCCCGCTCCGTCGGCGTTCTACGGCTTCCGAGCGAGCCTCACGTGGAGTCATTTCATAATTCTCGCGATATGCCTTTGAAAAATGCGAGGCCGAGACGAAACCACAGGCCATCGCGATTTCGACGATTGGCAGTTGCGAGTTCAAGATCAGCAAGTGCGCGCGCTCAAGTCTCATCTCAAGATAGTATCGCGCAGGCGAACATCCTACTTGTTTCGAAAAAATGCGCTCAACTTGGCGCCGAGACAAGCAGTTCGAGGCAGCCATGTCTTCGAGCGCTACTGGTTCGTCGAGATGCGTCTCCATCTGCTCAATGATCTTCAACAGGCCGTCATGGTGAATGGCCGCGCCTGCATGAAGAGGTAGTCTCTGACGATCTCCTGGTTGACGGACCCTCATAGCGGCGGCCTTCTCGCACACCCGGCTGGCAATAAGCGAATCATAATCTTCTATGACAAACTGCACGAACATGTCGAAAGCAGCATCTCCACCCGAGCAGGAGTACGTGTCTCCGTCGATCTCATAAGCAGCTTGAACCGCACCGACACTTGGAAATTGTTCGACGAATGAAGGGAACTGTTCCCAGTGCACTGCACATCGTCGTCCATCCGCCAGACCTGTCTGCGCGATGCTGAAGACCCCGCTCGCGATTCCAACCAGACGCAGTTTTCTAGCTCGGCACTCCCGCAACCAGCCATGCAGAGCCCGATTTACCGTAAGGGGGTGGCTACCCCCGCAAATTACAGCGACCGATGGGAACGAGCCCATTTTGCCAAGAAGGCCGCGTTCCTCCTTGAGCGACGTATCGACGGAGACCGTAAGTCCACAACTCGATCTCACATGGTGTCCGTCGTCAGATACAACTCGCCAAGTGTAAATCTCCGATTCAAGCACTTCGTTGGCAAGCCGTAAGGCCTCTATTGCAGAAGAAAAAGCCTGTAGGGAAAATCCCGGCCCTAGATAGAGACTGAACAGACGTTTTGCTGCCTTCATCTTAAGCATTTCTACGCCTCCCTGAGGGCCTGGAGCCCGTCAGACCTTGGTTCTGAGGCCCTTGGGATCGAAAAAAGCCTGGAGCGAGACGTCTGCATCATAAAGTTTGCCGGCAATTTCGATCTGCCAGCCTCCAGCGTCGATCCATTCCCGAGTGACGCCATCGGCGTTGTTAACGTAGCCGAGTCCTATCGAGGACCCCAAGGTAAAGCTGCGGACCCCGGAGGAAATGTAGCCGACAATGCCGCCATTGTAGCGGATGAGCTCCTCGCGAAAGAGCAGGGGCTTCGGATCCCGCAGCTTGAAAGACAAGAGCCGCTTGCGCGGTGTCCCTGCTGCCTTTTGGGCTTCGGTGGCATCCTTGCCTTGGAATCCACCGGCTTTTGACCAGTCGATCGTAAACCCGAGCCCGGCTTCGAGCAGGGTGTCTACCGGCGTTAGATCAAGCTCATATTCGCGATATGCGCGCTCGGAGCGGAGGTGCTCAAGCGCATGGTAGCCAGCGGCCCGTAAACCGTGCTCAGCTCCTGCGTCCCACAGGACATCAAAAACATGCTGGGCCATCTCCGTCGGAATATGGAGCTCCCAGCCCAGTTCTCCGACATAAGTCAGCCTGTTGGCGATAACTCTCGCATAACCGACATCAATTTCCTGGCTCGTAGCGAAGGGAAAGGCCTCGTTCGAGAGGTCTGTATCAGTGACTTTGGAGAGTATTTCGCGGGATTTTGGCCCTTGGAGCGAGAGCACCGCATAAGCCGAGGTGACGTCCGTGAGTGTCACGCTCCATTCGCTGGTCATATGCTTGCGGATCCAAGCTGTGTCGCGTGGATGGACGGTGGCTGATGAAATGACGAGGTATTCGGTGTCCGAAAGCCGGTTTACCGTGATGTCGGTTTCAATGCCCCCTTTTTCATTGAGCATGTGCGTGTAGACAAGCTTGCCAACTGGTACGTCGACATTGCCGGCACAAAGCCATTGGAGAAAGCGGCAGGCGTTGCGGCCTTGGACAAGATGCTTCCCGAAAGAGCTCTGGTCGAACAGCACCGCATCCGTGCGTGCGGCACGGCATTCTTCAGCGGTGTTGCTGAACCAGTTGGGCTCCTCATACGAATAAACATTGTCCGTGGACTGACCGTTCTCGGCAAACCACATGGGACGTTCCCATCCCATGCCCTCGCCGAAACTTGCCCCAAGCTTCGCCAAACGATCGTGGAGCGGGCTCTTGCGCACCCCACGTGAGGTTTCTCGCTGATGATTTGGCCAATGCATCTTATAGTGAAGACCGAGCACCTCGGCTGTGCGATCGTGCAGGTAGCGTTTATTGATCTGGAACGGATGGAACCTGGCCACATCGACGAAGCTGATGTCCATCTGCGGGGATTTGGCGACGATCCATTCGGCCAAGGCCCTCCCGGCTCCCGCTCCGAACTCGATACCTTCGGAATTGTAGCCGGCCGAAACGTAAAGGTTCTTCAGTCCCGGAACCTCGCCGATCATGAACAGCAGGTCTGGCGTAAAGCTCTCCGGTCCATTGAAGAACTTCGCAATTCCGGCATTGGCAAGCCCGGGAAGGATCTCGATTGCCTTTGTCATCGCCAACTCGAAATGATCCCAATCCTCCCAGAGTTCAATAAAG
The DNA here is from genome assembly GCF_040321085.1 of Mesorhizobium sp. M0522. Classification (NCBI taxonomy): domain Bacteria; kingdom Pseudomonadati; phylum Pseudomonadota; class Alphaproteobacteria; order Hyphomicrobiales; family Phyllobacteriaceae; genus Mesorhizobium; species Mesorhizobium sp. M0522. Next base: position 25,510 of record NZ_JAMYQW010000037.1, read on the forward strand.
GCCGTCTCCTTCGGTAGGCGCTCCATCGCGACAGGCTTGCCCCAGGGTTCGAAGGCGCCGATCAGGAGCTTACCTGCATCTTCCTTCAGGTACACATGACCATCGGTATCGCGCAAGACGGGCAACGTCGGCCGAATGAAGTCCATTGGTTCCGTGACCACATAGAAATGCTCGGCTGCATAAAGCGGGACGCGCGCGCCTAGCCGGGCTGCTAAATCACGTGTCCAAAGCCCGCAGGCCAGGACCAAGGTTTCGGCCTCAATAACCCCATGGTCGGTCTGCAGCTGATAGACACCCTCCGACGTGCGCCATAGGTCATTCACCTCCTGGTTCTCGAAAATGCGAACCCCATTCTGCTTGGCTCCTGCAGCCAGCGCCATGCAAGTGTCGATCGGGTTGGTTTGCCCGTCTCGGGGGATAAACACTGCCCCCTTGATGATAGAATCGTCAATTGCAGGATAAAGGGCCTTCGCCTCAGCCGGGGAGATCATATGGGCTTCAAGACCAAAGCTTTTGGCAACCGACGCGTTGCGGGCGGTCTCGTAGAGACGATCCTTGGTCCGGGCGACGCCGAGCGTGCCGTTGCGCTTAAACCCTGTAGCCTGGCCTGTTTCGGCCTCAAGAGCGTCATAAAGCTCGGCATTATATTTGGCGATCTCGGTCAGCGAATGCGTGCCACGTGTCTGCATGATCAGGCCGGCTGCGTGCCAAGTGGTGCCTGAAGTCAGCGTATTCCGCTCCAAGATAGCGACATCTTTCTTGCCCAACTTCGCCAGATGATACGCGACACTCGCCCCGGCTATGCCGCCTCCCAAGATAACTATCTCATGGTGACGGGCTGCCGAAGCGCGGCGACGCAGAAATGGAAAATGTGTCATGGAACCCTATGGTTGAATGAGAGCGCCGCAACTCGCGCGGCTTCCGCATGTATCATGACGAAATTAGCCGACCAATACGCGGATATTCCGCGTTTTTCCCGCGGAGTTGAGGTTATGGCCGCGGCGAAAGGGCACCGTTTGCGGCTTGGCGACGATGCTCCTCTAAAACCGGCGGAGCCTAGAGCGGCGGACTTCATGTGAGTCCATACCCTGCGGCTGCGAAGTAATTTCTGCATTCTGTTGGAGAGAAGAGATTGCAGATATCGCCAATGGCCTGCCACAGGGCGTCGATGGTTCTGATGGCCTTTGCGCGCAGGTGCGCCTTGAGCTTGGCGAATGCCATTTCGATGGGATTGAGATCTGGGCTGTAGGGCGGCAGGAAGAGCAGCCATGCGCCTCTGGCCCGGATCGCTGCCTCGGCGGCCGGGCTCTTGTGGGCAGCGAGATTGTCGAGGATGACGACATCGCCCTTTGCCAGCGTCGGAGCGAGCTGCGTTTCGACATAGGTTTCGAAGATGCGCCGGTTCATCGGCGTGTCGATAACAAAAGGGGCCGTGAGCCCATGACAGCGCAACCCGGCGATGAAGGTCTGCGTCTTCCAATGCCCGAACGGTGCCTTTGAGCGCAGCCGTTGGCCCTTTAGGCAGCGGCCGCGCAGACGTGTCATCTTCGTAGTGGTTCCGGTTTCGTCGATGAACACCAGCCGATGTGGCTCAAGCCGCATCCGCGGCTGGCGCCTGGTCTGCCACTCCTGCCGCGCCTTGCTGACGTCGGGACGATCTTGCTCGCTGGCCAGCAGCGTTTTTTTTGAAGCGATAGCCATTCCTGATGAGCCAGCGCGAGATCGAGGCAGGAGCGACCTGGACGTCTGTAGCAGCGGCCAGTTCGGCGGCAAGCTCCGGCATGGTGATGTCATCCTTCTCGGCCACACGGCCAAGCAGGAACGCACGATGCGGGTCGAGCTTGGAATGGCGGCGGCCACCGCTGGCCTTGGGCGCCAGGCTCTCGGTCTTTCGATAGTTCCTCATCAGGATCACGACAAACGAAACCGACACCCCAAAATGTGCCGCCGCCGCACGCCGCGAGTGGCCAGCCTCGACAAACCGCACAACACGTTCACGCAAATCGAGCGAATAGGGCTTGGGCATGGCAAATCACCTCCTACAGGAAGTGAATCATGAACCACGCCTCACTGGAATCCCTCGCGATTCAAACTGAACGTCCGACGCTCTAGTGAAATACTTCCATCTATGCGCCGAGCGAGCCCCCCGTTTCTATAGAAAGCCTGATTGACGGTGTCCGCGTTGGACAGGTCGAGGTCGCCGATGCGGACAGATCGGGGGAGCTGCTGGTTCGTTCCGAGTACCGCTTCGATGGCGGCATTCGGCGTCGCAGACAAAAATCGTTTGCATCAGCCGCCTCGCTACTTTGTCGCGGCAGAAAAGCGTGCGCGGTTTCGGTCAGTCTGTAGGGATTACGCTTCCGCGTTTGTAAAGCTGCAGACAGACACTTGTGTTGATCCGTTTGATATTCGGGTTCATCTCAACCATCATTTGGGTGATGTGGTCGTACTCCTCGACATCTTTCGCTGTGATAACCACGGTCAGGTCGGATGCTCCTGTGGTGTAGAATGCCTGCTGCACATACGTCTCCCCAAGCAGCCATTTCTTAAGCTGGCCGAGCAAGTCCTTGCGTTCACGTTCAACCTCGATTGCAGCCAGGAACACTAGCGGTCGACCGACTTTCTTGCCGTCAACCACGGCGACCGTGGCGACGATAACCCCCAAGTCTTTCAAGCGCTTGATGCGGCGCTGAACTGCGGATGTTGACAGGTTTACCTCTTCGGCGATCATAGAGGCCGGAAGTTCGGCGTCCACCTGGATGATCTCGAGGATCTTTCTGTCGTGAGCGTCGATGTCTTCAGTACTCAAAAGATGCCTCCAACGGGGCGGAAAAGTGCTCGCCCCGACTTCTAACCGTTTGCGGGAACGTCTGCCAGCACATCCGGAACAAAGACGCACCACCGCATCTGTGGTCGGAGCCAGAAGATCGTCCGAAGCACCACAGGTCGGTGTACGAAATCCGCGACTCGCCTATTGATTAGCTCTCGCTTCGCCCGCGCGTCCGCGTCCGATCGTGCCTTCTACAGTCACCTCGGGACAAATGATGTTCGCCGCTTTACCGCCCATTATCTTGCCGATCGTGATAAACCCTCGCGTCCCGGGCTGGGAACTCGCGTCACACGACCGTCTGTACTTCACAGATAAACGCAGCGGCAATGGCGACGGCATGGACCCCTTGTGCGGCATGGCCCCGTACGTCATCTCGCTGATGACTGATTGAGAACTGGTCCGCTAACTTGCTCACTGCACCGGGCAGGGCGTTGAAGGCGCCGACCGGGAGGTTAGGGCTTTTATGGATCCCGAGGTCGAAACCACCGAGCAGGTTTTCGCTCATGACCGAGCGTCCCATGACCGGCTCCGCTTCCTCGGCGGGTTGGAAGAAGACTCTAACCCTGCCGGAAAAACGGTTCCGCTGGCGGTTCAAAGCCAATGCTGTTCCTAGCGTACCGAGGCGTGGATGTGATGTCCGCATGCGTGCATGACGCCTGGAACTTGTGAACGGAAAGGGACGTCGTCGCGCGTCTCCTGGATAGGCAAGGCGTCAATGTCGCCCCGAACGGCGATTGACCGGGCATTCCGTTCGCCTGGCCCAGGATATCCCGCGTAAAGGCCCGTATTGTGGAAAGGGACGGACCCGCTCAGGCCGTGGCGCTCAGACGCATCGCCTAGCGAAGTTCGATGATGGCGTCCCGCTCGGCACTGTCGAGCCCCGAGCCGAGACGTTCTGCTGTGAGTGAAGAAACCATGCAAATCTGATGGTTGTAAAGGTGGCGCATCGCGGTGACTACGCACGACGGTGCGGCCAGCGCCTTTAATGTCGGGAGTAAAGGCGATGTGGAACGTGAGCTAGGCTCAGGACTCATCAATCAGAGCCAGAAGATCACGGCAGCTGCGATGCAGATTGCCGAGAAGAACGTGTGGGCACATCGGTCGTAGCGCGTGGCGATCCGTCGCCAGTCCCTGGGTTTTGCGAGGAGGTTCGCAACCTTGTGCCTCTGGCGATAGAGGTCTTTGTCATAGGCGAAGGGCGTTCTGGGGCTCTGGATGACGGGATGCATGGCTTGATGCCTCGGGCTTCGAGTTCTTCCCGGAACCAGGCGCTGTTGTAGTCCCGATCGGCGATCAGGTGAGCGGCCGGTTGCAAACCATCGAGCACGAGACGGGGCGCCCTTGTGGTCGGCCTTCCGACAGGAGCAGGATGATCGGCCGTCCGTCACCGTCCCAGACGGTGTGAAGCTTCGAGTTCGGCCCGCCCTTGGTTCGCCCGATACGGCGGGGAACATCCCCTTGTTAAGCCGGCTCGCCGCGGTGCGGTGGGCTTTCAGATGGGTGGCGTCGAGGGTCGGACTGAGCCGCGCGTAATAGCCTTCAATGACGCGTGCTACTTCGAGGTTGCGGAGCCGCTCCGAGCAGGCCGACGCCGACAGATGAACGCGTTTCGCAAGCTCGCTTTTCGATATCCGACCGTCCGCTTGAAGCTCCGAGAGAATTCGGAGGTCCCAGGCGTCCAAGCGCACAGTGTTCAGTTTCTACTTCAATGCCCTGCCCAGGCGGCTGATGGTGGCTTAGACTCTATGCTGCCCTCGGCTGTGACAATTGCAGTGTTGTTCGCGCGCATTGGCTGATTCCGCAGCTTGCCTAAATGAGACTCTAAGCTTCCCGTTCGCCTTTCGGTGTTTATGGCTTGGTAGCCGGCCAAGGCGAATGGACTGACCGCAGACTCAAACGCCGATGCTGCGTGCGATGCTGTCGGCCACCATGCGCTTTCGCCACTCGAGAGGCCCGGAATTGTGAATAGAGTTTCCCTTAACGTCGACGGCCATGATTACGGGCATGTCCTGCACATTGAATTCATAGATGGCTTCCATGCCCAGGTCTTCAAAGGCAACTAGCCTCGCCGCTTTAATCGATTTTGATATCAGGTAGGCAGCGCCACCCACTGCGACCAGATAGGGCGTCTTGTGTCTGGCAATCGATGCAATGGCCGCTGGCCCTCTCTCTGCCTTGCCGACCATCGCAAAAAGCCCGCTCTCCGCGAGCAATCTATCCGTAAAATCGTCCATGCGGCTTGAGGTTGTTGGGCCAGCCGGCCCCACGACCTCATCCCTTACTGCGCGGACAGGCCCGACATAATAGATCACGCGTTCCCGCAGATCGACCGGGAGCGGCTTACCGGCCTCGATCAGGTCGACCATTCGCTTATGGGCGGCGTCACGACCCGTCAGCATTTTTCCGGATAGCAGAAGAGTTTCCCCGCAGCGCCACGATGCTGTCTCTCTCCTCGTCAGCACATCCAAGTTGACCCGGCGCACGCCGGTTGTTTGCAAGTCCTCGGGACCGATCTGGGGCCACTGGGAAAGGTCGGGCGGTTGGAGTTGCGCTGGTCCTTTACCGTCCAATGTGAACGTCAGGTGGCGGTTGGCGGCGCATTGCGGGATGAGCGCCACGGGCTTGGACGCTGCATGGGTCGGATAGGTTGCAACCTTGACATCAACGACAGTTGTCAGGCCTCCGAGGCCTTGGGCTCCGATCCCGAGTGCGTTAATGCGTTCATAAAGCTCGATGCGGAGCGCCTCCTCTGCGTTTGATGGCCCCTTGGCGATGAGATCCGTCATGTCGATAGGCTCGTTCATGGCCTCCTTGGCGAGCAGCATCGCCTTTTCGGCGCTACCACCGATGCCCACCGAGATTAGGCCGGGCGGGCACCATCCGCTGCCAAGGGTCGAAACGGTGTCGACCACCCAGTCGGCAACGGACGCGCTGGGGTTAAGGGTAGTGAAACGGGCCTTGTTTTCCGACCCGCCGCCTTTTGCGGCGATGGTGATCTCAATCTGGTTGCCTTGCACGAGGTCGACGTGGACGACTGCCGGCGTGTTGTCGCCGGTGTTAAATCGTCGGCCAAGCGGATCCGAGACGATCGATGGTCGAAGTGGATTGTCAGGGTCGAGATATGCCCGACGGACGCCTTCATTCACGAGGTCTGCGAAACTGGCCGCAGACTTGATCCGAATGCCCATCCCGACCTTGGCGAAAACCACCACGAGACCAGTGTCCTGGCAGATCGGCCGACGCCCAAATGCGGCCATGCGAGAATTCAGCAGTATCTGCCCTATGGCGTTCTTTGCCGACGGGCTCTGTTCGCGCGCGTATGCCTGCGTGAGGTATTGGATATAGTCTGCAGGATGGTAATACGAGATGTACTGAAGCGCATCGGCGACGCTCGTCGCGATGTCTTCACCGGCAATGGTGCGTGTCCTTTTGTTCACCAGCTTACCCGAATGACCCGAGGCCGTTGACCAGTTTCAAGCTTTGGAAGCTCCGCAAGCCCTGCTCGCCACCTTCATAGCCATAGCCGCTCTGCTTGACGCCTCCGTACGGCGCATCCGCGGACACCCCTTTCAGGTAATTTACACTGACGGCGCCAGCCGAAACTCCGCCGATCAGCGCTCGCTTCGCATCAGTGGCGCCGGTGAAGAAGTAGGCGGCCAAGCCATATTCGGTGGCATTGGCTTCCTCGATAGCCTCCTCGATCGTGTCGAAAGGCGCCACGGTCAGGATCGGCCCGAACGGCTCGTCATGAAGCACTTTCGCATCCTTTGGCACCCCTGTCAGGATGGTCGGCGGCCAGTAAAACCCCGGCCGGTCGAGGCGGGTGCCGCCGGTTTCGACGCGGGCGCCACGATCGACCGCGTCCTTTACCAGATGCTGCATGACCTCTATTCGCCGCGCGTTTGCCATCGGTCCCATCTCCGTCTTAGGGTCGTCGGGCGGGCCGATCTTGATTTTACGCGCAGCGTCGGTCATCCGGGATAGAAACTCCTCATAGAGTGGCCGCGCGACCAGGATTCTGCTGGGCGCATTGCAGCTCTGGCCTGCGCACTCGAACTTGTATTCCGAAATTGCCGGAACAGCCGTTGCAAGATCCGCATCCTCGCATACAACGACCGGGGAGTGCCCACCGAGTTCAAGGACACACCGCTGCAAGTTGTTCGCGGAGAGCTTGGCCAGGTGTTTTCCAACAGCGGTGGAGCCCGTAAAGGTCAAGACTTTGACAATTGGCGAGCCGAGCAGATGTTCAGAAATCTGCGCCGGTACGCCGAAGACAAGATTGACCACGCCGTCCGGGATACCCGCTTGGCGCAGGGCTTCGACAATGTGGATGGCCGCACTCGGTGTCTCTTCAGCCCCTTTGAGGATCACAGGACAGCCTGCCGCCAATGCGGGGGCAAGCTTGCGGGCGATAATCACTGCGGGATAGTTCCAGGGCGTGAAGGCAGCGACGACGCCGAGCGGCTCGGGGACGATCATTCGATTCGGGCCATGTGGAATTGGGGCCGACAATTCAACGGCGTTTGTGCCGTACCATTGCAGCGTTTCGACGGCGCGCGCGTACTCGCCTGTTGCTTCGGCAATCGTCTTGCCCTGTTCTCGCGACAAGTCCTTGGCCGCGTCTCCCACCATGGTTGCCAGGATCCTGGCGGCCGCAACAAGGATTTCGCCGCGATCCTTCGGCGGTCGCGAGGACCAGGCTCGGCGGCTTGCCTCTGCACTGGCAAGGGCCTCGTCCAGATCAGAAGCCGACGCCGCGGCCACCGAGCCAAATACCGTCTCTGTCGCCGGGTTAGTCACCGTCAGGGTTCCACTACCGCCTCGCCAACTGCCGTTGATGAAAAGCTCATAGGTCGTGGCATTGGACATCGCATGCTCCGCTGTAGTGAACTTCTAAGGTACGAGAACGGCCGTTATCCGAACCCTGCCTCCCTCCCCGCGATTTCATCGCGATAGTCGCATGCGGTCAAATATCGAATGTCGCCCAAAACCATCTCGAATCCAGATTGATACCGCTCAGGCAGCGGCGAAGAGCGATAGCACTGGAGGAACTTTTTGGTTTGGGATGTGTCTAAACCCGGTTCGGGACCGTGGCTGCCCAGTGCTTGCCCTCGATCAAAGTCTTTACAACCTTGGGGATTAGCTTGCGGACCGCCGATACGGCTGGAGAGCGCTCATCCTTCGGGTTGACGGAGAGGACAACGGAACGGGTAATCACCGGATCGATGACCTTGACTGTCCGAACCAGACCTTGAGACGCCTCTTTCTGAATGGCCGATGGTGTAAGGATAGAATACGCCTTTCCCTCCATGACCATATTGATGATCGTAGAAAGGGAGTCGACCTCGAATCTTACGTCCAAAACACAACCGTTTTGGGCAACGACATCAGCCACCGACCGCCTGACATTGTTGTTGCGCATGGGAACCGCCAGCGGAAATGCGTGCAGGTCGGCCAGCGGTATCGTATCCTCGAAAGGCGGTTGGCCCGGCGGCACCACCAGGCAAAACTCTTCGCGGGCCAGCACCGTCATTGCCCCCACGCTCTCGGCAGTCCGGTACAGGACGGCCAGATTGAAACGGCCAGCAGCCATCCACTCTTCCAGCGGTCCCGTCATGCCCTCGATCATCTTGAGCGAGATCCTCGGCAGCTCGCTTCTTACCGAATCAAGCAGGGGACCGCTAAGGACGCGAGCGGCTCCGGACGGAATCCCAAGGGTCACCTCTCCGGAAGGAGAAGTCACCGTGTTGGTCAGTTCCGCCTCGGTGAGCTGAATTTCCTTTAAAATGTTGCGCGCGCGCTCAAGCAACTTATCTCCGGACGCCGTGACGCTGACGCCGGTTCTATCGCGAACCAGCAGCTGGGTGCCGAAACCTTCCTCTAGTTGACGCACATGCAGGCTTAGAGCGCTTTGAGCCACGTTGAGGGTCGCAGCTGCCTTCGTGAAACTGCCGGCTTCAACGACGCCGACAAAGTATCTTAACTGCCTGATGTCCACGATGAACAAATCCAACCGGGGCGTGATCCCCGTACTTTTATACCTATCTCGAAACGAGATGGCGGGCAAGCCACGAAATGGTCGCGCCGATCCAAAACAGTCTGTCCGGCCACTCATTAAGGACTCAGCTATTTGCTGGCGAGAGCCAGTAACTCGTAGGCGCCGAACCACTGGCGGATCAATCATACCATTCAATGAGAATGCAGACAGACCACGCGGGGCGGCATCCTCATGCGCTGCGACAACACGATGGGCCCAATCTAGTTCCACTGCGCTTGGCGAGAAAGCCTCATTGAATATAGCCACCTGTGTTCGGATGGATCGCCAAAGCTCCGGCAAAGCCAAGCCGTCGCGCATGGGGCTGTTTCGTCGTCAAGGTCCGCGAATGAACACCAATTAGCCCCATTGACTGGATAAACCCTCTTGCTTGCATCAGAAAACTGGTCAACGGGCTTGCTGCTTTTGGAGCGGTTAATTGCTAAACAGCAACGCTTCGCAGACGTTGCGTCGCAACCCGCAGAGCTTACTTGTCCGCGCGACGCTTCAGTATCTTCCTGTCGTGCCGCGCATATAGCGAGTAGACGATCGGGATGAACCAAGGGCGTCCCCAGTATAGCGGGACCGCCTTCGGTGCATGGTCGAAATCGAACGCGCTACGCACCTGTTCGTCATGCCCAAGCACCTTCATGGCCGCCTTCTTGCCAAGCCAGCGCGCCCAGACGATGCCGGATCCGCAATACCCCGTCGCGTATATGACGTTATCGCGGGAAAAAATGCGCGGGATCATGTCGCGATGCATGGCGACATACCCGTACCAGCTGTGCGTTATGCCGATGTTGGCCAGTTCAGGGAACACCCTGGCAAGTTCCGTCCTCAGATGCACGGTCGGCACCAGCGGATCGCCTTCCGTGGTTCCATCCCGTCCGCCGAACAGGATGCGCGATCCGTCTGGCGTGGGACGGTAGTAGTAACTTAGCTTGCGCGTGTCGTCGTACATCATACGTTTGGGCATGAGTCGATCCATGACTTCCTTCGGCAGCGGCTCGGTGGCGATGATGCGGCTGCGGACCGGAACCAGCCGGCGTCTAAGCCAAGGGTCGAAGCCATCGGTGTAGCCGTCGGTACAAACGATGAGCTTCTTCGCCTGTATCTCGCCTTTCTGGGTGGACACGCGAATTCCCGCTGCGTCGTTGGCGAAGTTCAGGACAGCGGTGTTCTCATGCAGGACGGCACCGCTTGAAGCCGCGATGCGGAGCATACCCGCCAACAGCTTCGCGGGCTGGAGCCCGTGGATGTCCATGCGGACCATGCCACCCCTGTAGAGATCGGTGCCGATATATTCACAGACGTCCGAACGCGCGACCCAATAGGTCTCGATGCCCAGCGTCTCACGGAGAAAATCGGCATGGCGGCGGAGGCCTTCATTTTCTTCGGCGCTCATCGCGCCTTCGAAAGCTCCCGTGCGCGTACCGTCGCAGTCAACATTCTCCGCTTCGATAAAGCGCCAGAGATCCTGTCGAGCCGCGTGGCCCTCGGCGAGAATGCCGTTCGCCCTGTCGATGCCGAAGCGCTTGATAAGTTCGTTGCGTCCCGGTCTGATGCTGCCGCTCGCCATGCCGCCATTGCGGCTCGAAGCGGCACGCCCGATCATCTGCCGGTCGAACAGCTGGACGTGCTTGCCGGCGCGCGCCAACTCGAAAGCCGCGGAAAGGCCGGTATAGCCTCCGCCGACGATCGCGACGTCGCAGATCTTTTCCAGCGGCCGCTGCGACAGCTGAGGAAAATCGCAATCGTCCCACCAGTAGGGAGTCGACTTGATAGTTGTCGGAAGTGACCGTTTCATGGAGGAAATCCGTTCAGGGTGGCGCGTGCCTGCCGCATCAGTCGCGGCAGACCCAGAGCTTGCGCGTGGTCTCGATCACCGTCCACACGCCGGTGAAGCCTGGATGCATGACGAAGGCATCGCCAGCCACGATCCGACGCGGCTCCTTGCCGTCTTCGATCAGTTCCGACACGCCCGAAAGGATGTAGCAGAACTCGAATGTCTTGCCCTTTATAGAGCGATAGGCGCCGGGCGTTACCTCCCACATGCCGGAGCGGATCACGCCGTCGGTAGTCTGCGCGATATCCCAGGTCAGGAAACGCGGATCGCCCTCGATGAGCCTGTCCGGCGCCGGCTTGCCTTCGCGGGGCTTGGGTAAATTGTTCTCGTCGAAGAAGGTCAGGTTGGACATGGTCTTTCCCTTCAGGGCTTGGCTCGAAGCTGAGGATCGAAGATGTGTTTTCGCAGATCGCTGCCATCAGCCCGTCAGTAATGATTGCGAGCCTGCCGGCGAGCCTAAGCTTTCGACGGGGCCTAAAAGGCCGCAGACAGCACCGCCCGCCAAGGCCCGTATTCAAAGTAACGCGCGCGATAATCGCCAAGCAGCAGGAAGCCGTGTTGCTTGCCTTCCCTTTCAAAGTTAACGGTGGGCGGTACAGGTGAACTTCCTGTCATGTTAAGAACTCAGGCCTGCTCAGAATGACGAAAATAGGAATGTTGGAGCTAGGATTCTGTCCGTCTGACAGGTAGGAGGTTACGATAAATATGTATTGTATCTTGCAGGCCTGTCAAGGGGATTTTGCGTGAACTCATCCAAGACCAAGCCGCTTCATCGTAGACGGACTCAAGCAGAGCGCACCGAGGAAACGCGCATGCGATTGCTGAAGGCGACGATCGCCAGCGTCAGCGAGGGCGGATTTAGCAGTGTGACCTTCACTGAGATCACCAGGCGCGCCGGTGTCTCGATCGGCGCCGCGCAACATCATTTTCAGTCCAAGGCGGACCTGATACTGGCGACCGTGGGATACGTTTTTACGGAAATGGACCTCTTCGTTTCGGAGATGAGCCCGACAAGCGGCTCCGTCGACGAACGATTGGACAAGATAATCTCGGTCTACTGGAGCTGGTTTAGCTCGCCGGAATATCTGGCCGCCTGGGAACTCGTCCTGGGTGCGCGCCGCGACGCCAAGCTGTTTCGCGAACTCAGCGAGCGCGTGGTGGTCGCTGCGGTGGAGCCGGTCAACGATCTGTGGAGAGCTGCGTTTTCAGATGTTGAAATGGGCGACGGTGAGCTGCATCAAATGGTTCAGTTCACGTTCGCGCTGATGCGGGGCTTGGTGCTGAGCGATGTGATCAAGGTGAACAGCGCTCAGGACAAATACAAGATTCTCGAGCTTCTGCGCTCGATGCTGCGCTCTGTTATGGAGAAGAGGGAATTTACCACACGATATAGATTGGCCATGCAACATGGAGAGGCCTCTGAAGCGATGTCAGAAGACCCGGAGGATCTCAATTTCAAGCGAAATCAAAAGCCTGACACATTCCTCGGTCGCCGAATGAAGGAAATAAGAAAGGCGCGTGCGAAATCGTTGAAACAGGTATCTGAAGCGTCGGGGCTGTCTGTTAGCCACCTCAGTCAGTCAGAACGAGGTGTGACAACACCCTCGATCGGCGCGCTTCATCGAATTGCTGGGGCACTGGGGGCGCGGGTAAGCTGGTTCTTTTCCGGCAAGGCGGATTCTCAGCACCATCCGGATGAAGATGGCTTCGTCGTTCGAAAAAAGGACAGGTGGGAAATCAAATTCAATGATGAGATGCGCGACGAAGTACTGAGCCCAAATCTCGGTCGCCAAATCCAGATGTCGCTGAGCAGGATTGAGCCGGGTGGTTACAGCGGCGAGGCCTATAGCCATGAAGGCGAAAAATGCGGTCTCATCCTCACTGGAAAATTCGAACTATGGGTAGGTGAGCGTCACTTCCGCCTTGAGGAGGGCGATAGCTTCGCTTTCGAAAGTCGTGAACCACATCGATACGGGAACCCGGGGGATATCGAGACCACTATTGTTTGGACGATCACTCCACCCCGGATCTAGTCACGGTAAACGATTGCGTCGCTCTTCCCCGTCGCCTTCTTTCCGCAAGACTGAATGAATTCAGGCCGTTAATTTTGTGACAGATCGGGGTTTGAAACCTGTTTCAGCGGCTCTCATCCGATCCGGCGTCGCTCCTTGAGGGAGGGATGGCCATTCTCGCGACCATCAGGTGACGATGCAAAGACGAGCCTGCGAAAAATATCTCCCGACACATTTCTCTGTGAGTGTAATTTTTCATTGAAAATATAAAAAGATGAATTTATTGATGCTCACTTGCGGGAGGATGATTAGGCATCAACTCCTGCGGCCGCCCAGTAACCTTCGACTGGTGGATATTCGTGGGAGGAACGATGAGCACCGCGAGCTTGAAGCACCTTTTTAGCCCGATCAAAATTAGCAAGCTGGAAATCAAAAACCGCATAGCCTCCACTGGCCACGACACCTACATGGCCGACAAGGATGGGTTGGTTGGTGACCAGCTGATTGCATATCATACAGCCCGTGCACAGGGGGGGGTAGGCTTGATTATCATGCAGGTCGTTGGTGTACACGAGACCGCGAGATATAAAGACAAGGCGCTCATGGCCACTGACGACAGCTGTATCGAGGGTCTGTCGAAGCTCGCGGAAGCCGTCCACGCGCATGGAACAAAGCTCTTCGTGCAATTGTTCCATCCGGGCCGTGAGGTCACGGATTGGATCAACGGGGTAAAACGCCCGGCCTTCGCTCCTTCGCTCTCCGCCCAGGAACGCTATCACTTCATCGCGCGGCCCCTGAAGTGCAGGGAAATAACAGAGATCGTGCAGGGTTATGCGGATGCCGCCGATCGGATGAAGCGCGCTAATATTGATGGCGTCGAAATCGTCGCGAGCCACGGGTATTTGCCCGCTCAGTTCTTGAGTGAAGCCATCAATCACAGGACGGACGAATATGGTGGCTCCTTTGAAAACCGGGTGCGCTTTCTGAGGGAGGTCACCGACGCGGTTCGGTCTCGTGTGGGCGCCGATTACGTCGTGGGTCTCCGCTTCTCGGGTAACGAAGAAAATCCTGAAGGCATTGTTGAGGACTTAGCGATCAAAGCAATCAGCGCCGTTGAGAAATCCATCGATTACGTGAGCGTGGTCAACGGCTCGAGCTCCACGTTGGGTGCCGCCATCCATATCGTGCCACCGATGTTCTACAAAAGCGGCTATGTCGCGCCGTTCTCGCAGCGTCTGAAACAGGCCGTCTCGATTCCCATATTACTCACCGGGCGCATCAACCAGCCACAGGATGCCGACCTCCTTATCGCTAACGGACAGGCGGATCTGTGCGGGATGACGCGCGCCTTGATCTGTGATCCTCGCATGCCCGCAAAGGCGAAGGCGAACGACTTCGATGACATCCGTGCCTGCATAGGATGCAATCAAGCCTGTATCGGCCATGTGCATCTCGGACTTTCCATCTCCTGTATCCAGCGTCCCGAAACGGGCAGGGAACGCAAATTCGGCCTGGTCACACCGGCCGCCAAGTCCAAGAAGGTCATGGTAGTCGGTGGCGGTCCCGGCGGGATGAAAGCCGCCGCCACGGCCGCCCTGCGAGGCCACCATGTCACCCTCTACGAGGCCACGAGCAGGCTCGGAGGGCAAGCCCAGCTCGCTCAACTGCTGCCAGGCAGAGCGGAGTTTGGCGGCATCATCACCAATCTCACGAGAGAACTGGAACTCGCCAAGGTTCAGGTCGTCAAGAATACTCAGGTCGATGAGGCCTTAATAGAGCGCGAACAACCCGGCGCGATCATATTCGCTACCGGAAGCAAACCGCGCTGGCCATCCTCGTTCATGTACGAGCCCGACCCCGACCCGCAGTCCACGCAAGCTGTGCAGGCGGTCGATGTTCTTCGCCAGGGCGTATCCTGTGGTGCATCCGTGCTGATCGCGGATTGGAATTGCGATTGGATTGGGCTGGGCTTGGCCGAGCACCTTGCCAAGCAGGGAAGTCGCGTACGCCTCGCCGTCAACGGCATGATCGCGGGCGAAACGATCCAGTCCTATACCCGTGATGCGATGATCACGCGCGTGCTGCAGCTCGGCGTGGAAATCATCCCCTATGCACGCCTTTTTGGCACTGAGGGCAACACGGTCTATCTGCAGCATATCGTGAGCGGTGACCCGATGCTCATCGAGGGCATCGATACCTTGGTCCTGTCGCAAGGCGGCGAGCCAAATGACGAACTGGCCGACAAATTCGAGGGAAGTGACAGAGAATTCTATATGATCGGCGACTGTCAGATGGCTCGGACATGCGAAGAAGCAGTGTACGAGGGTATGGAAGTGGGATGGAAACTATAGTCCATCCCCGGTTCTGCCGGGTCCGGACTCCATCGGCGGACGGTCTCTCGAGAGACGTTGTTTCCTTTTCCGATCGGCCGAGCGGATGATCTTCTCGAGCACGATCACGTCGGCTTAGTCCATACATTGAACGGGGATGCTTCAGACGTCTGATTGGCGATGAATGCGGTGCGCCGCCACCAGAGCCGGACTGATTTGTATCGTCCCATTCTATCGTCATATGTGTCTGCACGACGATTGTGGCGACCTTGCCGTCGCCTCTTGAAACTTAAAACCGTTGTTTGCCATATTGAGACGGTCTAGCGCCGGTGCATGCGAATGCGTTGGCCGTAAGCGATATTGCCCACGCGATCTTGCGAAGAAAGTTTGTCTTGCTGTCGAGAGTAACCATGGAACCGGTCAGCGGCAGATTATAGATCGCGCCCGTCGCACGCAGCGCGTAGGCAAAGGCCATGAGAGCGCCGCCATACAACATGCCATTCTATCGGCGTGAAGAGGCTGCACCCCATTTTGTCGTCGACACGATCATGGGAAATGTGTGTGAGTTCGATGCCGAGCGCCGAGCGCATTGGGAGATCTGCCAAAGTCTCGGCACTACGGGCCGCGAGTTGTCGTCGTCGATCATTTCCAGCCGCCGACCGGTCTCATAGCGCCAGCGCGAGGATCGCGCGTGCCCGTATGCGTACTGGTTCGTCCACCATGTTGCCATCGACCGAGATGGCGCCATCGCCCGAGGCAAGAACGCGCCGTGCCCAGTCTTTCTCACGTTTGGACGGGGCAAACCCGCTCCGAACGGCAGCCACTTGTTTCGGATGAATGCAGAGCTTGCCAGTCATGCCGATCGAACGCGCATGCAACGCGTCGTCTCGACTCACCGCCAGGTCATCGAGCTGAACCGTGACACCATCGATCGGGCCCGAAATGCCCGCCAATCGCGACGCAAGCACGAGTTCCAGACGGATGGGCAGCAGAACGTCGCGCAGATGTTCGCAGCCAAGGTCAGCACAAAAATCAATCGACCCGAAAGCGAGGCGCACAACGCCGCTCGCCGCCGCGATGGATCGCGCGTTGGCAAATCCGCGGGCGGATTCGATCAGTGGGATGATCGGCGCTCCTACCTTGCTCGACACGCTTTCGATCACGTCCGGCAGATCCGCGTTCGGAAGTATGACCGCCGCAATCGGAAGCTTTGAAACAGTTGCCACGTCGTCATCGTGCCAGGAGGTGCTATGCGCATTAATACGCACAAGCACGGGCAACTGGGTGAAATCAGTCCTCAGTGCGCCTCGGGCAGCGGCCTTGTTGGCCGCAGCAACCGCGTCCTCTAGGTCTAGGATTACGGAGTCCGCGCCCGACGCGGCCGCCTTCTCAAATCGTTCGGGGCGATCCGCCGGTACGAACAGCGGCAACCGCAACAAGGAAATGTCTACCATTTTGCGCGCGCCTCCATGGCCACCATGACATGGCGGTCATCTACATCAAACTGGTGATGCACCGTCACGAAACACAGCGTTCCGGTCCGCCCTTCCTTAACCACGTCAGTGATCTCGGAGCGCCGTCTGACCTTGCCGCCGATCCGGAAATCATCGCGAAACACGAACTCCCCGCCCGCCCACATTCGACGGCCAGTGGCACCGGAGGGCAGGACGCCGCGAGCCGGATGGCCGTTAGGGCCGAGCATCGACGTCGGCACTGTGGGCAAACCGAGGCAGAGATGGAACAGCTGAGGGCGGTTGCCGCTTCGTCGCAATCGCCATCCCGATCGAGCGTCGCGTTGAACCGTTCCGCTAAAGACCGGGTAGTGTAGTCGGTTTTGCACTCATCGCGACCAATGCATTTATGAAGCTGATCGACGTCAAGTTCCATTACTTGCCCCGCAATGGCGGCACCGCGCGATTAATTTATGAAGATCGGCGCCGGCGCCGGAGAGCTGACGGGACCATTCGGTGTATCGACGGTGATGCGTCGGAGATGCGGGTGGTTCGAGAGGCCTTCGATGTCATTGACCGTCGCAAGGGCGACGGCGGCCTCAAGAATGGCATCCGTGGCTTCGGCCAGAGCACGACGAGCAAATCCAGCCGCGACTTCGGCATCCATCTGGGCACGGTTCGTCACACGGGCCACATTGGTCGCAAAGCGCGGGTCACTGGCCAGCTCGGGCTTACCCAGGAATGTATAGGCCAATTTCGCCGATTCGCGGTCGCTCTGGACCGAAATCAGCACCTGCTTGCCGTCATTGCACGTGAACACGCCGTATGGAGCGATGGAAGGAGGAGCAAGTCCAACGCGCGTCGGCGTCTTGCCGCCTTCGTGGTTCAGGAGCGGAACCGTCAGCCAGTCCGCCATCACGTCGAACACCGAAATGGTGATCACGCCGCCCTTGCCGGTTTTTCCCCGCTGTATCAGGGCTTCCAGATTTGCGGCATATGTCGTGTCACCCGTGGCGATATTGGCCATAGAAATGCCGACACGCGCGGGGCTTTCCGGCCCGCCCGTGATCGAGCACATTCCGGAATCTGCCTGGATTAGCAGGTCCAAAGTACGCCCCAGGTCAGTTTGGCACAGTCAGATCGACGATCTCCCGTGCGCTGTGTTTTTCGATGTCCAAAACAGCTTCTAGGAGCCGCTGCGTCTTTGCAGCACCTAGTACAGGTTCGGCAAGTCGCTCAAACTTTTCCGTAATCCGTTCAGGCGTCATGTCGATTACCGGATCTTCAAGCGCGCGAACAAAACGTCTCCCCGACTTATCCGTCACTGTCACCCGGACAGGAATAGCCTCACGAGCGTGGTATGGGATGTCCAGTACAGGATCGTGCACCAGGCTTATTTTCCCCGCAAATGCAGCGATGTCCCCTGCGCCGAGATCACTTGTTGAAAGCCCATTTGCGGGCGACCGTCCAAGATATTCCAGTGCAGCGAGATAGCGAGCATTGAATTGCGCGCTTATAATGTTGTCGGGCAGGCCCATATTCAAGGTAACGGCAAGATCGACAAATGCGGCGATCTCGAGCCGCTCTACCTCTTCGAGCGGCACCTCTTGGCGCAGGTCAGCAATGCAATCCAGCATTGTGTGCGTCCACTGGCAGCAGGAATATGGCTTATACTCGATTTCGCGCGAAAGCCATTTCGTACCCAACTCCTCTCGTGCAAGTTCACAATCATAGCGATCCGAGCCGGACATAATCCAGAACCCGGTCTCACCATCGAAAATTTCAGCAGGCCCCCGCAATCCGCTCTCCGCGAGCATTGCAGAAAGCACACCGACTTCCGCCGAAATGCCATAGCCATTCTTCAACCACGAAAAGGGCAACTCGACCAACTTGCGAATGTTTGGAACGGGAGCCTGACTGCCAGCGAGACCAAACGCATTGACGATCTGGCCCGCATCGAGCCGCATCAGGGCGGCGGCGCTTGCAACCGCGCCGAAGACCTGCCAGGTTGAATATCCCGTGACATGTTTCTTCCGTTGTGCTGTCGCATCAATTGCCTGTCCCACACGCAATGAAACTTCGTACCCTTTCGTGATTGCGTGGAGCAACTCGTGGCCCTGACAATCGCGGGCGTGCGCCACGAGAAGTGCCGGCGCCACAATCGTGGCACCGGGATGGCAGGGCGCTTTACCTCGGTAACAATCGTCGAAATCCAAAGCGTTGGCAGCTTGCCCCGCAATATATGTTGCATCCAGCAACCCACAGGAAAGCCGCCGTCCAGGCAGAGGGATAGGGCCTGCTTGACCGGAATGTTTCAAGCGGCCGGTAAGGACGACTTCGGTCAATTGGGTGTTCATCCCCGCGATCACGCAACCTAAACCGTCGAGAATGGCTAGCTTTATTTTCTCACTCACATCGCTGGGTATACTATTTGTCAGGTCCTCAGTAACCCATTTCGCAAAGAGTCCAGATGTCGACAAAAGCACCTCCATTAGAGACAGATGACAATTCCGCAACCAGCCAAGCAGATCACGCAATCTTCAAACAACGTTATTCTGACTTACACAGACTCATAACATACCAAATCTGATATACAATCCATTTCAAGATGTTATAAGGTCATGGTGTCGTTCGTGCCGCCACGGGAGAGTTCGCGTAGATTCAAACAGATGATTCTATGCGGGTACCCGATGAAGCGAGATTAGCTATGATCAATCGAGTGTTAGGTCAGCCGAAAAAGGGGAATTTATTCTTATGAGATCGAATTCGCATGTTTGTTCTGCTCCTAAAGGTCACTACTCTGCACTCGCCATCTTTCGCCCGGCAATCGCCTTCTCCAACCACCCAAGCTCCATCTCCGGCACCGATGATAGCAACAGGTCCGTGTAGTCATCGAAGGGCGGCGTCAGCACCTTGCTCTTCACACCATAACGCTTTAACTCGCCGCGATGCATCACCGCAATTGAATCCGCGATCGACTTCACCGTCGCCAGATCATGGGTGATGAACAGATAGGCCACCTGCTCGATCTGCTGGAGATTGAGCAGCAGCTTCAGGATGCCATTGGCCACCAGCGGGTCGAGCGCCGAGGTTATCTCGTCGCAGATGATCAGCTTGGGCTTGGCAGCTAGCGCGCGTGCGATGCAGACCCTCTGCTTTTGGCCGCCCGAAAGCTCAGCCGGATACCGGTCGATAAAGCCCTTCCCCATCTCGATCTCGTCGAGCAGTTGGGCGACCCGGACGTCGCGCTCTTTTCCTCGCATGCCAAAATAGAATTCGAGCGGTCGGCCAATGATGGTGCCGACCGTCTGGCGCGGATTCATCGCCACATCTGCCATCTGATAGATCATCTGCAATTCGCGAAGATCATCCTTGGATCGGGTGGCGAGCCTGGGTGCCAACGTGCGGCCGGCGAAGTTGATGCTCCCTGCGATCGGCGGCAGCAACCCCGTGATGACGCGGGCCAGGGTGGATTTTCCGGAGCCCGACTCGCCGACCACCGCGAGCGTCTGGCCCGGATGGACGTCAACCGAGACGTCCTGCAAAACCTTCACGGCACCGCCACCATAAGTGGCTGTGACGTTCCTCACCGACAACACAGGCTTCGCCGTCGGTTGCTTCTCATCATGCTCGATCGAACGCACCGACACCAGCGCCTTAGTGTAGTCCGTTCGCGGCGCCTCGATGATCTGCCGCGTTTCGCCGTGCTCCACCATCTTACCGTCCCGCAACACGATAATCTCGTCGGAGACTTGGGCAACGACGGCAAGGTCGTGCGTAATGTAGAGCGCCGCCACATGCGTGTCGCGGATGGCGTCCTTGATCGCCGACAGCACGTCGATCTGCGTCGTTACGTCGAGCGCCGTCGTCGGCTCGTCGAAGACGATCAGGTCCGGCTCGGAACATAGCGCCATCGCCGTCATCACGCGCTGCAGTTGGCCGCCAGAAACTTGATGTGGATAGCGGGAGCCGATGTTTTGTGGGTCGGGCAAGCCTAGTTTCTTGAACAAGGCTATGGCGCGCTTTTCTGCCTCCGCCTTGGGGCCCAGGCCGTGCAGTAGCGCTGCCTCAATGACCTGGTCCATCAGCCGATGCGCGGGGTTGAAAGCGGCAGCAGCCGACTGCGCGACATAGCAGACCTCCCTGCCGCGCACCCTGCGCAAAGCCTGGACGCCGCCCTTCAGGATGTCGCGACCGTTGAGCAGGACCTCGCCGCCGGTGATGCGGACACCACCACGACCATAGCCCAAGGAGGAAAGACCGATTGTCGACTTTCCGGCGCCGGATTCGCCGATCAATCCCAGCACCTTGCCGCGCTGCAGCGCCAACGACACGCCATCCACGATAGTGACGTCGTGCGGCTTTTCGTCCGGTGAATAGACCGTCGCCTCGACTTTGAGGTTGCGGATTTCGAGCAGGAGGTCGCTTGTTGGCCGGTGTTTCGCCTGTACCCTACCCATTAGTCGCGCCCACCCTTGAGGCTGGTGGTCCGGGTAAGCACCCAGTCGGCGATGAGGTTGACCGAGATCGCCAGTGTCGCGATCGCAGCGGCCGGGATAAGTGCGGCAGGAATGCCGAAAACAATGCCGTCCTTGTTCTCCATCACCATGCCACCCCAATCAACATCCGGCGGTTGCACGCCGAGCCCGAGGTATGAGAGCGCCGACAGGAACAGCACCGAAAAGATGAAGCGCAGGCCCAGTTCCGCCACCAGGGGTGACACTGCGTTGGGCAGGATTTCGTGGCAGATGATCCAGCCGAGACCCTCGCCTCGCAACTTGGCCGCTTCGACGAAGTCCATCGCGTTGATGTCCGCAGCCACCGCGCGTGAGAGCCGGTAAACGCGTGTCGAACTGAGTACCCCCATCACGAGAATGAGCGTCACATCGTTCGCAGGCAGCACTGCCAGAATGACGAGGCCGAATATCAACGTCGGTATCGCCATCAAGAGATCGACCATGCGCGACATCAACATGTCGACCACACCGCCGACGACGGCCGCCGCAAAGCCAAGGATGGCGCCGAGCGAGAAGGACAAAGCGGTAGCCATGCCAGCAATAAAGATCGTGATGCGCGCCCCATAGATCATCCTCGAGAGCAAGTCTCGCCCTAGATTGTCAGTCCCAAGCCAGTGCGCCGATGTCATCGGCGCCCATACGTCGCCCACGATCTCGCGATTGCCATGCGGAGCAATCCAGGGCGCGAAAAGCGCGCAGATGGCTAACAGCCCGGTCAGGATGAAGCCGATCCATGCACCAGGGGGGATGCGTTTAACGTCCAACATCTTCTTTCCTACTTCGAATACCGCAGGCGCGGGTTGGCAAGGATGGCGGAGACGTCCGCAACAATGTTGAGCCCGATGTATACGGAAGCAAAGATGAGACCGACCGCTTGGACCACCGGCACGTCGCGTTTTACGACGTGGTCGACCAGATATTGCCCCATGCCAGGATAGACGAAGATCACTTCGATCACGACGACGCCGACCACCAGGTAGGCCATGTTGAGCACCACGACGTTGATGATGGGCGCGATGGCGTTTGGGAAAGCGTGCTTACGGATGATATTGAAGGCGGAAAGCCCCTTGAGTTCGGCCGTCTCGACGTAGGCCGACTGCATCACGTTCAGGATCGCGGCACGTGTCATGCGCATCATGTGCGCTAGGACACCAAGCACTAGAGCGGTTGCCGGCAGCACGATCGCGTGCAGCTTCTCCAGAAAGGGCATCCCTTCATAGACGGTCGAGATCGAGGGGAACCACTGCAGCTTAACGGCAAAGACTAAGATAAGAAGATAGCCGATGAAGAACTCAGGTAGCGACATGGCGGCCAGCGCAAAGGCTGAGATCGCCCTGTCGATCATCCTGTTGTGGTAGAGCACGCCAAGCAACCCGAGGATGATGGCGAGTGGAACTGACGCGGCCGCCGCCCACAAGGCGAGGAACAGCGTGTTCCAAAGCCGCGGCATCAGCGTCACTGTGATCTCTTGTCGCGTGGTGAGCGCAGTACCGAGGTCACCGGTCAAAACCCCGCCCAACCAATGGACATAGCGCACGATGGCGGGATCGTTAAGGCCGAGCTCCTGGCGCAGATTGGCTAGCGCCTGAGGCGTGGCCGACTGTCCGAGGATTGACTGGGCGACGTCGCCTGGAAGAATCTGGGTGCCCGCGAAAATCAGCACGGAGACGGCGAAGAGAAGGAGAATGCCCAGCGCAATGCGCTGGGCGATCAATGTTAGTACAAGGCTCACCGGTTAAAACCCCATCACCCCTTGAGCCAGCACTTACAAAGCGAGTAGCCGTCCATAAGCTCAAAGTTCACGCCCGGGCTATAGCCGCCGACTTTGTCAGTGATTGCATCGATGTACTGGGTGAACATCGGAATGATGTAGCCACTCTGATCGCGCGATATCAATGCCATCTGATGATAGAGGTTCTTGCGTTTGTCCTGGTCAAGTTCGCCACGCGCCTCATCAATAAGCTTGTCGAACTTCTTATTGAAGAAGTGCGTCTCGTTCCAATTGGCGCTCGACTCGTAGAAGGTCGAATACATCTGGTCCTGAGTTGGGCGGCCGCTCCAATAGGAGGCGTAGAAAGGCTGCTTCAGCCAGACCTCCGACCAGTAGCCGTCTTCCGGCTCGCGCTTGATGTCCAGCTTAATACCGGCCTTGGCCGCGCTCTGTTGATAAAGCTGCGCGGCGTCGACAGCGCCGGGAAACGCACCAGTTGCCGTGCGGAGCAGTACGGTGCCGTCATGCCCAGACTTCTTGTAGTGGAACTTGGCCTCGTCCGGATCGTATTTGCGCTGCTCGATCTCAGTGA
Source organism: Mesorhizobium sp. M0522 (assembly GCF_040321085.1). Lineage (NCBI taxonomy): Bacteria > Pseudomonadati > Pseudomonadota > Alphaproteobacteria > Hyphomicrobiales > Phyllobacteriaceae > Mesorhizobium > Mesorhizobium sp. M0522. The sequence goes on from NZ_JAMYQW010000037.1 coordinate 48,833, forward strand.
ATAACGGATAGGCCGCGTTTATTGAAGAGTCGTTGCCGATTGTGCCGTAACCGCGCTGAATCTTGCCCAGCATCTCCTCGCGATCAATCGCGAGTTTGAGCGCCATGCGTAGGTCGTAATTGTCAAACGGCGCGGTGTCGCACTGCATGATATACCCAACGTGGCCCGGACCAGACGTGGGCTTGATTTCCAGGCCCGGCACGCGCTTCAACATGTCAACGATTTTCGGATCCACTCGGTTGATCACGTGGACCTGGCCAGACTGCAGGGCAGAGGTCCTAGCAGTCGGATCGTTGATGACGATAATCTCGACCTGGTCGGCAAAGCCCATTTTGTCAGGCTGCCAGTAGTTTTGAAAGCGCTCGCCGACGTAACGCGTGCCCGGCTGGTTGACGGCGACCTTGTATGGACCTGCGCTGATGCCGGCCATTGGATCGTCCTTGCCTCCGTTCGGCTGGATGACCAGATGATTGTCAGCCATTAAGTAAGGCAGATCGGCGTTTGGTACCTTCAGCGTGATGACCACATCACGGCCTTGTGCCTTGAGGGACTCGATGCCTTGCAAGAAGCCGGATGCGCCGGACTTCGATTTTTTGTCCGAGTGGCGCTCTAGCGTGGCAACTACGTCCTCAGCGGTCACCGTCTTGCCGTTGTGGAACTCGACTCCGTCGCGGATCTTGAACGTCCAGACCTTGGCGTCGGTGGACGAACCGAATTCTTCCGCAATGCGGTGCTCGAGGCCCCCAGCTTTAAGCGCTACCAGGGTTTCACCCCAACATCTGGAGAAGTTGAAAGGCACTTGGTCGGCGATGGCCGCTGGGTCGAGACTGTCGGTCGATTGTCCGCCCATGAGGCCAGCTTTGAGGATGCCGCCGCGCACCGGTTCCTGAGCCAACGCGACGCTGCTGAGAAAGGAATTCGCGAATGAGGCTGTTGCCCCCAGGGCAGCCGCTCGCCCGAGAAAGTCACGCCGGCTCATTTTACCAAGCGACACTTGATGAATGAAATGATCTAGTTCCTTTGACATCTGTTTCCCCTTTGTTGTGATAGTGCTGAACGATAGTTACGGCGGCATCTGTACGGAGCGTCTCGATTGTGCGTTAGCCAGTCGCTACCCAAAAGAAGATACGGGATCCCTCGACTCATCAACCGGAGTAGACTTACCTAAGTCGGAGAGGTGCTCGCCGCCCCCATGAAACCTCGGCAAATCCGTGAACTCCTCGCACAAAGCATGGTATGCTGTCGTCACGTTCTCTGCGCCTCCGTCGTCTAGAGCCAATTTCTCTCCTATCGCTCCGAAAATCCGGTGCTTGACAAAGAACCGCCAAGTAACGGGAACTGTCTCGAGGATCGACGTCAGCATAGCGTAACGTTGCGGTGTCCAAATCCTTTCGAATTCAATTCGATACCGGTTGTGTCCAAAGAAGGTACGCATCGGGTCAGCTTTTCTCGTGGCGCGTAAATCAGCAGTAGACCTCAAATCGAGACGTCCATCACTGCTAATCTCAACAGCATAGTCATGCCGAGCACGTTCCCTGGAAACCATCCCGCGCTTGTAGTCTGTCAAAACAGTTTCCGCCGGGCGCTCCAAGGGATCGCCGTAACCGCCTCCTCCCGGGCCGCGGATAAGGATGGTGTCACCAGGATCGCAGGTGACAACATCAGCATTGCCAAGGTCCACTGCATCCAATTGACCGGGGTTCTTTGTGAAGGTGGATGTTCCGCCGGCGTGGCCGCCTGCGACACCCCACGGGGCGAAACGAGACCGATCCCGGTTGCGGGCAGTTACGATGGACTCAGGAGCAAAAATCTTGAATTCCATTTCCATTGCCAAGCCGCCCCGCCATCGGCCCGCACCTCCAGAATCAGGGACAAGGCCGTAACGCGCGATCGCGATCGGCACCTCGGCCTCGTTGATTTCTACCGGCGTGTTTTTGCAGAAGCCGCCATTAGCGCCGCTGCCTTCGGCCCCGTCGGCCCTCCAGTCTCCACCAGCGCCTCCCGATATTGGGCCGAGCGACGCCATCACGGTACGACCGTTACGGTCCGCTGTTTTGACATTCATGATGCTTTCGCTTCCTGGGCAAGCTGGCATTCGCTCAGGACACACGATGCAGAATGCACCAAATGTGGTGATCTGCAGCAGCATGGATGTCAAACTGCGCATTCCAACTGCGCTAGGCTCGATTGCATTCACAATTGAACCCGGAGGCAATATGGCTTTCGCAGGCCGCACGACCCCATAATTTAGCATGATGTTCGGGTCGAGGCAGTAGAGGGCGTAGACGAGACCAACCATCACCAGCGAATGCCGCTCGTTTCCGCCGGTTGGCATGTTGAGGGAGGAAGTAAGTTGCGGATCGCTGCCGGTGAAGTCGAGAGTTATGGTGTCGCCATGAATGCGCAGCATCAGTGCCATTCGCACTGGATATCCACCGGCTTGATCTTCGTCCGCATAATCAGAGAAGAAATAATCACCATCTGGCAGACTAGCGATGACTGCGCGGGCCTGTTTTTCCGCATAGTCGAGAAGCTGACCTAGCCCGCTGCGAAAATCATCTTTGCCAAACCGTCGAATGATCTCGTGAACTTTCCGTTCGCCCACGTTAACGGCCGCGATTTGCGCGTTGAGATCACCCCAGTTCTGCTCAGGATTGCGTACGTTTCGGGAGATGATCGCTTTCAGATTCTCATCGATCCTCCCATCACGAACAATGCGAATCGGCGGGATGCGTAGCCCTTCCTGATGAATTTCGGTTAGCGAGCGGGAAAGCGAGGCTGGGACAGCCCCCCCGACATCCGTATTGTGGATATGGTTCGCCACAAAGCACATCAACTCGTCTTCGTAGAAGACTGGCTTCCACATGTGTGTGTCTGGTGTGTGCGTAGAGACGAAGCCGGTGTAGGGGTCGCTGACGACAAATATGTCACCTTCCTTGCAGTCAAATTTACCAATGACACCGCTGTAATCAAGGCCAGTGAACCACGTCGCGCCAAAGGTCTTGGGCGATGCGACGGTAAGGCCGGCCGGCGTTAGAATTTGGCAGGAAAAGTCCTCGGTCTCCTTGACAAAGGTTGAGTGAGCAGTCCGCATCAGCGTCCAGCCCATGCTCTCCGCCGCAGCGGCGCAATAGTTTGCGAGGACCGTCAGGTTGACGTTGTCAATACTCACTGGCCGACCTCCGGCGTTATCCGGAGATTGCTCAGAGCATCTACCCTTACTGCAAAACCGAATGGGACGATTGTTGTTGTATCATCCTGGGTAACAATTCCAGGACCGCTAAAATGCTTGCCTGGCGTCAGTATTCGGCGTGGGTAAACGCCGACACGCGCGCGCCGGCCATCGATTCGGACATCGACCGTGCGTTCAGGTACTGCTAGCTGCACGAGTTCCTCGCCACGCGGCAAAACTGGCTTGTCGACCTTCCCCGTGATAACCAAACGCAGGCTTACCACCTGAATGAGTGCACCGTCGTCCGAATGCCCGTATAGGCGGCTATGCTCGGCGTGGAATGCAGAGGCCATACCGGCTACATCTGCGTTCTCGACGATGCTTCGCTCGAGTGGAGTGTCGATCTCAAAAGACTGTCCAGCGTATCGCATCTCCGCTGACAGTTCAATTTCGTAAGGACCGGAGTATTTCTGCTCGTCTATAAGCCAAGAGGCAGACCGTTGGTGCAATCGCTCGAACTCTTCCTTGATCCTAGTTGCCGATTGTTGAGACAAGTCCAGATATACGGTGCTGAGGAAGTCAGTCTTGAGATCAGCAAGTAGACCACCCAGGGCACTCAGCACACCCGGGGTCGGCGGAACAACAACTTCAGGAACCGACAGTTCGCGAGCAAGAAAGCAAGCCATCATGGGCCCAGCACCGCCGAAGGCCAACATGGCGAACTCACGCGGATCTATTCCAAAGCGGGACACGAGCGCCGAAATGTCTGCATACATTCCCGAGACAGCAATCTCGATGATGGACTCGGCGACTTCTTCCGGGGATCGCTCGAGAGCGTCGGCGAGCGGCTGTGTAGCGCCGATCGCCTTCGCGCGATCCACCTTAACCGCATTGTATCCAAGATCGGAATGGCCGATCAGACCGAGTACGGCGAACGCATCGGTGATCGTCGGTCTCGTTCCCCCGCGACCGTAGCACACCGGACCCGGATTCGACCCCGCGCTTTCGGGACCGACGCGCAGGACATTTTGCGAGTCGATCCATGCGATCGAACCGCCTCCTTCGCCGATCGAGGTGACGGAGACCGAGGGAATGAAAATCTGGAACTCGCCGATCCGCTCGCCCACGCCATGTTGCGGCTGACCATCAATGATAACGGCTACGTCGGCGCTCGTTCCACCTATGTCAAGGCTCATACATCGACTGATGTTGGAGATTTTGGCGATGTGGCTTGCGCCGATGACGCCGGAAGCAGTGCCGGACAGGATCATCTGCACGCATTCGCTCTTACCCTGCTCAGCAGTCATAATGCCACCATTGGACTTTGCGATCATTAATTCCGCTGGCACACCTGTTCTGCGTAAAGCCGCTTGCAGCGAATCAAGGTAATGAGCAACGCGCGGCTGTACATATCCGCCGATGACGGCCGTGATCGTGCGCTCGTACTCACGAATAATAGGCCATGTTGCGCTTGACAGGAACACGGGCAGATCCGGTGCCAGACGGGCGATTACTGCCCGCGCCTGCTCTTCGTGTGCCCAATTTCGGTAGGAGTGAAGGAAGGCAATGACGATCCCTTCCGCCCCCGCCGCAAGAGCCACCTCGGTAGCTTCTGCGACGGCCTCCTCGTCCAGACGATGGCGCACGCTACCGTTAGCCTCTAGTCGTCCGGGTATTCCATAGACGCGATCGCGGGTGATGAGAGGCTCCGGCCTCTTAGACAAGAGATTGTACATGTCGGGAATTTTTAAACGACCGAGTTCCAAGACATCCTTGAAATTTTCAGTCGTGAATAGGGCAAGCTTCAGACCCTTACGCTGAATGACAGTGTTAATGCCAACAGTTGTGCCATGCGTGAAGTAGGATATCAGCAAGGGGTCGATGCCATAGCGTTCGCGAAGCAGACGCAACCCTTCGATCACCTCAGCACCCGGCTCGTCGGGACGCGAGAAAACTTTCAGGGTCGAGAGTTCACTGGTCTTCTCATTGAATACTGCGAAGTCAGCGAAGGAACCTCCTATGTCGACACCGACGCGATACGTCATTTCAGTCACATCCTAGTTGAAGAGGGATTCGGCGTTTCCATTTGTTGCTCTTACGCCTCGATGGAAGTCGCATGTTAGGAGATAAAAACCTCGGGCAAGGGCCCTTTTTTTTCTGTGTGTGGCAGGGCGATCTGTTTCCGATGGGGCTGTGTCGAACCTGCCCAATGTCTAGGCGCTGTCCAATACCGAGTTGAAGGCGCTAACAGTGCGCTGAAGAGGCTTCGAGAGCCATAGAAGAGGTCCGCGTGCCGCCTTGTACCGCCGGTATGCTGAAACTATGAGTTGGATAGGCGCAGAACCCGTGTTGCTTGCTTTCCGTTTCGAAACTCACGGTCGTCGTCACAGGTGAAAGTCCCTTCATGCCGCCACTCCGAGCGGTTTAAGATGAATCACCAGACTCCGACCGTCTCCCCGCATCCCCTTTGAAGCGCCAACGTTATTACGCTGGCGGGAGAGTTATTACGCTGGCGGGAGACGCGTTTGAGATTGGTTGGCGTGTCCGTCGTCCGTTGAAATGAAGATCGATCGCGAGGCGCTCCAAGTCAAATGCCGTGTTTATATAGACGCCATCTGGGTTCGAGATGAAGTTGTAAGGCCGAGCACGATCGTAGATGCGCCGCTCGGGCGTAGGTTAAGGCCGCAAAAATGGTCGCTTGATGCCCTTCGTCAAAATCGGAACCGCCCCCACAGCTGCGCTAAAATCCTCCGGACCAAGCGCCATAGCAGTCATCCTCGGGTGTGCGCCAGCGATCTGGGGTAGTCGCAACAGAGCCGCCGGCGTCTCGATCTGCGCAAGAGTTTGATCGCGCCGAACACGAGTCCTCTTTCGCGCTCGAGTTCCTCGATTGCCCCAGCGACTTCCACTATCCAGTCGGCAGAATCTACCTTGGGAAGCACCAGCCCATGCACCCCTGCTATGACTGATACCTCCAAGTCTGCGGCCAAACTTCGCAAACCCCGGTTGACGCGAACCAAAACGGACGCGCCGCGGCCGCCAACCTGCACCACGGACGCGGAGAGTTGCCGCCGAGCTTCGGATTTTCGGTCTGGGGGGCCGCATCCTTAAGGTCCAAAATGATTCCGTCCGCTCCGCGTTCGTTCGCCTTGTCGATGAAATCGATCAACATGGGTAGGAACAAAAAGTAAGGACTTCCAACGAGGAACGGGATGCCCTTGGTGCAGACCGGGATCTGGCATTTGATGCATGGAGCAGCCTTGCTGTGGGAAGCATCTCAAGGTAAAATGCCGGAGGATTCCAATCCGCTATGCGCGAGGCCCCCGCTTGCAGCGTGCTTGCGCGCACCTGGAGCAAATTCCTCTCGGATCGCCGCAGTGTGGGCGCCCAGCCTAGGGACTTGTCGTAAGGACGCCGGCTCCGAGTTGACGATTGCGGCGGGGGCGATCAAATTTATGTCCCCTCCAGGTGTGTTGACGGTAACCCTGCGCACATGAGGATGCTGTGAAACGTCCATCATTTCGTTCAACCGACCATAGGCGAGGCCTGCTGCCTCAAGCTCTTGCATCGCCTTGTCGCTGGACAAATCCGAGAAGCGGCTCTTGATGATTTCGTCGAGGGGAGGCCGGTTGCCCAGTCGCTCCATGTTGTCAGCAAAACCCGGCGCGCGCACGAGCTCCGGCTGCTTAAGAAATTTGGTGCAGAAGTTCACCCATTCTCGGTCATTCTGGACCGAGAAGATAACATCCTTGCCGTCGGAACAGCGGTATGCACCGTAGGGTGCAAGCGACGGATGGTTCACACCGGCGCGCACCGTTTGATAATCGCTGTAATCATATTGCAGCACGGGCACGTTCATCCAGTCGGCGATAGCATCGAACAGCGAGACTTGGACGCTGGCGCCCTCGCCAGTCCGTTCGCGGTGATAGAGCGCCTGGAGTATGGCTGCGTGGGCTGTCATGCCTGCAGAAATGTCGCAAACGGATACACCGACTCGAGCGGGTCCTTGCGCATTGCCGGTAATAGCGCATAATCCGGTTTCAGCTTGAACGATAAGATCGTAGGCCTTCAGGTGGGACAATACGCCCCCGTCACCGAATCCAGAGATGTCGCATGTGATCAGCCGAGGGAAGCGTCGGCGAAGCTCCCCCGATCCGAACCCGAGTTTACCGATGCTGCCTGGCTTGAGATTTTGGATAAAGACATCGGCGGAAGCGATGATGGAATCCAGAACAGCGCGATCGTCCTCCAGAGTGAGATCCAGACAAACAGACTCCTTGCCACGGTTAAGCCAGACAAAGTAAGCGCTCTGCCCCTTGACCAGCTTGTCATAGTTGCGAGCGAAGTCTCCTTCAGGTCTTTCGACCTTGATGACGCGCGCGCCAGCATCCGCGAGGCGCGACGAAGCGTATGGCGCAGCAACAGCCTGTTCGACCGCTACAACCGTGATGCCTTCCAGCATCTGCTTCATGCTGACACCACGCCCTGGACGTGCTGCCCGGGTTGAGCACGTCGTTTTTCTAGCAGGGCAAGCAGCCTGCTCTGCTCATTACCAACGATCGAGAGCCCCTCGTCCACGCCCATACCGGGTTTTGCCAGCATCATGTCGGCTTGTGTCGCGACTGCGATGTGGACCGATGTTCGCGCTGAAAGGTCGGTCTCAGCGCAGCTTCCGCCGACATAGGCGCCAACCTTGTTCTCCTTGCAAACGAGCACTGCCCGCGCGGTGTCCGCAATCGAGCCGACGTCAGGCATCTTGATCTGGACTAGGTGCGCTGCCTTTGCCTCAGCGAACAGACGTATGTCGTCGAGCGTGTTGCAGCGCTCGTCCACCACGATACGCGCATTGGAGCCTCGGTCGTCCAGAATCGACACCAGACTCGCATAGTTTTCCAATTGGGCCTGCGTCGAACCATAGTCGGCCGGGCATTCAATGTTCAGCCTGAAATCAGGAACTTTCTCTGCAAGCCTCGAAATGAAATCGGCGATCTCCTGGGGCGCCATACCAACAGCGAGGCCGATCCATCCGTATACGTCGAAGTGCAACACAGGCTGGTATCCCGGTTGGCCTATCTTGCGGATACGATCTGCGACCCACGTGACGAATTCGACGAATGTCCGACCTCCAGGTCCAAACTTGTCACGAGAATTGATCAGTCCATGGGGCAGCACATCCGCCCCCTTCAAGATCATTTTGTCCACATTGATCTCGCGAGAATCGCCACTTTGGCAGAAGATCGGCACTCTGCGATCTGGAACGGGCAGACCGAACTCTGAGCAAACAATCTCAGCCATTGAGCAGCGTCTAAGGTGCGCGGCGGCTCGGAGGAGCGCTTGGCTCACGCCATATTCGAGCGATAGTGGCAGCCTCTTCTGATCAGCATAGGAAAACACGCTTCCGCAGGCTTGCAGAAAGTGAGAGGCATCAACTTCCAGAAGCCTGGGAACCGCTATTCGGGCCGAGAGGTCAGATATCTCCGATATGTCGAACAACGGATCACGACCAGAGGCTCCGGAGTATTGGACGCTCATCATGTCGCCCCAGACCACTGTCTCATCCATGAGGACGAGGCCGATACTGAGGATGGCAGCCGGGACACGGATTGAATTGAAGCCTGGAGTGAGGGGCTTACCCGTATAGATGAAGCCATCTTGGACCGCCCCGGCTCTAATAGCCGCTTGGTCGTCGTAAAAGAAGGCACCGTTTCCCGGAGCCAGTATGACGTCCTTAATCTGCACTTTGTTCTATCCAATTTGTGTTGGTCCAGAGTAGTAGCGAGCACTACACCTCAGGCCGCCTACACAGAGATATGAGCCATCAAGAACTCGAATTGCCAATATAAAGTCCGGGACGGACCCATCGCGTTCCTAGATAAGGCTGTCCTTGAGGCGCGTGACTGGAGATGCGAAGGCTACCCTAGAACCGTTCCCCGCCGAGATAATGCATGGAGACCTGCGATTTGGCGTCAGCAGAGTCGCTCCCCAGCCGCGCGACATTCGATTTGCGTTAGCTGATCGCTTCAGCGACTACGAAATCCGCCACCTCGTCGAGCGTCTTCTTGGTTCTGGTCACTACCTCGAGGGCCTGTTCCTCAGTAATAATGAGCGGCGGACAGAAGATAAGCTGATCTCCGACAACGCGAACGATCAGATTGTTGGCCAATGCCGATGCGAATGCCTTTCCGCCGGCTTTTCCGAACTGCTGGAATCCTTTCCGAGACGATTTGTCAGGGACCATCTCGACCGCTGCCATAAGGCCCACGCCGCGGACGTCACCCACAAGTGGGTGGTCCATGAGCCGCTGCAGGTTCTCCATGAAA
>NZ_JAMYQW010000038.1:0-55569 GCF_040321085.1 Mesorhizobium sp. M0522
GCTCAGGGCGTAGCGGGCACACGCTTCTCGGGGGTTCCAAGCCCATCCTCTCCGCCACCCACCGCCCTGCGGGCTGCGGGGGGCAGGCCACCCTAAGCCGCATTTTGGGCGTAGGGTGTCGCCCGAAGCTACGAAGTAGCGTAGGGGGACCATGTGGTACGTCTATTTTCTGCAACTCCGTAACGGCGATGTCTATGTCGGATCGATCAACGATCTTCGACGCCGTTTTGATTCGCACCGATCAGGCTATGTGACTTCGACTAAGGCTTATCTGGCTGTAATCTTGAAGGCCTACATCGGGGTTGAAACCGAGGCCAACGCACGGCAACTCGAGCGATATTTCAAGACCGGTTCGGGCAAGGCCTTTGCGAGTAAACGTTTTTGGCCGACAGAGCCTCGCTGACGGCCTTAGGACCTATCTATTTGAAATATAAATAAAAACCAACCCAACGAGTTGCTTTTCGCCGACCTCCGTCCCGATTCTGACTGGAGGTCAGAAAATGAACATCAAGAGCCTTCTTCTCGGCTCCGCTGCGGCACTGATCGCAGTTTCCGGTGCGCGCGCCGCCGACGCCGTCGTCGTCGCCGAGCCGGAACCCGCTGAATACGTCAAGATTTGCGACGTCTACGGCGCTGGCTATTTCTACATCCCCGGCACCGAAACCTGCCTGCGCATCGGCGGCTACGTCCGCTATGACATCGGCATCGGTGACGTCGGCTCATTCGACGGTGCAAAGACCACCGATCAGCAGGACGGCGACTCGCAGGATACTTACTACAAGCACGCCCGCTTCACGCTGAAGACCTGGACCGGCCAGGAAACCGAGCTCGGCACCTTGAAGACCTACACCGAGACGCGCTTCAACTGGGGTAACCACAACGATTACCTTGATGACAACTTCAATGGCGGTACGAGCGTTTCGCTGAACTTTGCCTGGGTCCAGCTCGGTGGTCTGCGCGTCGGCAAGGACGAATCGGCCTTTGATACCTTCATCGGCTACGCCGGCAACGTCATCCAGGATACGCTGGTCCCCTACGGCGGCTTCGACACCAACGTCGTCCAGTATTACTTCGATGCCGGAAACGGCTTCTCGGCCGTGGCATCGTTGGAAACCGGTTCGGGCAGTGCCGCTGCGGATCCTGGCATTTTCCAAGACAGCAACAGCGGCAATGATTCCATCGACAGCTATGTCCCGTATGTCGTCGGCGGTATCAAATACACGCAGGGCTGGGGCTCGATCACCGGTGTCGCCGCCTATGACAGCACCTGGGAGGAGTGGGCCGGCAAGGTTCGCGTCGACGTTACGCCGATACAGAACCTGACACTGTTCCTCATGGCCGGTTACGGTTCGGACGACAACATCGACCGCAACTTCTACAAGCAATGGGGCGGCAACTGGGCAGTCTGGGGTGGTGGCACTTACACCATAAACGAGAAGACCTCGTTCAACCTCCAGGCGTCGGCTGACGATGACAAAAACTACGGCGTCGCCGCGAACATTGCCTACGATATCGTTCCCGGTCTCACGATCACTGCCGAAGTCGATTGGGCCCGCGACGGTCAGTTTGACAAAGCCTACGATCGCAACTGGACCAATGCCGACGACAAGGACAGCGTCGGCGGCATGCTCCGCTTCCAGCGCTCATTCTAACAGTCCGAGCTAGATTGAGATTGAACCCGGCGGGCGACCGCCGGGTTTTTCGTATCGGCGCGACTCCACTACCAGCCGCGTGAGCATGGCGTCGGTTACAAGTCGCGATCGTTCTCTGCCAGTTGCTGAGAAATTCTACCGACTGATATCTGGCCGCACGCTGGAAATCAGCCGTAAGCCTGCGCGGTTCAGATATCACGATCCACGCAATGTGGACCGCCAACTCCAAATCAAATCTCGGCGAGATCGCCAAGCGACTGGATCAGCGGCTGGATCGTACTCTCATATTTTTTCCAGCGCTTGACCGATGATGTATAGATCGGCTGCCGGACCTGCCAGCGGCTGGGGGTATTGACCGACCTGTCCTTCTCGAAAAAGCGCAGGCAGGAATCGTCCCAAGGCAATCCAAGATGATCGATGAGACGGCGCGACTGCTTCTCCTGATCCGTAACCAGCGTCTCGTAGCGGCTTTCGAAAATACGTCCGGGAAAGACCTTATTCCAATGCCGCATCAAGCGATCATATTCGCGGTAGTATAGGCCGAGTGTCTCAAGGTCGGCGTTGTAGCCGTGGTCCTTGGTGAAATGCAGGACGAAGCAGGACACGCAATTGTCGATGGCATCGCGCCGGCAATGAATGATGCGCGCGTTGGGAAAGAGAATTCCGATCACGCCGATAAACTCGAAGTTGTGCGGCATCTTGTCGACGATGCGGAGCGCGGCGGGCGCGTGCTGGCGCAGATAGGACAGGTATTCTTCGGCCAGCGCCCTCGACTGATCCCTCGTCATCGACATGATCGAATTGCGCAGGTCCTCATCCGACAGTGTTCTAAAGCCCATCGAGTTCGCGATTCGCCGCAGCTTCGTAAGCTCCCCGGCGCCATGGACATCCGGATGGCTCGCGCAGATCTGCTCGGTCAGCGTCGTCCCCGACCGGGGCATGCCCAGCACAAACACAGGCACTTCGGACGGACTGCCGTGGCCAGCCTTGGCTTCCAATAGTGACGGGCTGAATATCTCGATCATGGAATCGACACTTCGGCGGTAGTACTCCTGGTCGAAATCGTGACCAGCGGCCTTTTTCGCCCTCTTGAAGTGATCCATCGCCTCTTCATAGCGCTCGAGATCGTTCAGCACTTTGCCTGCGGCGTGATGGAGCTGCGATGCAGCAACCGGTTCGAGCCTGGGATTGGACAATTCGCGCAGGATAGAGTCGAGCTCGGCAGGTTTTTCGGTGAACTTTTGCGTGTCGACCAGGTAATTGTAGGCTGCCCCAACATCGACGCGACGTTCTATTGCCTGATCGAGATAGGCTCTGGCTTCGTCCATGCGGCCGAGGCCGGTGAGCGCACCAGCCAGACCAATCCGGACCATGGGATGGTCGCCGTTGATCTTTAGCGCCTTCTCGTAAAGGGGCAAAGCCATCTCGGCCTTGTCGAAGTTGACGTAGGCACGTGCTAGTCCGCAAAGCGCTTCCACCAGGTCGGGCTTCAATTCGCAGGCGCGCTGCAGGTGCCTGATCGCAAGCAAGCTGTCGCCAAGTTTCAGACCGGCCTCTCCCAGGCTAAGGTGGAAATATGGATTTTGAGGCGTCTGGCTTACTGCCCGCGCAAAATATTTGAGAGCCAACTCATCGTCGACGCCGAGCCCCAACGTGCCGAGTATATAGAGCGAAAGCGGGTGGTTGGGCGTGCGGGCGAGAACGCGATGGCATAATTCCTCCGCCTCCGGGAGCCGCTTGGCTTGCTGAAGTTCGAGCGCCTGTCGCAGCAGCATGTCGTCAGCTTGCGCGCGCGACGGCGGTTTCACTTTCGGCGGTTCCACTTTCGGCGCCGGGCGAGACTTTATATGCTTGGACCACGCGGGCGGCAGTCGGTTGTTCATCATGTCTCGCTAGCAAAATGATCCGGGAGAATCCAGCCTGACGTTCCCACCTGCCGCGGAACTTGCGCCGGGCGAGCCGGCAGGCTAGCGAGGGCCCTCCCCTCGGCGTCGGCGCCGACAATGTTGTCGTCGGCGAACGCATAGACGGGCTGCTCAGCCTGGTGGCGCGCATGTATGGCGCCCGGCGACGCGGTGGTGACCTCGCTCGGCGCCAACCCAACCTTCAATTTTCATATGGCCGGCGTCGGCGGCATGCTTCGCTTACATCGCTCGTTCTAACGGGCCTTGTCGCACCTACTTGTTCAAAGTTCGGCCAGGTCGCCCAAGGCGTCAATCAGCGGCTGGATCTTGCTCTCATAATTTTTCCATTGCTTGATGGACGAGTTGTAGATGGGTTGCCGAACCTGCCAGCGACTGGCCGTGTTGACCGAACCGTCATTCTCGAAGAAGCGCAGGCAGGCATCGTCCCAGGGCAATCCAAGATGATCGATCAGACGGCGCGATTGTGCCTCCTGATCCGCAACCAGCGTCTCGTAGCGACTTTCGAAGATGCGTCCCGGAAAAACCTTGTCCCAATGTCGCATCAGGCGATCATATTCACGATAATACAGCCCGAGCGTCTGCAGGTCGGTGATGTAGCTGTGTCCCTTGGAGAAATTCAGGAAAAAGCATGAGAGGCAATTGTCGATGGCGTCGCGGCGACAGTGAATAATCCGCGCGTTGGGGAAAAGAAGGCCTATGAGGCCTATCAGTTCGAAATTCTGGGGCATCTTGTCGACTATGCGAAGTGCGGTCGGCGCACGCTCACGAAGGTAGGACAGGTGCCCCTCGGTCAGCATCTTGGCTAGGTCGGGGGTGATCGGCACGATCGATTGGCCCAAACCCTGTGCCGAAAGCCTCGTAAGGCCGATAGCATTTGCGGTTCGTCTTAGCTTGCTAAGTTCTCCTGCGCCGTGAACATCCGGGTGGCTCGCGCAAATCTGCTCGGTCAGGGTGGTCCCCGAGCGGGGCATGCCCAATACAAACACGGGCACTTCCGATGGGCTTCCATAAGCCGCCTTGGCAGCCAAAATATCCGGGTTGAAGAACTCGATCGTGGAGTCGACCCAGCGGCGATAGGTTTCCAGATCGAACTTATAGCCGGCGACCTGTTTGGCTTTCTTGAAATGATCTATCGCGTCGTCATAGCGCTTAAGGTCGTTCAGCACCTTGCCGGCAGCGTGATGAAGTGTCATCGCACTGTCCGGGTCAAGCTTTGGGTTGCCAAGCTCGCGCAAGATGGACTTAAGTTCCGCCGGCTCTTCAGTGAATTTGCGCGTGCGCACAAGCTCATTATAGGCGGCGGGCATGGCGATGCGACGTTCGATCGCCTCTTTCAGATAGATTTCGGCTTCGTCCATGCGGCCGAGACCGATGAGTGCGCTGGCCAATCCCGCCCGAACGCGAGGATGATCGCGGTTGATCTTGAGCGCTCTCTCGTAAAGCGGCAGAGCCATGTCAGCCTTGTCGAATTCGACGTAAGCGCGTCCCAACGCGCAAAGCGCTTCCAGCAAATCCGGCTTCAACTTCAAGGCCTGCTGGATATGCGTGATTGCGGGCGAATATTCGCTGACCTTCAGATAGGTTTCACCCAGACTAAGGTGGTAATAGGGGTTTCGAGGCTCCTCGCCGACGGCTCGCGACAAATATCGCAATGCAATTTCATCGTCGAGCCCGATGAATAGCGTGCCCATAATATACAATGCCAAGGGATGGTTGGGCGTGCGCTCCAGCACGCGACGGCACAGTTCCTTAGCCTCAGCCAACCGCTTGGCCTGCTGAAAGTCATACGCCTGTTTCAGCAGCATGTCGTCAGCCTGCGCCCGCGACAATGGTTTGGCTTTCGGCGGTTCCACTTTCGGCGCCGAGCGGGACTTTATATGTTTGGACCAGGCGGGCGGCAGTCGGTTGCTCATCATGTCTCGCTAGCAAAATGATCCGGTAGAATCCAGCCTGACCGTTGCCGCTGGCCCTGGAACTTGCGCAGGCCCAGCCAGCAAGCTAGCAAGAAGGCCCCTTTTCGAACGAGCCTTTGCCATGCGCCCTCCCCTTACGCCACTTATCGCCGCGCTTCCTTCTACAGTGCCGTTTGTCGGCCCTGAGGCGCAGGAGCGCGACCGCGGCCGCGCCTTTCGCGCCCGTATCGGCGCCAACGAGAGCAGCTTTGGCCCTTCGCCGCGCGTCGTTGCCCATATGGCCGAGATTGCCGGCGACATGTGGATGTACTGCGACCCTGACAATCACGATTTGAAGGTAGCCGTGGCCCGGCATCTCGGTGTCGGCGCCGAAAACGTCGTCGTCGGCGAAGGCATAGACGGGCTGCTCAGCCTGGTTGCGCGCATGTATGTGGCGCCGGGCGATGCGGTGGTGACCTCGCTCGGCGCCTATCCGACCTTCAACTTTCATGTTGCCGGCGTCGGCGGCCGGCTGGTCGCAGTGCCCTACGAGAACGATCGGGAAAACCTCGACGGCCTGCTGGCGGCAGTGGCCAGGGAAAAGGCGCCACTGGTCTACCTGTCCAATCCGGACAATCCGATGGGCAGCTGGTGGGAAGCCGCCGAGCTCAGCCGCTTCATCGAAGCCTTGCCGGAGACCACAATGCTGGTGCTCGACGAAGCCTATGGCGAATTAGGGCCAGCCTCAGCGCTGCCGCCGATCGATGTGGCGCGGCCGAACGTCATCCGCATGCGCACGTTCTCCAAGGCCTATGGGCTGGCCGGCATACGCTGCGGCTATGCGGTGGCCGAGGCCCAGGTGAGTCGGGACTTCGAGAAGATCCGCAACCACTATGGCGTCAGCCGCATGGCGCAGATCGCCGGTGTCGAGGCGCTTGCCGATCAGGCCTGGCTGGATAGCGTAGTGGCGCGGGTCGCCGCCGGCCGCCGGCGTATCGCCGCAATAGCCGAAGCGAACGGGCTGAAGCCGCTGGCTTCGGCGACCAATTTCGTCACCATCGACTGCGGCCGCGACGGCGCTTTCGCACTGAAAGTGCTGCAGGCGCTGTTGTCACGCGACGTCTTCATCCGCAAGCCGATGGTGCCGGTTCTCGACCGCTGCATCCGGGTCAGTGTCGGCCTCGATCACGAGCTCGACATCTTTGCCGAGGAACTGCCTGGCGCACTGGCGGCAGCGCGGGGGAACTGAAGAGCGCAACGCCGGGATTCCAGTGCTGCCCGCTATTTCTCCCCGAGCAGGCGCATGACGCGCTTCAAGGCGTCCGATAATTCGGCAGCCGCGTCATCGGCGAGGCCGGCCGTCAGCCGGGCGAGGTCGCGATCCGCCGCAGCCTGAAGCCTGGCGAGCTCAGCACTTCCGCGAGCGGTCAGCGACAGGATACGTCTGCGCCGATCGGCTGGGTCAGAGCGTGTCTCGGTCAGGCCAGCGGCGGCGAACCTCCTCAGGACGCGTGAGACATAGGCCGGATCGAGCCGGAGTTCGGCAGCGATTTCGGAGGCCGCCGGCCGGAGATCGAGATGGAACGCCCGTGCAAGAAACCCTGCCTCACCGCCGCTATTGGCGACAGCGCGGGATCGGCCGCCCAATTCGAACAGCAGCCGCGCCTCGCCCAGCGTATAGGCGCCGTGCGTCAAGCTCAGGTCGAGCAGCCCGATCAGGCGCGTGTAGAAGCGATTGAAGCCACGTATCTCCGCGACAAGGGCATTCCGATCGGCCGGCATGTCGACCTCCTTCGGACGGACCGCTCCGTCAGGGCCATGATCGCCTATTATTTGACTTAGTCAATCATTAATGGAGACGCCGCCTATCTCGCACGTGAAGCTGGCGGATAGCGACCGGAGAGAGACCTTCGATGCACGTTGCGCGGTTGAATTTGCACGGCGATGCGCCAGACTCGACTCAAAGGATGGAGAGCGCGATGACCGATCGTACGGTGCAGGTACGCATATACGGCAAGGTGCAAGGCGTCAGCTACCGGGTTTGGGTGCGGCGCGAGGCGTCGGCGCTTGGCCTTGCCGGGTGGGTGCGCAACGAAGTTGACGGCTCGGTGACAGCCTTGATCGCAGGGACCGGTGCGGCGGTCTCGACAATGATCGAACGGCTTTGGCAAGGGCCGCCGGGGGCAGCGGTTTCAAAGGTCGATGTCGAAGAGATCGAGGCTCGCGACACGTCGGCCGATTTCAGGATTGTTGCCTAGCAAGGCATGGTCCTGCTCATTCGCTTCCATCGCACAAAATTCTCCAGGGTGCAGATAGAGCAAATCTGAAGCCATTGCCCCTGCCCGGACATGCCTCGGTTCTTGAATTAATTGAACGTTTGTTTTATTGTCTGCGAAAAGGCGGCTTGTCATGGCGCGTACGACCGGTTCCGACGGAGAGAAGACCGAAGCTGCGGTCCGCGAGGCGGCGGTCAGCCTGATTGCGCGTCTTGGCTACGAGGCGATGTCGATGCGCCAACTGGCGGCCGAGGTCGGCGTCCAGGCAGCGGCGCTGTACCGCTACTTCCCGACCAAGCAGGACCTTCTGTTCATGCTGATGCGTGAGCATATGGAAGGCTTGATCGAGGCGTGGCGCGCAACACGCCCTGTCGGCGCCGATCCGGCAGCGCGGCTTGCCGCTTATGTCGAAAACCACATCGCTTTCCATATCGAACGCCGCCACTCCACCCATGTCTCGAACATGGAGCTGCGCAGCCTGTCGCATGAAAAACTCACGCAGATCCTGCGCATGCGCACGGCCTACGAGAAGGAGCTGCGCGCCATCCTGCGCGACGGCGTCGAAGGGGGGTTATTCAGCATCGAAGACACCGGGCTCACCGCCATGGCGCTGATCCAGATGATGACCGGCGTCATCGTCTGGTTCCGGCCGGGCGAACGGCTGTCGATCGCCGAAGTCACCGCTACATATCTAGCAATGACAATGCGCCTTGTTGGAGCAAAGAGCGATGGCGCGAGGACGAGCCACGGCGCCGTGCGTCCATTCGAGCGCGCAACGGACGCTGCAGCACTTTGATTTCGCGCATGATCCCGATTTTCGCGGTCGTGCGCCGGGAGGAACGGCATGTACACGCATACGCTCAACTTCGGGCTTGACGAAGACATCGAGGCGCTGCGCGACCTGGTGCGGCGCTTCGCCCAGGAAAAGATCGCACCGATCGCCGCCGAGATCGACCGCTCGAACGAATTCCCGGCACATCTGTGGGCGGAGCTCGGCGGGCTCGGCCTGCTCGGCATCACCGCCGATCCCGATTTCGGCGGCAGCGGCATGGGCTACCTCGCCCATGTCGTGGCGATGGAGGAGATTTCGCGCGCCTCGGCCTCGGTCGGCCTCTCCTACGGCGCCCATTCCAACCTCTGCGTCAACCAGATCAACCGCTGGGCGACGCAGGCGCAGAAGGAAAAATATCTGCCTTCGCTCTGCAGCGGCGAGAAGGTCGGCGCACTGGCGATGTCGGAATCGGGAGCCGGCTCCGATGTGGTGTCGCTGCGCCTGCGCGCCGAAAAGCGCAATGATCGCTATGTGCTCAATGGCACCAAAATGTGGATCACCAACGGGCCGGATGCCGAGACGCTGGTCGTCTACGCCAGGACCGATCCGGAACTCCATTCGCGCGGCATCACCGCTTTCATCGTCGAAAAGGCCTTTGCCGGTTTTTCCGTGGCGCAAAAGCTCGACAAGCTCGGCATGCGCGGCTCGAACACCGGCGAGCTGGTGTTCGAGAATGTCGAAGTGCCGTTCGACAATGTGCTGCACGAGGAAGGGCGCGGCGTCGAGGTGCTGATGTCGGGCCTCGACTACGAACGCGCCGTGCTGGCCGGCGGCCCGATCGGGCTGATGGCTGCGTGCCTCGACGTGGCGATCCCTTACGTGCACGAACGCAGGCAGTTCGGCCAGCCGATCGGCGAGTTCCAGCTGGTGCAAGGCAAGCTAGCCGACATGTATGCGACGATGAACGCGGCGCGCGCCTACGTCTATGCCGTGGCCGCCGCTTGCGATCGCGGTGAGACGGCCCGCAAGGATGCTGCCGGCTGTATTCTCTTCGCCGCCGAAAAGGCAACGCTGATGGCGCTCGACGCCATCCAACTTTTGGGCGGCAACGGCTACATCAACGACTACCCGACCGGCCGGCTTTTGCGCGACGCCAAGCTCTACGAGATCGGCGCCGGCACCAGCGAAATCCGTCGCTGGCTGATCGGGCGGGAAATCATGGTAGAGGGCGCCTGATGGCGTCTTTTTGAGATTTTGCCAGAAGCCGCACGATGTGGCATACTTCGGAATATGTGCCACAACACAGGCGAGACGGACCATGGCTGGCAAAACGGGAAAGTCCGGATTTGACGAAGATCCGCAAGCACGGTTCGATGCCGGCGCTCGCCAACCACAGCTTCGTGCTCCGGCGAAACGCGAGCGTGTCAAGCTTGGCGAGGGCGGGCGCTTCGTCATTCCTGCCGCGATGCGCGAGGAGATGGGCGTGAAGCCTGGCGAGGACATGATCCTTCATGTCGAAAACGGCGAGCTGCGGGTAAGATCGTGGCTGCAGAATCTGCGACGCGTCCAGGCCGAATTGTCGACGCTGAAACAGCCCGGTGAAAGCGTCGTCGACGAATTTCTGAAGGAGCGGCGGGAAGAGCAGCGTCGAAGCGACAAGCGTCTGGACCGGCTTCACGCCGAAGGGACGACAGGAAAGCGGGCGAAATGAAGCCCTACGTCATGGACAGTTCGGCGGCGCTCGCAATCCTGCTCAACGAGCAAGGCACCGATAATGCTTTGGGGTTCGCGCCGGATGCACAATGCAGTTCGGTCAATGCGGCCGAAATCATCGCCAAGCTGATCGACAAGGGACGCAGCATGGAACAGGCCGCGGACGACCTCGCCAGTCTCGGCATGCCGATCGCCGTTTTCGACGACGCGATGGGCATCGCCGCTGGGCAGCTTCGCCAATTGACGCGGCATCGCGGCTTGTCGCTGGGCGATCGGGCTTGCCTGGCGCTGGCAATTCGCGAGAATGCCATTGCCGTCACCGCTGATCGCGATTGGGGCGACCTCGATGTCGGCTGCAAGATCGAGCTGATCCGGTAGCGCCATGGCCCCCCTCACCTCTCAGATGTCGTCCGCCTCCGATGCCTTCCGCGCCAATGCCGAGCGCATGCGGGCGCTGGTCGCCGATATTGCTGAAAAAGCCGCCGCCATCGAGCGCGGTGGCTCGGAAGAGGCGCGTGAGCGGCACGTCTCCCGCGGCAAGCTCCTGCCGCGGCAACGCCTAGCCCAATTGCTCGATACAGGCTCGCCCTTCCTCGAAATCGGCCAGTTCGCGGCATGGTCGATGTATGGCGAGGACATCCCTTCGGCCGGCCTCATCGCCGGCATCGGCCGCGTCGAAGGCACCGAAGTGATGGTCGTCGTCAATGACGCCACGGTGAAGGGCGGCACCTATTATCCACTGACGGTGAAGAAGCATCTGCGTGCACAGGAGATCGCATTGCAGAACAATCTGCCTTGCGTCTATCTGGTCGACAGCGGCGGCGCCAATCTGCCCAACCAGGACGAGGTGTTTCCCGACCGCGATCATTTCGGCCGCATCTTCTACAACCAGGCCAACATGTCGGCCGCCGGCATTCCGCAGATCGCCTGCGTCATGGGTTCGTGCACGGCCGGCGGCGCCTATGTGCCTGCGATGTCGGACGAGACAATCATGGTGCGCAACCAGGCGACCATCTTTCTCGGCGGGCCGCCGCTGGTGAAGGCGGCCACCGGCGAGGACGTCACCGCCGAGGACCTCGGTGGCGCCGACGTGCACACAAGGCTTTCCGGCGTTGCCGACCACTATGCGCTCGACGACGAGCATGCGCTGGCCATATGCCGGCGTATCGTCAAAAACCTGAATCGGAACAAGACTGTAAGCCTTGCCTTACAGAAATCGATTCCGCCGCTTCACGATCCACATGAACTCTACGGCATCGTGCCGACGGATCTGCGCCAGCCCTACGACGTGCGCGAGGTAATCGCCCGCACCGTCGACGGCTCCGAGTTCGATGAGTTCAAGCAGAATTATGGCACCACGCTGGTCACCGGTTTCGCCCATCTCAGCGGCATGCCGGTCGGCATCGTCGCCAACAATGGCGTGCTGTTTTCGGAAAGCGCGCTGAAGGGCGCGCACTTCATCGAGCTGTGCTGCCAGCGCAGGATTCCGCTGATTTTCCTGCAGAACATCACCGGTTTTATGGTCGGGCGAAAATACGAGGCCGGCGGCATCGCCAAGGACGGCGCCAAGCTGGTGATGGCGGTCGCCACCGCCAAGGTGCCGAAAGTAACGATGATCATCGGCGGCTCGTTCGGCGCCGGCAATTACGGCATGTGCGGACGCGCCTATTCGCCGCGCTTCCTGTGGATGTGGCCGAATGCCCGCATTTCGGTGATGGGCGGCGAGCAGGCGGCAACAGTGCTTGCCGTGGTCAAGCGCGAAGGCATCGAGCGCAAGGGCGGGGAATGGAGCGCCGAGGAGGAAGCGAAATTCAAGAAGCCAATCCTGATGAAGTACGAGCATGAAGGGCACCCGCTCTATTCGTCGGCAAGGCTCTGGGACGACGGCATCATCGACCCGGCCAAGACCCGCGAGGTGCTGGCGCTCAGCCTTTCGGCCGCGCTCAACGCCGAGATCGAGGAGACAAAATTCGGCGTGTTCAGGATGTGAGATGAGCGATACCGGCCAGAGGATTCGCATTCAAACCGGCGACATCACGAAGCTGGCGGTCGATGCCATCGTCAACGCCGCCAATACCTCTCTTCTCGGAGGCGGCGGCGTCGACGGCGCCATTCACCGCGCGGCCGGCCCCGAGCTTGTGGCAGAATGCCGGACCTTGCATGGCTGCAAGGTCGGAGACGCAAAAATCACCAAGGGCTACAAGCTGCCCGCGCGCTACATCATCCATACGGTCGGGCCGGTCTGGCAAGGCGGCAGCAAAGGAGAAGCCGAACTGCTCGCCTCCTGCTATCGCCGGTCGCTCGAAATCGCCGCCGCAAAGGACTGCCGGAGGGTAGCGTTTCCAGCGATCTCGACCGGGGCCTACCGCTATCCGAAGGATCAGGCGACGCAAATTGCTGTCGGGACCGTGAGCGCCTTCATCGGCCAGAACATCGTTCCGGAAACCGTCATTTTCTGCTGCTTCGACGAGCCGACGGCCGAATTGTATCAGCGGGTCGTCGCTGCACTCGGCAGGGTGTGACCCTGCGCGGGAGACAACCCACCACATCTCCAGACTATTTTTTGCTTCTCGATCTGGCCAGACGAAAGAATCACGGCTATTGATCATCGCAAATACCAATGGGGATTGGGCGAAGATGAGTCGGCGGGTTTTTCAGAGAACAACTGTGCATTTACTTGCAGGGTTGCTTATATTAGTGACCCCTGGCATCGGCGCAGCGGAGTCGCTGGCGGGAAGCAAGGGCGAGACCCGTTTCTATCCCTATTTGCCGCAGAGCCCGAAGGATCCGTGTACCAGGGCCTACAAGGCCTATGTAGCGGCCGGCGGCCATTCAGCCTATGCAACCACTCCGTATTCCCGGGTGCGTTTTCTGTACATCATCTGCGGCTCGCGCTTGAATGCACCGTCACAGCAAGCTGCCGAAGAATTGGCGTTGAAATCCTGTCAGGCCGCCCGCAACAGTTACAGAGTTACAACAGGCGGCGGCTGCGAAATCGCTGCCTCCAAGTAGGCGAATATATTTCAGTGTTTGGGGTTCAAATGGGTTTGGCAATGAAATCTTTATCAATCAAGCGAGCAACCATGTCGGTACTTGCACTGCTTGTGGCCTCTGCACCGAATGTCGGCGCCGCCGAATCGCTGGCGGGAAGCAAGGGCGACAGCCGCTTTCCGGTCTATTTTGCACCGGGTACAATCGGAGGCTGCGGCAAGAATTACAAGGACTATGTGGCGGCTGGCGGTCACTCGGCCTATGCGATGACGCCATTCAACTGGGCAACCGAATTCACTATTTGCGGTGCTTATCTGAATGCAACATCCCAGAAGGCTGCGGAGGCGCTGGCGTTGAAATCCTGCCAGTCCGCGCGCAGCAAGTACAAGGTCACGACTGCAGGGGCCTGCGCCATAGCTGCCTCCAAATAGACCGACACTCGTCGGCCTTCGACGTATTCAATGGGTGGGAGAAATGAAATCTATAAGCGTCAAACAAGCAGTCTTCTCGCTGATAACCGGGTTGCTTCTAATCTCGAGCCCCAATGTCGGCGCGGCGGAATCGCTGGCTGGAAGCAAGGGCGACGTCCGCTTCTACCCGTATTTTCCGGCGACCGCGGATCGGCCATGCACCAAGGCATATAGGGCCTATGTGGCGGCCAGCGGCCATTCAGCTTATGCGACCACTCCGTATTCCCGGGTGCGTTCGTTGTACATCCTGTGCGGCTCGCGCTTGAATGCGCCCTCGCAAAAGGCTGCCGAGGATATGGCGATGAAATCCTGCCAGGTCACCCGCGACCGTTACAGGGTCACGACCGGGGGAGCTTGCGAAATCGCGGCCTCAAAGTAGGCAGGCCTCGCTTGCCTACCCTTTGACCGCCAGACTACAAAGCAGGGCATTGCCGCAGCTCGCGTGACGAGAATTCGCGCCGTTGGCGGCAGCTCTGCCTGTGGAGGCCCGATGTTCGCCAAGATCCTGATCGCCAACCGTGGCGAGATCGCCTGCCGGGTGATCCGCACGGCACGCAGGATGGGTGTGCGCAGCGTCGCCGTCTATTCCGATGCCGACGCTCACGCCTTGCATGTCGAAATGGCCGACGAAGCGGTGCATATCGGCGCCTCTCCCGCCAACGAAAGCTATCTGCGCGGCGACAAGATCATTGCGGCGGCCTTGGCCACAGGTGCCGAGGCCATGCATCCGGGCTACGGCTTTCTTTCGGAAAACCCTGATTTCGTCGACCAGGTGGTCGCGGCGGGGCTGATCTTCATTGGCCCGTCGGCGGCCTCGATCCGCGCCATGGGACTGAAGGACGCGGCCAAGCGGCTGATGGAAAAGGCCGGCGTGCCTGTCGTTCCTGGCTACCATGGCGAAGCGCAGGAGATCGTGTTGCTCGCCTCCAAGGCGCGCGAGATAGGCTACCCCGTACTGATCAAGGCGCGCGCCGGCGGCGGCGGCAAAGGCATGCGGCGCGTCGAGCATCCCGATGATTTTTCGGAAGCACTGTCGGGCGCGCGGCGCGAGGCGAAAGCCGCGTTCGGTGACGACCGCGTCTTGGTGGAAAAATATGTCGACAAGCCTCGCCACATCGAAGTGCAGGTGTTTGGTGACAATTTCGGCAACGCCGTGCATCTTCACGAACGTGACTGCTCGGCACAGCGCCGCCACCAGAAGGTGATCGAGGAGGCGCCTGCCCCGGGCATGACGCCGGCACTGCGCAAGGCGATGACCGAGGCGGCGGTGAAAGCCGCCAAGGCAATCCACTATTCCGGCGCCGGTACCATCGAGTTCATCGTCGATGCCTCGCAAGGTCTGAAGGCCGACCGTTTCTGGTTCATGGAAATGAACACCCGCCTGCAGGTCGAGCACCCCGTCACCGAAATGGTCACCGGCATCGACCTGGTCGAGTGGCAGTTGCGGGTAGCCTCCGGCGAAAAACTGCCGAAGACGCAGAGCGAGATCGCGCTCTCCGGCCACGCCTTCGAGGCGCGTATCTATGCCGAGGACGCGGTAAGAGGGTTTTTGCCGGCGACCGGCACCTTGCACCATTTGAAATTTCCGCAACCGGCACCGGAGGGTGCGACCATGCGCATCGAAACCGGTGTGCGCGCCGGCGATGCGATTTCGCCGTTTTACGACCCGATGATCGCCAAGCTGATCGTTCATGGCAAGGACAGACGGGCGGCGCTCACAGCGCTTGGCGCGGCGCTGTCGCAGACAGAAATCGCCGGCTCAACGGTCAACACTGGCTTTCTTGCCGCGCTGGTCGCTGATGCGGATTTTGCAGCGGGCGATGTCGATACCGGCTTGATCGCCAGGCATCAGCAGGCGTTGACGGCGGTTCCGCCGCCGAGCGGTGAGACGATTGCCGCCGCGGCACTTGCCGCGTCCGGTGCGCGCGACTTGCCGTCCTCGGACGATCCCTGGTTGTCGCTGGCCGGCTATGCGCATTTCCACGCGGTAGTGCGGCGCATGCTGCTGAAGTTTGGCGAGCAGGAGATCGTCGCGCGCGTGTCGGTGCGGCCGGACGGACGGTTCAAGGTGGCGCTGGATGCGCCCTATGACAGAGTCAATTCGCATGATCTTCGCGCCGCGCCTCGCCTCGCCCGCTGGCCGGGCCACGTCACGGTCTTCGACGGTGCAATCGGCTACGGTTTTGCCGTGCCGGATCCGCTGGCGCGAACCGACGAAGCCGCCGCCGCTTCCGGCAGCCTGCGCGCTCCAATGCCCGGCCTGGTCAAATTGGTGCGTGCAGCCAGAGGCGAGTCCGTGATCAAGGGCCAGCCGCTGCTGATCCTGGAGGCGATGAAGATGGAGCACACCATTGCCGCGCCCCATGACGGGGTTATCGCCGAGATTGCTGCCGAAGGCGCGCAGGTAACCGACGGCACCGTGCTGGTTCGCTTTGCCGAGGAACCTCAGTTGACTGCTGTTTCCCTATCCACGAAGTGATCTCGAACGCGTGACAAAGGCGTCGCCAAAAACAACATGGCCGGGTTTGACCCCGGCCATGTTCAATTACAGCAGCGCGTCTTGCGGCGCCGCGGCCATCACGGCTGGATCGGCGCGTATTTGCCGTCGTGCCACTGGTTGATGTCGTAGCTGGCGTTTTTGAGGTCGCCCTTCTCGTCGAAGGTGACTGACCCGACAACCGTGCTGATCGGCTGGCCGTTCTTCAACGCTTCGGCGACTTTTGCCGGATCGTCGCTGCCGGCGCGTTTGATGCCTTCGGCGAAGGCCTGGATCACCGCATAGGAAAACAGCGTGAAGCCCTCCGGCACGAAGCCGCCGGCCTTGATCTTGGCGATGGCTTCCTTGGCTTCGGGCTTCGCCTGCGGATCCGACGGGAAGACGAACATGGTGCCTTCGCCGGCCGGACCGGCAACCTGCCAGAATTCCGGCGAAGCGATCGAGTCCGGCATGATCAACTGGAACTTGAGGTTCTGCTCCGCCGACTGGCGCAGGATCAGGCCGGCTTCGGGGTGATAGCCGCCGAAATAGACGACGTCGGCTTTCAGCTCCTTGAGCTTGGTAACAAGAGCGGAATAGTCCTTCTCGCCGGCGTTGATGCCCTCGTAGAGGATCTCTTTGAGACCGTTCTGGTTCATCGTTGCCTTGACGGCATCGGCCACGCCCTGCCCATAGGCGCTCTTGTCGTGCATGATGACGACGTTCTTGCCGGCATATTTCTTGGCGATCCATGGACCGATGAAAGCGCCCTGCGCATCGTCGCGCGTATAGAGGCGCATGATCGTCGGCCAGCCGGCCTTCGCCGCTGCGTCGGTTAGTACCGGGTTCGAGGAAGCCGGACTCATCATCAGCGCACCGGCTTCGGCGTAGACGGCGGAGGCCGGGATGCTGGAGCCCGAGCAGGCGTGGCCATCGATGAACTTGACACCATTGGCGATGATGCGGTTGGCGACCGAAACCGCCTGCTTCGGATCGCACTGGTCGTCCTCGATGTCGAGCTTGATCTGGCGGCCGTCGACGCCGCCCGCCGCGTTGATCGCGTCGGCGGCGGCTTGCGCGCCCTGCTTGAACTGATCGCCGATGGTGGCAAGCTGACCGGTCATCGGTCCGACCACCGAAAAGGTGATGTCGTCGGCGAAGGCTACCGGCGCGGTCATCATTAGGCCAAATATGGCGGCGCTCAAAATACTGAATTTCTTCATGGTGACACAACTCCTCCACTCTCGCGCGACCATCCCGGCCGCGCCTCTTCCAGAGTGGCGGGAGAATTTCATCCTTCACCGGGGCTGTCTAGACGCATCGTCGGCACTCGATTGGGCCTGCAACACGCAGTCCCAAAGACAAGCCGCGCCAGCCTTGTTCCGGCCGGTCGCGGCTTTTGCCATGAGCTTCCCAACGAATCGGTGCCAGGACCCGCTCGCCTTCCCTGTCTATTGCACAGCTTGCCGCCGTGTTCTTGATCTTGTTGGCTCAGCCGTCTTGCGCGGCCTTGATTGTTCGGGCCCGGCCCTCTGCGCGGCCTTGACCCGAAGCATCCCTGTTGTGAGGTCAGTACCCTTGTGAAGTCGATGCCGGCGAATTCAGTGCATCGTCATCCATTCGCGAGCTTCGCGCAGCGCCTTGGCGATCTCGACCTTCGACATGGCGGCAGACAATTCGGAGCGCAGTTCCGCGGCGCGGGCCGAACCCTTGATCGCGGCGATGTTGAACCATTTGTGGGCGGCGACGACATCGGTCTCGCAATCGCGGCCAGTCGCATACATCATGCCCAACTCGAAAAGAATATCGGCCTGGGCAGTTGCCCCCATGGCGCCGAAGCCGGCTTCAAGCATTTCAAAACGTGCCATTTCAAATCCCCTGTTCTGGCTCCCGAGAGCTGTCTCCGTCTGTCCCTCGGTGTCCTTGATTACCGTCGGGGCGGCCGCTCTTTCGATGCTTTCGAGAATGCCCTGGAGGCTTGAATCCGTCGTTAAATGGCGTGCTTAATTTGAGGAAAACAAAGCTAAAACAAGAGGTAAACGCGAAAATTCGTTAAGGATACAAAGCCAGCAATCGCGCCGGTTTGCACAAGATTTGAAGAAAACTTGCGAGGCGCGGATCAAGACTCCGCTAACCACAGAAGACAAAGACGTGTGCGGCCCGTTTCATTTTTCGCCGGCGCGGCCGTTCGGGAGCGGGCAAAAACCCGCAACCCTTCCGTCGCGGCACCGCTTTTGTTTTTCCGGGAGCTGGACTAGCTTACGTTTGCGTAAGGGGCAGACACCCGGGATGGAGCCCGATTGGACTTACCTGAGGGAGGAAAGACATGTTTCGACAAGTGAGCCTGGCCCTCGCGGCCGCAATAATGATGACCGGCGCGGCATGGGCCGATCCGATCGAAGGCAATTGGAAAACGCAAGCCGGATCGACTGCCGCCATTTCGGGTGGCGGCGGGGCATTTTCGATTACGCTCAAATCCGGCAAATTTGCCGGCAAGAACATCGGTTCACTGAAGGTTGCCGGCGACAACAAATATGCCGGCACCATAACCGACCCGGAAACCGACAAGACCTATTCGGGCAAAGCATCGCTTTCCGGCAGTTCGCTCAAGATGAGCGGCTGCGTGCTCGGCGGGCTGATCTGCAAGAGCCAGACCTGGCACAAGCTCTGATCGTGCCCTTCCTGCCGGGGTGAGCGGGGCCAATCGGCCCCGTTTTCATGTTATCGGTCTCGCAGCCATGGCGTCGCCATGGGTCGCTGCACTCAAAGCGGACCCTCTCAGAGATCATCAACCATTTTTGAACCGCAGATGAACGCCGGGATCAGAGCCGGTTCAGCCGGGGCAAGGCATTGTCATGCGTGTTGAAGGAGACACCGCGCAATGCTTGCCCGCCGCTTCACCATCGTCTGCCTGCTGATGAGCCTGTTCGGCATGTTGTTCGCCGTCCTTGTCGCCGAAGCCGGCCGGCCGTCCCGCTCCTGGGACGTCGCCAGTTCCTGCCGACTCGGTTGCTTGAACCATCTTCACCACTGAAACGACAAAGAGCTGAACCTTTAGAGAAAAGCAAAACGCCAATGAACCGCCTCGCCGCCAACACCCTCAAGACGCTTCGGCTGCTGCCGCGCGCGGCGCTCATCCTGACTGTTCTTTCGGTACCGGTACTGGCCGTGCCGACAATGCGCACCAATGCCGGCTCGACGATCGAGGCGCCTGCGTTGAGGAAGTCAGGCCTCGGCTTTGTGCTGCTGGTTAGCCTGCAGCGCGGTTAGCAGACCGAAAAACGCCGCCAGCGCGTATTGAGGCCGCCTTACCCCCTCCCAACCGCGCGTCCAACTCTCTATATTGGGTCATGGAAAAGCGAATCTATCCCCAAGCCATTGAATCGGTGGTCACGCCGGAGCCGTTTGGCCGGCAGAGCTTCAACGACGCCAAGAAGGCCGTCGCGGCCCTACAGGTGCTTTACGACCGCAACACCAAGTTCCTGCGCGATTCATTTGCCGCGCTCGCCGCGGGCGGCGACAACAACAAACGCTACCGGGCTTTCTATCCGGAGATCGGCGTCACCACGAGTTCCTTCACGCAAATCGACTCGCGGCAGGCCTATGGCCACATGCCGACGCCGGGGCATTTCTCAACCACCGTCACCCAGCCTGCTCTTTTCGAAAGCTACCTCACCGAACAGCTTCGGCTGATCATGCGCAACCACGGCGTTCCCGTCACGGTTTCGGAATCGACCACTCCCATCCCGCTGCATTTCGCCTTCCTCGAAGGCACGCATGTCGACGGCACTGCTGCCGAGCGCATCAAACGGCCGATCCGTGACCTGTTCGACGTGCCGGATCTCGACGGCACCGACGACCAGATCGCCAACGGCACGTTCGAAGTGGCATTGGGCGAGGCACGGCCGCTGGCGCCGTTCACCGCGCAACGGATCGACTATTCGCTGCACCGGATGTCGCATTATACGGCGACCAGTCCCCAGCATTTCCAGAACTTCGTGCTGTTCACCAACTACCAGTTCTACATCGACGAATTCGTCGCCCGTGCACGCGAATTGATGGCCAATGGCGGTGGCGGATATGTCGAGTTCGTCGAGCCGGGCAACATCGTGACCAAAGCAGGGGACGGTGCGCCCGGTGAGGGTGCTGCGCCCCCTCGCCTGCCGCAGATGCCGGCCTATCATCTGAAGAAGCCGAATCATGGTGGCATCACCATGGTCAATATCGGCGTTGGGCCTTCCAACGCCAAGACGATCACTGACCATATTGCGGTGCTCCGGCCGCATGCCTGGGTGATGCTCGGCCATTGCGCCGGCCTGCGCAACACGCAGGCGCTCGGGGATTATGTGCTGGCCCATGCCTATGTACGAGAAGACCATGTCCTCGACGACGATCTTCCGGTCTGGGTGCCGATCCCGCCGCTAGCCGAAATCCAGGTGGCTCTGCAGGAAGCGGTCGCCGAGATCACCGGGCTTTCCGGATATGATCTCAAGCGCATCATGCGCACTGGCACCGTCGCCACTATCGACAACCGCAATTGGGAGCTGCGCGACCAGCGCGGGCCGGTCCAGCGGCTGTCGCAGTCACGGGCGATCGCGCTCGACATGGAATCGGCGACGATCGCCGCCAACGGCTTCCGCTTCCGGGTGCCCTATGGCACGCTGCTTTGCGTATCCGACAAGCCGCTGCATGGCGAATTAAAGTTGCCGGGCATGGCGACCGAGTTCTACAAGCGGCAAGTAGCGCAGCACCTGACCATCGGCATCAGGGCGATGGAGAAGCTGGCTGAAATGCCGATGGACCGACTGCATTCGCGCAAACTCAGGAGCTTTTCGGAAACTGCCTTCCAGTAAATGCCGAATCGCATGTGTCTGTCCAGGTCAGGACATTTCGTCATCTTGATTGAGCCGCACTTCTGCCGATAGACAAGGCGATGGCACGTGTTCGGGACATGACGGTTGCGCTGGCATTCGTCGCAATGCTTGCACTCTCGGCCGCGCTGGTGGCCGGGTTCTTCGGATCGCTGCATCCGGCCCTCGATTCCTTTGCTCATTTCCGCGTCCATTTTTCGGTGCTGATGGCGCTTTGCGCGCTGCCGCTGCTCGCCACCTCGTTTCGCCTGCAGGCCGCGGCCGCATTGCTGTTTGCGATAGCCTCCTTTGTCACCACGTCGAATGCCTTGCCGCTTTCGCGGCTATGGCAGGTGCAGGCCGCCTACGAAGCCAAACCCGGTGACGAGCCAGTCTACCGCCTGCTGCAGATGAACCTCAGGTTCAACAATCCAACGCCTGAGCAGGTGCTGTCGCTGATCGGCCGGACCCAGCCTGATGTGATCACCCTCGACGAGGTGTCCGAGATGTGGAAGGCAAAGCTTGGGCTGCTATCCGGCGCCTATCCCCACCGGATCCTCTGCCCATATCCCAATGGCGTGTTCGGCGTTGCGCTGCTGTCCAGACGACCGTTTGCCATAGGCACGGAGCCGCACTGCGACAGCCGCGGCGCGATGGCGATCGCCACGGTCGATTTCGGCGGAACCGACGTCGATGTCGCCGCCATCCACCTCACCTGGCCATGGCCGCACAACCAATCACGGCAGATTGGAGGGTTGTCTGGCGAAATCGCCTCGCTTGGCGAGACGTCAATCCTGGCAGGCGACTGCAACGCAGCGCCATGGAGCGCCGCCGTCCGGCGCGTCGCATCGCTTGGCAAGCTGACTGTAATGCCGTCGGTCGGGCCGACCTGGCTCTACAGAAGGCTGCCGGATTTCCTGCGCTTCGCCGGACTGCCGATCGACCAGGTTTTCAGCAAGGGCGCCATCGTTATCCGTTCGGCGTCGACCCTTGAGGACACCGGCTCAGACCATCTGCCGATGCTGGTGGAGTTTTCGCTACGGTCGGATGAACAAAAGCCGCTCGACGAGCACCAGACGGCGACCGCGCTTGCGGCGCTGCCTGGCGGGACGCGAAGCTGAAAATCCGCAGTCCAATCTCGACCTGGCTTATTACTGGCCCACAAAAGCGCGGATGAGGTGCTCGACAGGGCCGCCGTCGCGATGCTCGTGCGCATCGAAGGCGATCTGCTTTGCCTCGTATTCGGCATAGATGGCATTGATCCGGCGCTTTGCCTCGCGACGTGCATCGAAACAGTGCGGGTCATCACCGACTGTCAGCCCTCGAAGCGACTTTTCGGTGGCCCGCATCATCTGTCTGGCGATGCGGCCATGGGTCTCTTCATGGGCGCGGACGCCAGCGAAGAACCGCTTCCAGCGCTTCTGCAGCGCAGGCGACGTGGCTGAGACTAGTTTGGGATAGGTATAGAAGAGATTGAGCGTCCCGTTGGCCTGGCGCAGGCGGCAGACGCCGTTTTCCCGATGGGCGTCGAAGGTCCAATCATCGACGCTGTAGCCGGTCTGCGCGATGGCGTGGGTCATGAAGCCGTGCTTCGGCCCACTGCGATCCATGGCCTCGATCAGGGCCGCGCCGGTGGTTCCGGCAATGCTGTAAGTTCGTGTCTTGACCAGCACCTTAGTGCCGGCCAAGGCTGCAGGGGCGCACAATGCCCCGATCGCCACAACGCTCGTCAGAACTGCCAGGCGCATTTTTCCTTCCTCCCTGTCGCCGCAGAAAGGAAACACAGGCAGGCGGTTTATTCAACAATCCTACGGTTGCGCTGCTCCTCATCTTGTTTAGTCCGGAGCAAACCTTGTGACTTACATGTTCTGGTAGACCGGGCCCTCGCCGCCCTGTGGCGGCACCCAATTTATGTTCTGGTTCGGGTCCTTGATATCGCAAGTCTTGCAGTGCACGCAGTTCTGCGCGTTGATGACGAAGCGCACATCCTTGGCCGCAGGATCGGCGGCGGCATTGCCATCCTTGTCGACCCATTCGTAGACGCTGGCCGGGCAGTAACGCGTCGAGGGTCCCGCATAGACGTCATGCTCAGAGCGCTTCTGCAGGTCCATGTCGGCGACGAGCAGATGCACCGGCTCGTTCTCCTCGTGGTTGGTGTTGGACAGGAACACCGACGACAGCCGGTCGAAGGTCAGCACCCCGTCCGGCTTCGGGTAGGCGATCTTCTGGTGCGCGGCGGCCGGTTCCAGCGTGGCATAGTCGGCCCTGCCGTGCTTCATCGTGCCGAAGGGCGAGAAGCCGAACAGCGTGTTCAGCCACATGTCGAGGCCGCCAAGGCCGACGCCGACAATGGTGCCGAAGCGCGACCATAGCGGCTTGACGTTGCGCACTTTCTTCAGGTCCTTGCCGATATCGGTGGCGCGCCAGGTGGCCTCGTAGGAGGCCAGCTCGTCATTGGTGCGGCCGGCGGCTATCGCATCACAGACATGCTCGGCCGCCAGCATTCCGGAGAGCACGGCATTGTGCGAGCCCTTGATGCGCGGCACGTTGACGAAGCCGGCCGCGCAGCCGATCAGCGCACCGCCGGGGAAGGACAGTTTCGGCACCGACTGCCAGCCGCCTTCGGTGATGGCGCGGGCACCATAGCCCAGCCGCTTGGCACCCTCGAAGGTGCCGCGGATCGCCGGATGGGTCTTGAAGCGCTGGAACTCGTCAAAGGGCGACAGATAGGGGTTCTTGTAGTTCAGGTGAACGACGAAGCCGACTGCCACCTGGTTGTCCTCGAGATGGTAGAGGAAGGAGCCGCCGCCGGTCTTCAAATCGAGCGGCCAGCCGAAGGAATGCTGGACAAGGCCCGGCCGGTGGTTTTCCGGTTTGATCTGCCAGAGTTCCTTGAGGCCGATGCCGTATTTTCCAGGCTCACGACCGTCGGAAAGGTGGTGTTTGGCGATCAGTTGCTTGGCCAGCGAGCCGCGCGCGCCCTCGCCGATCAAGACATATTTGCCCATCAGCGCCATGCCCGGCGCAAAGCCCGGACCGTGCGTGCCGTCCTTCTCGACCCCCATGTCGCCGGTGACGACGCCGGTGACCGCACCGGCCCCGTTGTAGAGCAGGCCGACCGCAGCAAAGCCCGGATAGATCTCGACGCCCAGCGCCTCGGCCTTGGTCGCCAGCCAGCGGCAGACATTGCCGAGCGAGACGATGTAGTTGCCGTGATTGTTCATCAGCGGCGGCATCAGGATATTGGGCAGACGGAACGAACCGGCGGGGCCGAGAACCAGGAAATGGTCGTCGGTGACCGGTGTCCTGAAGGGATGACCCTCCTCTTCGCGCCAGCCGGGCAGCAGCCGGTCGATGCCGATCGGATCGACGACGGCGCCGGACAGGATGTGCGCGCCGACTTCGCCGCCCTTTTCCAGCACGACGACGGAAAGCTCGGGATTGACCTGCTTGAGACGGATCGCGGCGGCGAGGCCGGCCGGGCCGGCGCCGACGATGACCACGTCGAATTCCATGCTTTCGCGTTCGATATCGCTCATCGATCCCTCACTGGCTCGCTATTCCCGGCATCTTGCTGGCTCACGCGCTGCATAGCGCATCAAATAGCGACGGGAAACCGGCGCGGACGTGACAATACCGATTTCGTCAAAAAGTCGCGTCCTGCCGCACAGATTCGCGGTGACGAGCATCAATCTTCAATCCTATTCGGTTTGCACAGATATGTCGCACTGATGTTTTTAATTGTTCGACGGCTTGCTTATCGGCCATACTTCCCGCCATGCGCATATTCGGGCCGGCTGGCTTTTCATCGACGCGCTTTTTTTTCACGCCCGGCCGGTTTTGCCGTGCGGCGCTCTTGGCGCTTCTGCCACTGACGGCCCTCGATGCCCGTGCCGAGCAGCAACTGGTCTGGGCGACCGGCGCCTATTCCTTTTCCGACGAGCGCGGCGGTTTCCGCATCACCGGGGCTTCCGGCATCGGCACGAAGGAGGATCCGCTGGTCATCACCGAAGAGCTGAATTCAGCGACGCCGGTAACGCTGGCTATTCGCACGACAAGGCCGATCCAGCCGTTCGGCAAGGCGGGAGACTTCGCCAATGGTCTGATGTATATGCGCATCGACGTGCTCAACAATAGCGGCCAAGCCTGGGTCGAGTTCCAGTTCGAACTCCAGGAGATCCTCGACCAGCCGAGCGTGTTCGGCGACGGCCTGTCGTTCGACCAGCGCAACAAAACGCCCGAAAATATCTGGTCGAGCAGCTACGCCGATTTCGACCGCAATTTCGAACCGTATGACCGCCTGCTGTTCAAGAACGGCAAGATCGACCCGCTGAAGACCGCCAGCTTCTATTTCCTGATCACCGACTACACGCCGCGCTGGACGTTCTATCTGGTGCAGGATCCGCGCATACCGTCGAGCTGAACTTGCAAATTCAAGCTCCGCGGCCGAATGTGAAACCATGACTGCCGCCCCCCACACTAGCCGAGCCGACCTCGCCGAGCTGCTGGCCTTCTACGCCAGCGCCGGCGTCGACGAGGCACTTGAAGAACAGCCGGTAAACAGGTTTGCAGAAGCCAGGCCGCCCGAGCGGGTGCCTGCGGCGGCCGCTCTGCCGGCCGGTGAAAATGCATCGCCTCATCGCTCGACGAGCGTGTCGCGCGCCGAAATGGGCGAGAGACCGAATACGGCACCGGCAGTGCGAACGTCCCCGGCCATGTCAACGGTGCCCGACGAGGCGCAGGCGGCATTGGCGCGGCAACTGGCGAGATCGGCGGCAAGCCTCGACGAGCTTCGCCAGCACATGGCGGCATTCAACGGCTGCAATCTTAAATTCACCGCCAAGAACCTGGTGTTCGCCGACGGCAATCCGACTGCCGCGGTGATGCTGGTCGGCGAAGCACCGGGCCGCGACGAGGACATAGAGGGCTTGCCGTTCGTCGGCCGCTCGGGCCGGCTGCTCGACCGCATGCTGGCCGCGATCGGTCTTGACCGGACATCTGCCTACATCGCCAACGTGATTCCCTGGCGGCCGCCGGGCAACCGCACGCCGACGCCGCACGAGACCGAGATCTGCCGGCCGTTCATCGAGCGGCAGATCGAACTGGTCAATCCGAAGGTGCTGGTCAATCTCGGCGGCCCGTCGGCAAAGACCCTGCTCAACACCTCCGAAGGCATATTGCGGCTGCGCGGCAACTGGCGCGTCCACACGACCCCGTCTGGCGTCGCCATTCCCGCCATGCCGACCCTGCATCCGGCCTATTTGTTGAGAACGCCGGCGCACAAGAAGCTGGCGTGGCGGGATTTCCTCGAAGTGAAGGCGAAGTTGCGGGCACTTGGGTAACGGTGCAGAACGCGTCTTCCGTCCTCCCCTTGCGAGGAAGGAAGGGCGGCATCATGACCTCGCAGGTAATTGAAATGCGCCCACTGCCGGCCTAGTCATCTCGTCATGACAGCAGCCCAGGTTTCCGCCGGCAGTCTCATTCGCGAATGGCGTACACGCCGGCGCATGAGCCAGCTCGACCTCGCTATGGAGGCCGAGATCTCGCAGCGGCATCTGAGTTTCGTTGAAAGCGGCCGCGCCGCACCCTCGCGTGACATGGTGCTGCATCTGGCGGAGCAGCTTTCGATCCCGCTCAGGCAGCGCAACCAGCTGCTGCTGGCCGCCGGCTTTGCCCCGAGCTTCAGCGAACGACCACTTGACGATGCCTCGATGGCACCGGCGATGGCGGCGGTCGAGACCGTGCTCAAGGCGCACGAGCCGTACCCGGCGCTTGCCGTGGACCGGCATTGGAACCTGGTGTCGGCGAACGCCGCCATCGGCCCGTTCCTCGCCAATATCGCCGACGCCTCCCTGCTGAAGCCGCCGGTCAACGTGTTGCGCCTCAGCCTGCATCCCGGCGGCATCGCGCCGCGCATCGTCAACATTGCGGAATGGCGGACGCATCTTCTGGAGCGGCTGAAGCGGCAGAACGACGCTGCCGCCGATCCGGTTCTGGTCGAGCTCGAGCGCGAGCTTCGGGCCTATCCGTCCGGCCTTAAAAGCAGCCGGCCGGCGCCGGTCGAACCGAACGCGATTATCCATCCG
The DNA here is from genome assembly GCF_040321085.1 of Mesorhizobium sp. M0522. NCBI lineage: Bacteria > Pseudomonadati > Pseudomonadota > Alphaproteobacteria > Hyphomicrobiales > Phyllobacteriaceae > Mesorhizobium > Mesorhizobium sp. M0522. The sequence continues at coordinate 27,104 of NZ_JAMYQW010000038.1, forward strand.
CTCAAGCTTGCCCATGGCGACGCGGTGCTGTCGTTCATCAGCACCATCACCGTGTTCGGCACGCCGCTCGACGTGACGCTGTCGGAGCTGGCGATCGAATCTTTTTTCCCAGCCGACGAGCAGACGCGGGCGGTGCTGATGCGGCTGGCGAAAGAGCGGACCGACGCAGCGGGCTGATCACCCTTCCGGCGCGACGGCCTTGCGGGTGCGGGTGCGTTCGAGTCCCAGCTGGCGCTCGCGCCAGATGATGAAAATCCCCGCCGCAACCACGATCATGCCGCCGACCAGCATGTTGATCGTGGCGACGTCGCCAAAGACCAGATAGCCGACGACGACGCCGAGGATCATCGAAGTGTATTCGAAAGGTGCCACGACGGAAGCCTCGGCATGGCGATAGGCCGAGGTCATCAGGATCTGGCCAAGCCCGCCGCAAAAACCCGCGGCAATCAGAAGCCCCGCTTGTGCTGGCGTCAGCGCCTGCCAGCCGAATGGCAGCGAAAGCAGCGCCATGACGCTCGCGGTTACCGAAAACCACAACACGATGGTCGCCGTCCGCTCGCTCTGGACGAGGTTGCGAACCAGGAGCATGGCGATGGCCGAGATCGCCGCGGCTATGAGGGCGGCGATGACGCCAAGCACCTCCTGATCGCCAAGGGCAGCGCCCGAACTGAGCAGCGTCAGTTCCGGCCACGAGATGATCAGCACCCCGACCAGGCCGACGGCAACCGCACTCCAGCGATAGATGCGGATGGCTTCGCCGAGGAAGATCGAACTGAACACCACGACCAGCAGCGGCTGCGCGTAGTTCAGTGTGATCGCCTCCGGCAGCGGCAGCCGCGTCAGCGCGAAGAAGCCGAGCCCCATGGCACAGACACCAACGACGCCGCGCGCAATGTGGTTGAGCGGGCGCTTTGTCGAAAAGGCGGTTCCGAGTTTTCCCTGGAAGGCGAGGAAGGCTATGATCGGAAAAATGGCAAAGAAGGAGCGGAAGAAGACGATCTGGCCCGCCGGCACGGTGCCTGCCGCCTTGATGCAGGACGACATGCCGACGAAGACCGCCACCGATACGATCTTGAGCAAGATCCCGGTCAGCGTGCTGTGCTCGCCGGCAAGGTCGCCAGCTGCAAGCACTGGCAAATCCGGTCTGGCTGTCACGCCCCTTTTGCTTCCTCGATCGCCGCCCAGATGCACGCCGGCGTTGCCGGCATGTCGATATGCCTGATGCCGTAGGTGCGGTAGAGCGCGTCGGTCACCGCATTGAGCGCGGCAGGCGTCGATCCGATCGTACCCGCCTCCCGCGCGCCCTTGATGAAGGCCATATCCTCGCGACGCAACACAGAGGCGCTCGTTCCGAATTTCGGCGTGACGACGGTCATGGAAGCCTCGCGATGATGCTTGGGAAATGATCGCCTGAAATAGACGTCGCTGCAGTTTTGTCGAGGGAGCGTTTCGTGTAAAGAGCGCAGACTTCAAATTATTTGGACCAGCGGACCCGCCCGCCGCTCCCGGATCGACAGGAAAAATCAAGGAATGCGCACAGATACCGGCCAGGTCTTCAAGCTCGAAGACTATCGCCCCAGTGATTATCTCATTCCGGAAACCAGCCTGACTTTCCGCCTTTCGCCTGAAGCAACGCATGTGACCGCCGTGCTGACGGTCGAACGCCGCGACGGGATTGCGGCGTCGGTGCCGCTGGTGCTGGATGGCGACGGGCTGACGCTCCGCAGCATCGCCATCGACGGCCAGGAACCGAGCCCTGCGGATTTTCTCGCCACGCCCGATCAACTGACAATCATCAGCCCCCCTGCGACAAGGTGCTTCCAGCTGAGAATTGAAACCGTGTTGGCGCCGGCGCAGAACGAAGCGCTAATGGGCCTCTATCGCTCGAGCGACGTCTATTGCACACAATGCGAGGCCGAAGGCTTTCGCCGCATCACTTATTTCCTCGACCGTCCCGACATCCTGTCGGTCTATACGGTCCGCATCGAAGCTCAGCGCCGTGAGGCGCCGCTGCTTTTGTCCAACGGCAACCCGGCCGATGGCGGCGAGCTTGCCGGCGGCTGGCACTATGCGGTCTGGCACGACCCCTTCCCCAAGCCGTCCTATTTGTTTGCGCTGGTGGCGGGCGACCTCGGCAAGATCTCGGACAGTTTTGTCACCCTGTCTGGCCGCAAGGTCGAGCTCGGAATCTATGTCGAACCGGGCAAGGAGAGGCTCGCCGGCTACGCCATGGACGCTTTGAAACGGTCAATGAAATGGGACGAGGGGGCATTCGGCCGCGAATACGACCTCGATGTCTTTAACATCGTCGCCGTGTCCGACTTCAATATGGGCGCAATGGAGAACAAGGGCCTCAACATCTTCAACGACAAGTACGTTCTTGCCGACCAGGAAACTGCGACCGACGCCGATTTCGCCAATATCGAAGCCATCATCGCGCATGAGTATTTCCACAATTGGACAGGTAACAGAATCACTTGCCGCGACTGGTTCCAGCTTTGCCTGAAGGAAGGGCTGACGGTTTTCCGCGACCACGAATTCTCGGCCGATCAGCGCTCGCGCGCCGTCAAGCGCATCGCCGAGGTGCGTACGCTGCGCGCCCATCAGTTTCCCGAGGACCAAGGGCCGCTGGCGCATCCGGTCCGGCCTCGCCGCTACCGCGAGATCAACAATTTCTACACGGCGACGGTCTACGAAAAAGGCTCGGAAGTCGTGCGCATGATCCATACCATCCTCGGCGCCGAGACGTTCCGCGCCGGCATGGACCTCTACTTCGAACGTCACGACGGCCAGGCGGCGACGATCGAAGACTTCATCAAAGTGTTCGAAGACGTCTCAGGTCGCGACCTGTCGCAGTTTTCGCTGTGGTATCATCAGGCCGGTACGCCGAACCTGACCGTCAGTTCGGCGTATAATCCGGCGGCGCGGGAATTCACGCTCGAAATCGAGCAGTCGGTGCCGCCAACACCGTCGGAAAGCCGCAAGCGGCTGATGCACATTCCGCTTGCCTTCGGCCTGGTTGGCGCCGGTGGCGAGGCAATAGCCCACAGCGGCGCCGAAGGGGCGAACGTCGAGGACGGTGTCATCCATATCCGCAAACGCCGCCATGTCGTCAGGTTTTCCGGGATTGCCGAGCGTCCAGCCATGTCGCTCAACCGCGGCTTTTCGGCGCCGGTGACGCTTTCGGTCGAGCAGCGGCCCGACGACCAGTTTTTTCTGGCTGGCCACGACAGCGACGCCTTCTCGCGCTGGCAGTCGTTCAACACTCTTTTGACCGATGCGCTGATTGCAGCCTTCCGCCAGATCCTGGACCACAGGCAACCCGAGTTCAGCGCCCGGCTGACCGGGCTTGCCGGCAAGACAGCCGGCGACGAAGCGCTCGAACCCGCCTATCGGGCGCTGGCGCTGGCGCTGCCGGGCGAGGCCGATATCGCCCGCGACATCGGCAAGAACATCGACCCCGACGCCATTTTCGCGGCGCGCGAGGCGCTGGCGGTTGCGATCGCCGAGGCCAACCGCGAGATATTCTCCAACCTTTACGATCGGCTCGCCGACAATGGTCCGTTCAGCCCGGACGCGGCCAGTGCCGGGCGGCGTGCACTGCGCAATGTCCTGCTGGACTATCTCTCCTTGCTGCCGGGAGGTGCGGGACTCGCTGCCGGGCACTTCCAATCGGCGACCAACATGACGGATCGTGCCGCGGCGTTGACCGTTCTTGCGCACCGTCACCATGGCTCACCTGAAGCGACCAAGGCACTGGCCGATTTCGAGGCGAAATATGCAACCGATCCGCTGGTCATGGACAAATGGTTCCAGACCCAGGCCAGCGTGCCCGGCCCGCAAACCGTGGACGCGGTGCGCGCCTTGACCAGCCACCCGGCGTTCTCGATGGCCAACCCGAACCGGGTACGGGCACTCATCGGTACGTTTTCCAGCGCCAACCAGACCGGCTTCCATCGCGCCGACGGCCAAGGCTACCGGCTTTTCGTCGAAACGGTGCTGCAGGTCGAAAAACGCAACCCGCAGGTGGCCGCCAGGCTGGCGACGGCGCTCAGGTCGTGGCGCTCGCTCGAACCGGTGCGGCAGGCCAAGGCAAGGGAGGCGTTGCTTTCGATCGCCAATACCGAGAAGCTGTCGGCCGATTTGCGAGACATCGTCGAGCGCACCCTGGCGTAAGCGACCTCCCGTTCTCCCCTTGTGGGAAAAAGGGAAGACCACCCGAAAACCCCATTATTTTAGTCGATTTTTAATCTTTTTTCGCCGCGCCTCTGGACAAGGCGAATCACCTTTGATTCTTTAGTGACGATTCGGAACTGCGGCGTTGCCGGATCGTCAAGCGGGACAGAAAATCGGGGAGTGCCATTTATGGCGAAGGCGGACGCGTGGGGCGCGCCCGGTGGGACGGCGTTTGAGCGTCGCGAGGCGCGAAGCGACGGTCTCGCGGGCAATACGCGGCTCATCGCCGAACCTGCCTACCGACGGCTGCTGGCAGCCGAGCCGCTGTTGCGGCGATCGATCCCGGCCCTCATCATCATGTTTCTGTTGATCATCGCAGTACTGCGCTTTCTGTCGCTGATGAACGAGCGCGACGAGATCGAGCGCGACGCCAAGGCGATCCTTGCGCTGGCCGCCGGCCAACTGGCCAGTTCGATCGCCGACGCGACCATGGTTTCCGCGCCCGGCGCGATCCAGGACCTGCTGGAGAGCACCGGTCGTCAGGGCGCGATGGGCCGAAGCCACGTACTGGCGATCACCGATAGCGCCTTCAAGATCACTGCCGTATCGCCGCAGTCGATGCACTGGGAGGGGCGATCGCTCGATGGCGTCGTGCAGGGCGGGCAGCCGCTGTTCATGTTCGGCGACCGCGCCGGGGTAATGGAGGTCAACATCGGCGGACAGGACTGGTACGCGGCAGTGAGCCTGGCGAATGGCCGAAGGGGTGCCGCGGCAGCGTTCGTGCCGCAGGAGGCAGTTTTTGACGCCTGGCGCAAGACGGTCTCACTCAACGTCACGCTGTTCGTGCTGACGGCCGGCGTGCTGATCATCATCCTCTACGCCTATTTCGGCCAGGCGGCGCGCGCCCAGGCCGCCGATCGCATCTATCTCGAAGCCCACCAGCGCATCGACATGGCGCTGGTGCGCGGCCGCTGCGGCCTGTGGGATTGGGACATGGTGCGCGGCAAGATGTACTGGTCGCGCTCGATGTACGACATGCTGGGCTACGAGCCTTGTGACACGATGCTGTCGTTCGGCGAAGTCGATGAAATCATTCATCCCGAGGACGGCGATTTGTTCGAACTCGCCAACAGGATCGTCGCACGCGAGATCGACCATATCGACCAGGTGTTCCGGATGCGCCATGCCGACGGGCAATGGGTTTGGATGCGCGCAAGAGCACACGTTATCGACCCGGAAGCGCCGGAGATCCAGCTGATCGGCATCGCCGTCGACGTAACCGAGCAGCGGCATCTGGCGCTGCGCTCCGAAGCGGCGGACCTGCGCCTGAGGACGGCCATCGAAAACATCAACGAATCTTTCGTGCTGTGGGATTCGTCCGAGCGCCTGATCATGTGCAATTCCAAATACCAGCAGGACAACGGCCTATTGGATCGCGACGTGATGCCGGGCGCTCCGCGCGCCGTTCTGGAGGAACGCATGCTGGCCTTCGCCTCGGAGCGGCGGCTTGCCAATACCAACGGACCGCAGGGAGGCGTGACCTTCGAGCGCCAGCTTGCCGACGGCCGCTGGCTGCAGGTGAACGAGTTGCGGACAAGGGACGGCGGTACCGTCTCTGTCGGCTCCGACATCACCCAGATCAAGCTGCACCAGGAGAAGCTGGTCGACAGCGAGCGCCGGCTGATGGCGACAATCCATGACCTCAGTCTGGCCCGCCGCGCGGAAGAAGAACGGGCTCGTGAGCTCGTCGAACTCAATCGCAAATACATGAAGGAAACCGAGCGCGCCGAAGCGGCAAACCGGGCCAAATCCGAATTCCTGGCCAACATGTCGCACGAGTTGCGTACCCCGCTCAACGCGATCATCGGCTTCTCGGAACTGATGGAACGGCGGCTGTTCGGGCCGCTGGGTTCGCCGCGCTACGAAGAGTATGCCACCGACATCAACGGCAGCGGCAAATATCTTCTCGGTGTGATCAATGACATCCTCGACATGTCGAAGATCGAGGCCGGCCAGTTCGCCCTGGATCAGGAAGAAATCGATCTCTGCCCGCTCATCAGGGAGACGGTTCGCGTCGTTTCTCTGCAGGCGGCGGAAAAGTCGATCACCGTCGAAACCCGCATCGCCGATTCGCTGACGCTGTTCGCCGACCGCAGGGCGATCAAGCAGATCCTCATCAACCTTCTGTCCAATGCGGTGAAGTTCACCGGGCAAGGCGGCCACATCTCGGTCAGAGCCCGCAGCATTTCCAGCGCGCTGATCCTGACGATCGAGGACAATGGCTGCGGCATCCCGAAGGCGGCGCTGAGCAAGCTCGGGCGGCCATTCGAACAGGTGCAAAACCAGTTCTCCAAGAGCCATGCCGGCTCCGGCCTCGGCCTCGCCATCTCCCGCTCGCTGGCCGAGCTTCAGGGTGGCGCGTTGAAGATCCGCTCGACCGAAAGCGTCGGAACGATCGTCTCGGTACGCATCCCGATCAAGAAAGCCGCGCAAGCGGTCCGGGCCGCTGCCTGAATGACTTCGTGACCAGGCCCAGCATGATCAGTCGAACATGCGCTTGCGCGCCGCCCGGCAACGCGAGAACTTTCCCTTGATAAGTCTATCTATTTTATCTATTTTAGATAAGAAAGGAGGGCTTGTGATGCGAGTGACTTCAACGGAATTCCAGCAGAATGTCGGACGCTTTCAGGATGCCGCCCAGCGCACGCCGGTTGCAATCACAAAGAATGGGCGGACCCATACAGTACTCCTGTCAGCGGCTATGTTCGAGGTTTTGGTCAGAGGACGGGTCGCCCGGCCGGTCGAGGAATTGGACGACGAGACGCTGAACGCCATCGGCGAAAGCGCCGTCCCGACCCAATACGCCGGACTTGATGCAATGCTCAAAGACTGGACACCGTGAGCCTCCCAAAACCTGTCCCCGGTCTGGTGATTTCCTATTCCTATCTCTGGGCGAGAGAAAACAAAAAAGGCGCGGAGGAAGGCCGCAAGAGCCGGCCCTGCGCCATTGTCGCCGCCCGTCGCATCGTGGAGGGGCGTGAAGTTGTAACGGTGGTTCCGATTACCCACTCAGCTCCGGCTGATCATGCGGATGCAATAGAAATACCTGCGCCACTCAAAACCCACCTCGGTCTCGACGATATGCCGTCGTGGATCATCGTGACCGAGATCAATGAATTCCTTTGGCCGGGTCCCGATTTGTGGCCCATTCCAGGGACGAAGCCGTCCCGCTTTGATTACGGCATGCTGCCGCCGCGCTTCTATGCCCATCTGCGCGACCGGATTTTGCAGGTCCACACAAGCCGCGCCCTGCACCGGACTCGGCGAACAGAGTAGCTGAATGCGGTGGAAACACCGTCCGTTCGCAGTTGGGCCGATCTGGTGATTCAGCGTCGACGCGCACATAAGTCTCCGGCGGCTCGCGCCGCCGGAGCGGTTGTCAATTCTCACTGCATGCCGTCAGCGCCATCATTGCCCTCGCCGTCCCATTGGCGGTGACCGCCGGGACCCTTCGGCAGTTCGTTCTTCTCGATCTTGCCGTCATTGTTGCGGTCGAGCACGGCGAAGACCTTCTTCTGACGGCTGGTGATGTCGTCGGCGGTCAGCGTGCCGTCGCTCTTGGCGTCATAGCGCGCGATGATGCGCCTGGCCATCTGCTCGAAGCGCGCCTTCTCCAGTGCGTCGGCGAGCTGTGCCACGGTTAGCTTGCCGCCATTGTCGGCGACCATCTTCTGCAGCCGCGCGTTCATGGCGTCGGAGAACTGGTCGAAGGTGATGGTGCCGTCATTGTCCTTCATGACCTTGTCGAGGCGCATCATCATGCCGTCGCGCGGCCCTGCGCCGGAGTGCTCGTCGGCATAGGCTGCGGTGCCGACGGCGCCGGCCAGGGCTGCGAAAACGAGCGCAAGTCTGGTTGTCTTTCTCATGGTCTTCTCCTGTTGCATCGTCACCCCCGATGCTTTCCGAAACGACCCTACGGCCCGTTACCGTCAGGCTGTCTCGCACGAAGCAGAAGGTCGAAATCCTTTCTGACCTTCTGCGACGTCTCCCCGAGATGCGCTTCAAGCACCCCGAAATCCGGCAGGTCGGTGACGGCCAGAAGCAGATCCGAAAGCCCTGGCGGAACGTCGTCGCGTTCGAACGCGCCGGTGAGGCAAAGCCGTATCATCTGGGTCAGCGCCAGATAGAGCGAATAGGCATCCACCAGTTCCTGCCTGACCTGGGCGCTGGCGAAATCCGGCGCCAGGCGCGACAGGACCTCAGCCGTGCCGGTGGCCCTGCGGCCTGCCTCGATCTTTCCGGTGATCAGCGCAACCTGGGCAATGAATTCGAGATCGATGAGGCCGCCCGGAATCAGCTTGATGTCCCAGGGATCGCGCGGCGGCTTCTCCTTGTCGACCATGGCGCGCATCTCGGATGCCTCGGCCATCACCTTGGCTGGATCGCGCGGCAGAGCGAGCACTGAGGCAACCTCTCCCTCGACCTCGCGGCAGAGCTCGGCATCGCCGCCGATCGTGCGGGCGCGCGCCAGCGCCATGTGCTCCCATGTCCAGGCGTCCTGGCGCTGATACTTCTTGAAGGCGTCGACATGGGTGGCCACCGGCCCCTTGTTGCCGGACGGCCGCAGGCGAAGGTCGAGCTCGTAGAGCACGCCCTCGGCGGTCGGCGCGGAAACGGCGGCGATCAGCCGCTGTGTCAGCCGGCTGTAGTAATGCGACGGGGCAAGCGGCTTGTCGCCGTCGGACTCCTCCGCATCGGCGTCGTGATCGTAGAGCAGGATGAGGTCGACGTCGGAGCCCGCCGTCAGTTCGCGGCTGCCGAGCTTGCCCATGCCGAGCAGCGCGACCCGGCCGCCGGCAATATAGCCATGACGCAAAGCGAATTCCGCCATCACCGCTTGCAATGCCGCCTCGATGGTCAGGTCGGCGAGATCGGAAAAAGCGCGGCCGGCGCGCGGCGGGTCGATCGACCCGGCAAGCAGCCTGACGCCGATCAGGAATCTTTGCTCCGAAGCAAAGATGCGCAACCGGTCGAGCACGTCTTCATAGGCTCTGTCGCCTTCGAGGAAGGCGGCAAGGCGCGCCGACAGATAGGCGCGGTTTGGCAGTTCGCTCAGCAGCGCCGGATCGAGCAGCCCATCGAAGACATGCGGCCGGCGCGTGATGATGGCGGCCAGCCGCGGTGCCGCGCCCATGATCGTCGCCATCAGCTTCAGCAAAGCCGGATTCGACTGCAGCAACGAAAACAGCTGGATGCCGGCAGGCAGGCCGGCAAGGAATTCGTCGAAGCGGATCACTGCGTCGTCCGCCCGCCGCGTCTGGCCGAAGGCTTGCAGCAGCGCCGGCGTCAGTTCGGTCAGCCGCTCGCGCGCTTCCGCAGACCTGGTGACGCGGTAGCGGCCGAAGTGCCAGCCGCGGATAACCCGGCAGATGTCGCTCGGCCGCTGGAAGCCGAGCCGCTGCAAGGTCTGCAAGGTATCGGGATCGTCGACGTCGCCGGTAAAGACCAGATTGCCGATGCCGGCCGAAAGCTCCGGCGCGGTTTCGAACAGCGCTGCATAGTGGCGCTCGACCTGGTGCAGCGCCGCGCGGAACGTTTCGGCAAAGCCTGCCGCATCGGCAAAGCCCAGCATGCGGGCGACGCGCTCCAGCCCCTCTTCGTCCTCCGGCAGGATATGCGTCTGCTGGTCGGCAACCATCTGGATGGCGTGTTCGACGCGGCGCAGGAACCAGTATTGCCTGGTGAGCGCATCGCGCGCGTCGGCGGTGATCCAGCCGCGCGCGGAGAGTTCGCCCAGCATCGGCACGGTCTCGCGTCCGCGCAGTTCGGGAAAGCGGCCGCCGGCGATGAGTTGCTGGGTCTGGACGAAGAACTCGATCTCGCGGATGCCGCCGCGGCCGAGCTTGACGTTGTGGCCTTTGACCGCGACCTCGCCATGGCCCTTGTGGGCGTGGATCTGGCGCTTGATCGAATGGACGTCGGCAATCGCCGCGTAGTCCATGTATTTGCGCCAGATATAGGGCTGCAGTTCCTTCAGGAACGCGGCGCCGGCGGCAACATCGCCGGCCACCGGGCGCGCCTTGATCATGGCGGCGCGCTCCCAGTTCTGGCCGCGCGCCTCATAGTAGCGCAGCGCCGCCTCGACCGGAATCGCCAGCGGCGTCGAGCCGGGGTCGGGACGAAGCCTGAGATCGGTGCGGAAGACGTAACCGTGCTCGGTGCGGTCCTGCAGAATGCGGACCAGCCGGCGGGTCAGCCGCGAAAACAGCTCGGTTGCATCGAGCGGATCGACGACAGCCGGCGCATCGGGGTCGAAGAAGGCGATGAGGTCGATGTCGGAGGAGAAGTTTAGCTCATGCGCGCCGAGCTTGCCCATGCCGAGCAGGATCCAGCCCGAGCGTCGCGCCGGATTTTTGGCATCCGGCAATCGGAGCTTGCCTTGCTCATGCGCGTCGCGGAGCAGGAAATCGACAGCCGCACGCGTGCAGGCGTCGGCAAGGTCGCTCAGTCGCCGCACCGTCAGCGAGGTCTCGGCTTCGCCGGCGAGATCGGCCAAGGCGATCAGGAAATGCGCCTCCGCCTTGCATTGGCGCAGCTCCATCATCAGGCTGCTTTCGGAGACGGCCTGTACGCGTGCTGCCTTGTCGACCGCGGCGCCGATCGATGATAGCCGCGCCTCGATGGCCTCGTCGAAAAGCGCATCGAGTATCCGCGGCCGGCGGCGCGCGGTATCGCGCAGGAACGGCGACAGGTCGAACACGGCGGCGAGGAAATCCTGGACAACCCCCTTGCCTGCCAAGAATTTCGCCAGTCGCGGCAGTTCTTTTTGCCGCGCGGCGTCGGCGATCTCCGACAATTCCTGCCTGGCGCGGCTTGCATCCAGCGGAACGAGCTTTATCGTCGGCTTCAACAGCCTGTCCGTTTCGAGGCGTCGCACTGCCATCCTCGCCACCATCAGCGATCCTCCCGCCCGGGAAAACTCATGACGACGGACAATCCGGGATTGCCGGGCAGAAGCTCAAGCCGTCCATTGTGGAACGTCACGATCGCCTTGGCGAGGCTCAAGCCAAGGCCGGAACCCGGCTGCGAGCGGCTCTTTTCCAGCCGCACGAAACGCTCGGTCACCCTGGCGCGGTCGACATCGTCGGGAATGCCCTGGCCGTTGTCGGAGACGGCGAGTCTGATCTCGCTACCGACACGCTCCAGCGTCACGCGAACCGTAGGCCTGGAGGTCGAGTCGGTCGAATATTTGATCGCGTTGTCGACGATGTTGGACAGCGCCTGGCCAATCAGCTCGCGATTGCCGTTGACGGCGAAGGAACCTTGCACCGAAGTTTCGAGCGTCACGCCCGCCTCCTCCGCTACCGGCTCGTAGAGTTCGACGACGTCGTGCACGGCAGCGGCCAGATCAACCCTGGTGGTGCTTTCCGAGGAATAGCCGGCTTCCAGTCGCGAGATCATCAGGATGGCGTTGAAGGTCTTTATCAGCTGATCGGATTCGGCGATCGTTCCTTCCAGCGCCTGCCGGTAGTCGCTGGTGTTGTGCTTGCCGGAAAGCGTCGCCTCGGCGCGATTGCGCAGCCTGGTCAGCGGCGTCTTCAGGTCGTGGGCGATGTTGTCGGAGACCTGCTTCAGGCCCTCGTTGAGCGTGGCGATCCTGGCCAGCATGGAATTGAGGTTTTCCGACAGCCGGTCGAACTCGTCGCCGGCGCCGGTGACCGGCAGCCGGCCGGAAAGATCGCCGCCCATGATACGGCGGCTCGCCTCAGACACGCTGTCGATGCGCTTCAGCGCCGCGCGCCCGACGAAGAACCAGATCAGCAGCCCGCCGACGCCCATCATGCCGAGCGCCAGCATCAAGGCGCGGCGAATGACGGCGCGGAAGCGCTCCGGCTCGCCGAGGTCGCGGCCGACCAGCATGATCATCTGGTTGGGCAGGCGCAGCACCAGGGCAATGGCGTTGTGGCCCTTCTCGCCTTCGGCCTGAACTTCGCTCTGGGCGGGCTCGTTCGGGTCGGAGACCGGGTTGCGCTGCCGCTCGAGCTCGCCCTCACCGAAGCGGCGGTAGGAGAACGGTTCGATGGTCCAGCCCTCGGCCTCGATCACGCCCGGCTCCAGGCTCTGCACGTTGCCGGTTAGGATCTGGCCGTTGGCATCGGCGATCAGATAGAGATTGGCGCCGGGCTGGCGGGAGCGCTGCTCGACGACACGGACCAGCAGCGGCAAGCCGCCGCGCTGATAGGCGCGGGCGAGGCCGAGCACCTCGTCGTTGATCGTGTCCTGGGTCTGGCCGGTCAGCATGCGCGCCGACAGCGAGGTCATGTAGAACACGAGCAGCACCGCGCAGATGGCGAACAGCAGGAGGTAGAGCGCCGAAAGCCGCGCTGCCGTCGTCTTCATGATGGCCGGCACGGAAAGAGTCATGCGGTTCTAGCCGCTTTTCAGCATGTAGCCGGCGCCGCGAACCGTGTGCAGGATCGGCTTGTCGAAGCCCTTCTCGATCTTGCCCCGCAGCCGCGAGATATGAACGTCGATGACGTTGGTCTGCGGATCGAAATGATAGTCCCAGACGTTTTCAAGCAGCATGGTGCGCGTCACCACCTGGCCGGCATGCCGCATCAGATATTCGAGCAGGCGGAACTCGCGCGGCTGCAGCGTTATCTCGCGCCCGGCGCGGCGCACCGAGTGCGACAGCCGGTCGAGTTCGAGATCACCGACCCGGTAGACGGTTTCGGCTTCCCTGGCGCTGGCGCGGCGGTTCAGCACCTCGACGCGGGCGAGTAGCTCGGAAAAGGCGTAGGGTTTGGTCAGATAGTCGTCGCCGCCGGCGCGCAGACCGGTGACCCGGTCGTCGACTTCGCCGAGCGCCGACAGGATCAACACGGGCGTCGTATTGCCTCTGGACCTGAGCCCGGCAATGACGGACAGGCCGTCGCGGCGCGGCATCATGCGATCGACGACCATGACGTCATAGTCGCCGGAATCAGCGAGCGCGAAGCCGGTTTCGCCGTCGCCGGCGACATGGGCGGTATGGCCGGCCTCGGCGAACGCCTTCTGCAGGTAGTCGGCTGCCTCGCGATCGTCTTCTATGACGAGAATCTTCATAGAACCGTTATACGCGATTTCACTGGAAGATTGAGTGGCCGGCATATGCATCGTGGCCTTCTCCATGACGTATCGCGAACAAAGTGATTCAGGGATACGCGGTAAGTCTTTGTTTTAGCATGTCGTAGCCTAAAACTGCTTCACGCCTTGAGCGGCATGTTCGAGCGGCAGCGGGCGATGGGAGGCCCGCTGCCGCTGGGGCGGAACACGATGACTGACTAACGTATTCAGGCCCCGTGCTTTCCCGTGCGGCGGCTCGGGGGTGTTGAAAACCGCCGCACCGGAAAAGTCGACCACTAGAGCGCCGCGCGTCCTCTTGGACGCGCAAAGGACGCTCTAGCACCTTGAATCGGCGCATGAGCCTTTCCGAAAACGGAATACGTGTTCGGGGTCATGCGCTCAGCCCTTGGCGACAGGCAGTGCGACGAAGCGGTTGCTGTCGTCGCGGGTGATCTGCATCAGCACCGCCTTGCGGCCGGACTTCACCGCGTCGGCCATCGCCTTGTCGACGTCGCCGGCGCCGTTCACTTCCGCCGAATTGACGGAGGTGATGACGTCGCCGGGCTGGATGCCGCGATCGGCGGCATCGCTGTCCGGGTCGACATCGGTCACCACAAGGCCCTTGCCATTGTCAGACTTGGTGACGGTCAGGCCGAGATCGGCGAGCGTGTCGGTCTTCGGCGCGGGGGCAGGCTGCTGGTCGGCCGAGGCCTGCTTGTCGCTCGACGGCAGCTTGCCGAGATCGACCTTAACCGCCTCGCTCTTGCCGTTGCGCCACACCGTGACATCGACAGATTTGCCGGGCGGGTATGCGCCAATCAGGCGGGCGAGTTCCTTCGGCGAAGCAACGTCCTTGCCGTCCACCTGGGTGATCACGTCACCGGCGGTGATGCCGGCCTTCTTGCCGGGACCGTTGTCCTGCGCGCTGGCAACGAGCGCGCCCTTGCCGGACCCAAGGCCAAGCGACTCGGCGATTTCGGGCGTGACCGGCTGGATCTCGACACCGAGCCAGCCGCGCTGCACGGTGCCGTTCTTCATCAGATCCTGCACGACCTGCTTGGCGGTCGAAGCGGGAATATCGAAGGCAATGCCGACGCTGCCGCCCGAGGGCGAGAAGATCGCGGTGTTGATGCCGACAACCTGGCCGTTGAGGTTAAAGGTCGGGCCGCCCGAATTGCCGCGGTTCACCGAGGCGTCGATCTGGATGAAGTCGTCATAGGGACCGGCGCCGATATCGCGGCCGCGGGCCGAAACGATGCCTGCGGTAACCGTGCCGCCGAGGCCGAACGGATTGCCGACAGCCACCACCCAGTCGCCGACGCGAACCTTGGAATCATCGGCGAAGTCGACATAGGTGAACTTGTTGCCGTCATCGACCTTGAGCACCGCAAGATCGGTGCGCGGATCGGTGCCGATCAGCTTGGCGTCGAGTTCCTTGCCGTCATTGGTCACCACGGTGAAGGCGGTGCCCTCCTCGACGACATGGTTGTTGGTGACGAGATAGCCGTCATCGGAGATGAAGAAACCGGACCCTTGCGCCACCGGCCGCGGCTGGTCGTTGTTGCGGTCACGGTGTCCAAAACGGCGCATTCCGTTCGGGCCCTGATCGCCGCCTTGATCGCCAAAGCCGCGGAATTCGCGGAAGAAACGCTTCAGCTGCGGGTTGTCGGGAAGATTGCCTAAGCCGTCCTCGTCGTCCATCTGGCCGGAACCGTCATCGGCCGTCGGCTGGATCTTGGCCTTGACGCGCACGCTGACGACCGCCGGCGAAACGCGCTCGACCACATCGGCGAAGCTCGGGACCTGCGGTGCCTCGACACGCACGGCGTCGGCCAGCACCGGGGCTGTCCCGGTGGCAACAGCACCAAAGCCGATCGCGCCGGCAATGGCCAGGGATGCGGCTGCGGCCAGCAGGCGTTTGCGGGTGCGTAGATATGAATTGGGGGCAACATTCATGGTTCTCGTATCCTCTTTTCAAGGGACGCCCCTTGATTGGCATCCTCGACAAAGGAAATAGAGAGCCGCACATTACGGCGCCATTTCCGGTACATGAAACTTTCGTAATGTATCGATCAATCGCGGCGGAGCATCTTGTCCAGCGCCGCCTGTTCCTCGGCAGTTAATACAGCGGTCGCCGTCGAACGGCGCGAGCGGGCGGCCAGCAGGATGAATGTCCCGCCAACGAGCAGCAGAAGAACTGGCGTCCCCCAGAGCAAGACATTGCGCAGATTGAAGCGTGGCTTCAGCAGCACGAATTCGCCGTAGCGCGAAACGACATAGTCCATCACCTGCCGGTCGGTATCGCCGGCGACCAGGCGCTGGCGCACAAGGATGCGCAGGTCGCGGGCGAGGTCGGCATCAGACTCGTCGATCGACTGGTTCTGGCAGACCATGCAGCGCAAGCCTTCCGACAAAGCCCGCGCCCTTGCCTCGAGCGCCGGGTCGGCCAGCACCTCGTCGGGCTTGACCGCCTGCGCGACGCCAGCGAACAACAGCACCAGCAGCAGGACCAGCGAGGCCAGCGTGACCCTTTGCCTCATGACGAGCTCGCCGATGGCACCGCGCCCGCCGGCTTGCGGCGCGACGGCGCGCCGACGCGCAGGCGACGGTCAAGCAGCGACATCGCCGCGCCCGCCATCATCACCAGTCCGCCGCCCCAGATCAGCGTCACCAGCGGCTTCCACCACAGACGAACGACCACAGAGCCATCGCTGCCCTCGTCGCCAAGCGAAAGATAGAGCTGGCTGAAGCCGATCGTCCTGATGCCGGATTCGGTTGTGGTCATCTGGCGCACCGGATATGAGCGCTTGGCCGAGGTGATCTCGCCTGCGACGCTACCGTCGGCGCCAAGCAGGGCGAAGCGGCCGCGATCCTCACTGTAGTTAGGCCCCTGGGCCGGATAGAGCCCCTCGAAGCGCAGCTTGTGGCCGGACAGTTCGACGGTCTCGCCGGCATGCATCGCCAAGATTTTTTCGGTGCCGAAGCAAAGCGTGCCGACAATGCCGAGCGTTGTCAGCCCGAGGCCGAGATGCGCAAGCGCTGTGCCGAAGACCGAGCGCGGCAGGCCGGCGAAGCGCCTGAGCATGGTGGCGGGCGCGACGGTGCCGAAGCCGGATTTGACGGCGAGATCGGTGAGCGCGCCGCAGATCAGCCAGAAGGCAAGGCCGACACCGAGTGCCGCCAACACCGAAGCGCCATCGATGAACAGGGCCGTCACCAGCACGGCGAGCAGCGCCGCCGCGAAAGCCGCCATCAGGCGCTGGGCGACGGCGAAAATGTCGCCGCGCTTCCAGGCGAGGAGCGGCCCGAACGGCACGACGACCAGCAGCGGCACCATCAGCGGGCCGAATGTCAGGTTGAAGAACGGCGCGCCGACCGAAATCTTGTCGGCAGACAGGGCTTCGACGACGAGCGGGTAGAGCGTGCCGACCAGCACGGTGGCGGTGGCGGTGGTCAGGAACAGATTGTTCAGGACCAGCGCGCCTTCGCGCGAGATCGGGTGAAACAGGCCGCCGGCCGTCAGCCGGGAGGCGCGCAAGGCAAACAGCGCCAGCGAGCCGCCGATGAACAGCGTCAGGATGCAGAGGATGAACACGCCACGCGTCGGATCGGTGGCGAATGCGTGCACCGAGGTCAGCACGCCGGAACGCACCAGGAAGGTGCCGAGCAGCGACAGTGAGAAGGTCAGGATCGCCAGAAGCAGCGTCCAGATCTTCAGCGCCGAGCGCTTTTCCATGACGATCGCCGAATGCAGCAGCGCCGTGCCCGCCAGCCACGGCATGAAGGATGCGTTCTCGACCGGATCCCAGAACCAGAAGCCGCCCCAGCCGAGCTCGTAATAAGCCCAGTAGGAGCCCATGGCGATGCCGCCGGTGAGGAACATCCAGGCAACCAATGTCCACGGCCTTACCCAGCGCGCCCACGAAGCGTCAATGCGGCCCTCGATGAGGGCAGCGACAGAGAAGGAAAAGCAGATCGAGAAACCGACATAGCCGAGATAAAGCAGCGGCGGATGGATGGCGAGGCCGAGGTCCTGCAGGATCGGGTTGAGATCGCGGCCCTCGATAGGCGCCGGATTGAGCCTGACGAACGGGTTCGACGTCGTCAGGATGAACAGGAAGAAAGTGGCGCCGATCGCTCCCTGCACGGCAAGCACATTGGCCCGGAGCGTCGCCGGAAGATTGCCGCCGAAGACGGCGACGAGCGCGCCGAAGAAGGTCAGGATCAGCACCCAGAGCAGCATCGAACCTTCGTGATTGCCCCAGGTTCCGGTGATCTTGTAGATCAGCGGCTGCAGCGAATGCGAGTTCTCCCAGACGCTCTCAACCGAGAAGTCGGAGCCGGCGTAGGCGGTTGCCAGCGCCACGAAAGACAGCGCCGTCAAGGCAAAGCCGGTCAGCGCGGCCGGTGCGCCGACGGCCATCATCTTATGGTTGCCGGTGCGCGCACCGAACAGCGGCACCATCGTCTGCACCAGGGCCAGCGCAAACGCCAGGATCAGGGCGAAATGTCCGGTTTCAACCATTGTCACCGCACCCGCTAGTCACTCTTGCTCTCCTGCCATACGCCCTTGGCCTTGAGGCCGTCGGCCACTTCCTTGGGCATATAGGTCTCGTCATGCTTGGCCAGCACGCTGTCGGCGACAAAGATTCCGTCAGGGCCAAACGAGCCTTCGGTGATCACGCCCTGTCCTTCCCGGAAGAGGTCGGGAAGAATGCCGGTATAGGTGACCTTGACGTCCTTCTGGTTGTCGGTCACCGAAAAGGCGACGGTGGCGCCTTGGCTACGCTCGACCGTGCCTTTTTCGACGAGACCGCCGAGCCTGATGCGCTGGCCCGGCTGAAGGCTGGCGGTGGCCAGATCAGCCGGCATGTAGAAATAGGAGGCCTTCTGGCCAAGCGCATAGAAGGTCAGCCCCGTGGCAACACCGAGAAACCCTAGCCCCGCTGCGATCACCGACAGTCGTTTCTGCTTGCGCGTCATCGTCTACTCCGTCGCCGTCACGCCAAGCGAGGCGGCAAAGGCGGTGAATTTCCTGGCCTGGTCACTGTCCGCGCCAAAGACGGCGATACCGCGATTGAGCGCGTCACGCGCCTGATCTGTCTTGCCCAGCACGGCATAGGAACGAACGAGCTGCATCCACCCTTCCTCGTCGCGCGGATTTTGCCGAAGCCTTTCGTCGAGGCCGGCAACCATGGTGCTGATCATGGCTTGCCGGTCCTGCGGCGACATCGAGGAAGCAGCATCGATATCCTCGGCGGTCGGCCCTTTCGCGGGCGCCTCCGAAGCGACGCTGCGGGCGGCGGATTCGGCCAGCGCCTGCTCGACGGCGCCGCGCCACGGCGAGCCCTGCGGCAAGGCGGCAAGCATCTTTTGCCAGGCCGCCGTGGCTTCAGCTATGCGGCCTTCCTGTGCCATGCCCATGGCGAGATAGAACGAGGCCTTCGGATTGGCCGGATCGAGCTTCAACGCCGCCTCGAAAGCCGCCTGCGCTTCGGCGGAGACAATGCCGCCGGCCGCATTGGCGATCGCCTCGCCAAGACCCGCCTGGCGGGCGGCGCTGTCGCCGTCGAGGCGGATGGCGTTGCGATAGGCGGTCACCGCATCGGCGTATCGCTGCATACGCAGATAGACCGGCGCCAGCACGTCCCAGCCGCGGCCATCGGATGGGTTGGCCGCCAGGTGCGCCTCGGCGCGGGCTATCAGCTCGTCGACCGAGCTGTCGGCGGGGTTCTTGGCCAGGCGTTCGCTGAGCGGCTGCGACGGCAGGTCGGGTGAGCCGAGCTGGCCATAGAGGCCCCAGCTGACCAGCGGAACCAGCAGCACGGCCGCCGTCGCCACCAGCCTTGTCGACCGCGACGGCTGCGTCGTCGTCTCGTCGGCGTGGCCGGCATTGCTCAGGCGAAGGATGCGGCGGGCGATTTCGGCGCGTGCCTCTTCGGCCTCCATTGGCTGGATCAGGCCACGCGCCATATCGCGGTCAAGCTCGGCCAGCTGGTCGCGATAGACTTCAAGATCGTGATCGCCGGCAGCGGACGCGTTCTTCGATCCGCCGGCCAAGGGCAGCAGCACCGCCAGGCTTGCGCCCAGCGTCAGGATTGCGGCTACGACCCAGAACAGCATGGCTCTTCCAATAGAACGAGACCCTTGCCCTGCCAACACAAGCGTGCTGCGACGCTTTGGCGGGGCCGCTCCGATCGATAATGCATGTCGCGCAAAAGTGTGCAGCGGTTTTGCGATAACGACCATGCATCAAAACAAGAACCTAAAGCGCGTCGCATGAGGCCGGTCGAACGCGACGCGCTTTAGTGCCGGACCGGAATCGGCGGATCGACGGCCGGCCAGCTACGTCAGCGGCGTCCAGCTGCCGTCGGCATTGCGGCAGGCGGTTCCGCGCGCGGTGGCGCCGGCGGTGCCGGTAAACACCGTATGGGTGTATTGCCGGCAGTCCTGCGAGCCGACGCGATAGGGCTGGGCGGCGACCACTTCGCCGCGATGGGCCGAACCGTCGCTCTTCCAAGCCACTTTCTGGCCGCTCGCCGTGTATTCAAGCGCCTTGTATTCCGCCTCGAGCGCGCTGCGCTTCTCGGTCTCACTCAGGCCGGCGCCGATAGAGCCGCCGACGAGGCCGCCGCCCATGGCGGAGATGATCGTCGTCGCCACCTTGGCGCCGCTGGGGGGCGTCGCGGCCGGCGTCACCGTAACGGCCGGGCCCTTGTCGAGCGTTGTGCAGCCGGAGACGGCGAGCAGGGCGGAAACGAGCGCGACGCGAATCTTCATGCCAATACCGGCTTTCTTGAGCTGGACCGCCGCGCTGTCAGCAGCTGGTGCGGCCATAATGTCGATGTTTGTCGGAAATTTGGCCGCAGCCGGCCACCTGGAAAAGCAATCTGGAAAAGCATTACTGAAGGCTCCGCAATCGAACCATCGCCTTCAATCCACCCATGACGGATCGTTCCAGCGCCAGGGAGCCTCCATACTCGTTGACAAGGTCGGCGACAATGGCAAGTCCGAGCCCGCTGCCCGGTTTTGTCTCGTCGAGACGCCGGCCGCGCTGCAACACCTCGCGCGCCTTGTCGTCGGGAATGCCGGGGCCGTCATCCTCGATGCTGATCTCGAACAGGTTGGCTGCGCCTTCCGTGCCAGCGCCACCCTTGCTGGAGATTGGCTTGACCGAAACGGCGACCGCGCTCCTTGCCCATTTCATCGCATTGTCGAGCAGATTGCCGAGCAGCTCCTCCAGGTCCTCGCGTTCGCCGGCAAAGACGATGTCGGTGGCCGGCAGTGAGAGCGACAGCGCCGTCTGCGGGTTGAGCTTCTGCAGCACCCGAACCATGCGCTGGACCAGCGGCGCCACCGGCGTACGGTAGACGACGCTGTCGCGCTGCGCGGCGACGCGGGCACGTTGCAGATAATGGTCCACTTGCTTTTGCATGGAAGCGGCCTGCTCGGCGATCAGCTGGCCCTTGGCGCCACCCAGCGCCCGTCCCTCGTTGAGCAGCACGGCAAGCGGCGTCTTCAGCGAGTGAGCCAGGTTGCCGACCTGTGTGCGCGACCGCTCGACGATACGCCTGTTGTTTTCGATCAGCGCATTGGTCTCGTTGGCGAGCGGCTCGATCTCGGCCGGGAAACGGCCGTCTAGGCGCTGCGCGGTTCCTTCGCGCACCATGGCAAGCGCATTCCTGACCCGGCGCAGCGGCTGCAGACCGAGCAGGATGGCAATCGCATTGATGGCGATCATGCCGACGCCGAACAGCGACAGATAGGTCAAAAGGCGCCGCTGGAAGGTGGCGATTTCCTGCTCGAGCTCGGTCTGGTTGCCCATGACGCGGAAGCGCGCGGCGCGGTTTTTCGCATCGAGCACGAACTCGCTCTCGAACACCTCCAACTGCTCGCCTTCGATGCCGTCCGCTGAATAGCTGCGCTGGAAGCTGGCATTGAAGGGCACCTCGGCAACGCTTGGCGACGGGATCGCCTTGGTCATCGACGACGAATGGAGATCGCCGTGCACGCCTTCCGAGGCAGGCTCGACCGACCAGTACCAGCCGGAATTCGGTTCCGAGAACCTCAAATCACCAAGGTCGGGGGCGCCGGTCAATTGGCCGCTTTCAGAAACGCCGACCGAGCCGATCAGGTTGAACAGATGCGCCGAAAGCAGGCTGTCGAAACCGCGCTCGCTGGCCTGGCGATAGAGCGTGGTGATCAAGGTGAAGATGACGACCAGAGTGAGGATCGCCCAGACCGTGGAAAAGGCGATGACGCGAAACGCCACCGAACGCGGCCATGACCGCAGCGACGGCGTGTTCGAGACGGCGGGTTTTGTAGGCAGCGGTTCCGCGTTACGCCTCCGGCTTACGCATGCGGTAGCCCATGCCGCGAACAGTTTCGATCATGTCGATGCCCATCTTCTTGCGAAGCCGTCCCACAAAGACCTCGATCGTGTTGGAATCGCGGTCGAAATCCTGGTCGTAGAGATGCTCGACCAGCTCGGTCCGGGACACCACCTCGCCCATGTGGTGCATCAAATAGGCAAGCAAGCGGAATTCGTGCGAGGTCAGCTTCAGCGGCACGCCGTCGACGTCGGCCTTGGAGGCCTTGGTGTCGAGGCGCAGCGGCCCGCAGGTCAGTTCGGACGAAGCGTGCCCGGCAGCACGCCGGATCAAGGCCCGCACCCTGGCCAGGATTTCCTCGATGTGGAAGGGTTTGGTGACGTAGTCGTCGGCGCCGGCGTCGATACCGGCAACCTTGTCGCTCCAGCGGTCGCGTGCCGTCAGGATCAGCACCGGCATCTTGCGGCCGCCGCGCCGCCATCGCTCGACCACGCTGATGCCGTCCATCTGCGGCAGGCCGATGTCGAGCACCACGGCGTCGTAGGGCTCGGTGTCGCCGAGAAAGTGCCCTTCCTCGCCGTCGAAAGCGCGGTCGACGACATAGCCGGCATCGACCAGCGCGTCGCCGATCTGCCGGTTGAGATCCTTGTCATCTTCGACGACGAGTACGCGCATGCGGGAGGCCTGTTGAAGCTGGTCAGATATAGGCCGATTCCGGCAGACTGGGAAACGGCACGATTCAGTTCAGCGGAACGACGATCTCCGAGCGACGCGGACGCTGCCCTTCCTTGCCCGGAACGAGCACGACGATGATGCAGACCGGCTGGCCGCCGCGTGTCGACTGCGAGGCTTTGGCCAAGGTGCCGCCATTCTGCTCGGCCACCTGCTGGCCGATGGCGTAGCAGTCGGAGGCGGCGAGGACGACCGGCTGCGGCTGCTCGGGCACGACAACGGGGATCGCCATCGCTTGCGACGCAAGCAGACCGCCGGCTGACAGCGCCAGTGCCGCGGTCCGGAAGTGGGGGCGAAGGATGTTCATGGTCAGCGTTCTAACGCGCCGGTGCTGAACGTGATATGAACGGTGAACGCTCGAATGCATGCCCGCCACACCCCTGAAGCGCGAGATTACCGGATTGCCATTTCGCCGCCCGGCTCCGCGAAATCGCCAATGTTTAACCTAGCCCTCCAATCCTTCGCCGACAACCGACATCATCTGGCGGGCAGGACCATTTGGGAGGACGAAGCATCCGGCCCAAGGCAACCGATGGCAGTTCAGGCGAACCGAACCTGAAACAAAAAACCCGCCTCTGCGGCGGGTCGCTGGCGCCATCAGCACCATAGGGAAATTAGTAGCATAGCTGCCGGCACAAAGCAAGAACAAAATTGCCCGATTTGCAAAAAGTGCCCGGTGGTCAGCCCTCGTCCTTGATCACGGCGCGGAAGCGCAGCAGCCCGTGATGGGCCGAAAGGTCCTCGTCGTAGCGGGCTTCGGCGAATTCGAGCTTGAGGTAGGCGCGGCGATGTTCGCCGAGCGAGAGAGCCGCATCGCGCAGGCGGGTGCTAACAAGGTCCATGATGTCATTGGTTTCCTTGCTGGCCTCTGATTTCGACCAGACATGCAACGTCAGCAACTGTTCTGCGTCGTTCTCCATCCCCGTTGCCCAATCGTAGACGCTGGTGCGGCCGAAGGTCATGTGGGGGAACGCAACATTTTCCGGCGCATGGTCGAACAATCTTGCATCGCCCAGTGCCGCCGACAGGTGGGGATCGCCGTTCACTGCCTCGAATATGGCCCTCTGCAATTCGACGGCCGGCGCGGTCATCGTCTTTCCCTTCGCCCGTCGCCTCGACCTCCCGGCTGCGTAGCTGCGTTGCATGAAGGCATCCCGGCAAAGCGCGAATCAGCGCGTCTCATGCGGATTATGAACCTTCATGATCTCGGCAATAAGCCCTGCTCCTGCAACCCGCGACGTTTCGCATCACGGACGCCCTTTAGGGTGATGCCAACCCGCGAATTCATTTGGCATGCATGGAGTTTGAAAGAACGGTGCTATGAAGATGTCTGGTTTCCAAACATTCGAGGTCGGTTTCTGCGCGAGCCATCGCTGCTGCGGAAAGCTTGGGGTCAAGGCGCCGCCGGTCGCGATTGCGGCGCCGACTATGTCGATGACCATCAAGAGCTTGGTGAGCCGCACTCGGGAGATGCTCTCGGCGCACGGTAGCCTGGCCTTGAAACTGTCCGTCGTTTTGTGGACGGAGCTTGTCCTAGCGGCAGTATTCTTAATCGCCCAGGCCTGACCGAGATCGCCCAGGCCTCATCGAGCGACATTCATCGATCGGGCGGAAACCAAAGGACGCCAGGATGGCAAACCGCTACGCACTGCGCATGGAGCATCCCCACAGCTGGACCGTCTTCGACGTCTTCACCGGCCAGCCGGTCGAGCTCAAGCATCAGCTCATGGTCGGCATGAATACGCGCGATGCAGACGCGATGGTCGACCGGCTGAACAGTCGCGACGTCAAGCGGCGAGCCAAGGCGGATCGCAAGTCCTGAGCAACCGTCCTGTGAGCGATCTCGAAGGATCTAGCGAAAATCGGCTGCAGTCAGCACGTACATGCTCCTGCGGGTACGGGCATAGGCATTCCTGGCGACGTCATGAATTGAGCTGGAAGCCGTGTCGAAGGCCGCCAGATAGGTAGCTTCTGAAGCCGCCGTTCCCGGCTGCATCTTGGAAATGGCATCGGTTGCGACAGAGAAGGAAATCTGGAACATGCCGTCATGGCCAACGAAGCGAATGCGTTTGCTTGCCTCGTCGTAGCTGCGGCTGGGGTTGGGAAATGTCAGGCTCATGATTTGGCCTCCGTCGATGCAGATACGGCCTTCTTAACTGTCCGCGACGCCCGCTTCTTCTTTGGTGCGACCGGATTCAGAGCTTCCGCCGCGCGGTCCGCCTCTTCCTTGGCCAGTCGCAATTCCCTCAGCCTTGCCGTTTTGATGCTCCTCGCCTTGGCCTCCGAGAGATATTCGGCAGTTGCTTTGTTCCGCTCCGCCGTCTTCTTCTGATTTTCCATGAAGCGAGCCTGAGCTTTTTCCATGATGTTCTGATTGCCTTCGGCCATCGGTAAAATCTCCCTTGAAGCGAAAGTCATGAATGTGAACTTCATCGTAAAATAGGTGTTCAAAGACAGAAATTCAATTTCATTAATATTCCGCAAGACCCGAACACCAGGGCATGACTAGGCAAGATAATACGTTCAATATTTTATATGCCCTATGAATATTTTTTGGCACTCCTATCAATCGAGTGCCAAGGCGCCTATAGAGAGGGGGCGGCCGCCTAAGCCGGCCCCAGAAAGAGTCCCCATGAAATTCCGGCCACTCCACGATCGCGTCGTCATTCGGCGCGCCGAAAGCGACACCAAATCCAAGGGCGGCATCATCATCCCCGACAATGCCAAGGAAAAACCGCAGGAAGGCGAAGTGATCGCTGTCGGGCCGGGCGCGCGGGACGAAAGCGGCGCGCTGATCCCGCTCGACGTCAAGGCCGGCGACCTCATTCTGTTCGGCAAATGGTCCGGCACCGAGGTCAAGATAGACGGCGAGGACCTTCTGATCATGAAGGAGGCCGACATCATGGGCATCATCGAAAAAAGCGAGATGGGCATCATCGACAAGACCGTGGCTGCCAAGAAGGCCGCCTGATTGGAAGGCCGCGCGCCCTCCCGCGCGCGCAAAGGACGCTCCGAGCTTTGATTCAGGCGCTGCAAGCGTCTTGCCACGACAACCGAACTGGAAAAGATCATGTCTGCCAAGGAAATCAAATTCTCCACCGACGCGCGTGACCGCATGCTGCGCGGCGTCGAAATCCTCAACAACGCCGTCAAGGTGACGCTCGGCCCCAAGGGCCGCAACGTCATCATCGACAAGGCCTACGGCGCGCCGCGCATCACCAAGGACGGGGTGGCGGTGGCAAAGGAAATCGAGCTTTCCGACAAGTTCGAAAACATGGGCGCACAGATGGTGCGCGAAGTGGCCTCGAAAACCAACGACCTCGCCGGCGACGGCACCACCACCGCCACGGTGCTTGCCGCTTCCATCCTGCGCGAGGGCGCCAAATTCGTTGCCGCCGGCATGAACCCGATGGACCTCAAGCGCGGCATCGACCTTGCCGTCAGCGCCGTCGTCCAGGAAATCCAGGCGCGCGCCAAGAAGGTCAAGTCCTCAGGCGAGATCGCGCAGGTCGGCACCATTGCCGCCAATGGCGACACCAGCGTCGGCGCCATGATCGCCAAGGCGATGGACAAGGTCGGCAATGACGGCGTCATCACCGTCGAGGAGGCCAAGACCGCCGAAACCGAACTAGACGTCGTCGAAGGCATGCAGTTCGACCGCGGCTATCTCTCGCCCTATTTCGTCACCAATGCCGAGAAGATGCGCGCCGAGCTGGAAGACCCTTACGTCCTCATCCACGAAAAGAAGCTCGGAAATCTGCAGGCGCTGCTGCCCATCCTCGAAGCCGTGGTGCAAAGCGGCAGGCCGCTGTTGATCATCTCCGAGGACGTCGAGGGCGAAGCGTTGGCAACGCTGGTCGTCAACAAGCTGCGCGGCGGCCTCAAGGTAGCGGCCGTCAAGGCGCCTGGCTTCGGTGACCGGCGCAAGGCGATGCTGGAAGACATTGCCGTGCTCACCGCCGGACAGATGATTTCCGAGGATCTCGGCATCAAGCTGGAGAACATCACCATAGACATGCTCGGCCGCGCCAAGCGCGTGCTGATCGAGAAGGACACCACCACGATCATCGACGGCGCCGGCGAGAAGACCACCATCCAGGCGCGCGTCCAGCAGATCAAGGCGCAGATCGAGGAAACCACTTCCGACTATGACAAGGAGAAGCTGCAGGAACGTCTCGCCAAGCTGGCGGGCGGCGTTGCCGTCATCCGCGTCGGCGGCGCGACCGAATCCGAGGTCAAGGAAAAGAAGGACCGCATCGACGATGCGCTGAACGCCACGCGCGCGGCCGTCGAAGAAGGCATCGTTCCCGGCGGCGGCGTTGCGTTGCTGCGCGCCAAGGCTGTGCTGAACGGGCTGACCGGAGCCAATGCCGATGTGACGGCGGGCATTTCGATCGTGTCGAGAGCGCTCGAAGCGCCAATCCGGCAGATCGCCGAGAATTCCGGCGTCGAAGGTTCGATCGTCATCGGCAAGCTCGCCGACGGCAAGGACCACAATCAGGGCTTCGATGCCCAGAACGAGGTCTATGTCGACATGATCAAGGCCGGCATCGTCGACCCCGCGAAGGTGGTGCGGACGGCACTGCAGGACGCGGGCTCCATTGCGGCGCTCCTGATCACTGCGGAAGCCATGATCACCGACGTTTCGGCCAAGGACGCCGCTGCTTCGACCGGCGGCATGGGCTATTGACCAGCCGCTGCCCGAAACAAGCCTGAAAAGACAGCCGCCGGGGTTCTTCCCCGGCCGCGCCATCGGCAAGGAGATCGATCCATGATCGCATTCGTCCCGAAGCCAAAGGCAGCGGCGAAGACCAAAGTGGCCGAGGAAAGCCGCTTCGATCGCATTCGCAGGCTTGCCGACAAGCACAGGAAAGCCGACGCCGGCATGGTAGGCCGCGACCCGAAAAAGATCGCGGACAAGCGTCCCATGTGACGACTGCCAATCTTCGGCACCCACGCAAGCGCGGCACCAGACGCTTATCGCGTTTCGCCGCTGATCAGCGCGGCACGGTCCTTGATGATGGTAGAAACGAAGCGGATGACGGCGCGCACCGGCGCCTCCGCCCCGATTTCACGGCGATAGACGAGCGACACCGGATGACTGCCGAGAATGTCGGGGGCAAGGCGCACCATCCGCGGTTCAGCTTCGGCCAACATGCAGGGCATTACCGCCAGACCGGCGCCACTCAGAGCCGCCGCCAGCATTTCCGTCATTTCGGCAACGCGAAGGACAATTGTCGCGCCGGCGCCGTGCGCCTCAACCCATTTGGCGCCGGGGACGCCGGCAAGGCTTGCGTGAAATCCAATGATCTCGTGTCCGGCCAACTGGCGAGGGTCGATGGGCATTGGGTGACGGTCGAGATAGCGCTGGGACGCATAGATCGACCAGCCCGCAACACAAAGCTTCTGCGCGATCAAATCGTCTGCGGCGACGGTGCCGATCCTGACCGCAAGGTCGGCCTCGCCGTGCTGCAGGTCCACTGGCCTGCTGCCGCTCGTCAGTTCCAGGTTGATATCCGGGTGGGCCTTATGGAACCCGGCCATACGCTCGGCAAAAAGGGGGCTGAAGCCCGACGGCAGTGCCAGCCGAACGCTATTCTTGCCCGAACGCACAAGCGCCGTCAGTGCTTGCATGGTACGTTCAAGGTCATCGCCGAGCGGCAGCAATGTCTGGCCAAGCGGCGTGATCTCAATGCCTTGCCGCGTTCGCACGACAAGCGAAACCCCGAGTGCCGCCTCAAGAGCAGCCAGGCGCCGGCTGATCGTCGTGTGACGCACGCCGAGCACGCGCGCTGCTCCCGACAACGTTCCCGCGCGGGCGGCAGCGAGAAAGTAGCGCAGATCGTTCCAGTCCGGTTCGCCGGTCTTGATCACGAACCTAGTCTCTCATGTTCCCTGTCAAGGTTGAAGGCAAGAAGGCTCGCCTGCTTGGCAGGTTTGCGAAGCAGTCGGACCGGCTGAAGCTGCACAGGGCTGGGGGTGGAGCTCAGAGACGACGGTTGATCAGACTCTCATCCGCGGGTTGGGTACCGGCCTTGCGTATCTTCGTCTCGGGGCTGTCCTCGGTCTAGAGGGCGGGCGTCGGGCGCATCGGCTTGGCCACATAACTAGCGACGGGAGTTC